>NZ_CAXBKN010000051.1:0-21702 GCF_963976135.1 uncultured Maricaulis sp.
GGATTGGAGAACTGGCTCGGCATCACCGCGCCCGGCGTCGCCTCGATCAATTCCTTCGCCCTGGCGATGGCGCCATTCATGCCCTTGGCGGGATCGGTGAGGACGAGTTCGGCGCCGAGATGGGCCAACAGTTTGCGGCGCTCGATCGACATGCTTTCCGGCATGGTCAGGATCAGGCGATGGCCGCGGGCGGCGGCGACAAAGGCGAGGCCGATGCCGGTATTGCCCGAGGTCGGCTCGATCATGACGCTGCCTTCGCCCAGCTTGCCGGCGGCTTCCAGCGCATCGATCATCGCGACGCCGATCCGGTCCTTGACGCTGGAGAGCGGGTTGAAGAATTCCAGCTTGGCCAGGATGCGGGCTTTCGCGCCATGCTTGGCGGCCAGCGCCGAGAGCTCGACCAGCGGCGTATTGCCGATGGTGTCGGCGATGGAGCTGTAGATGCGGCCGCGGCCCGGAGTGTCGGTCATGGGAAAACCCTCAATGGAAGCTGGTGGCTATGTAGGGGCGGCGGGTCGCCCTGTCACTGTGGGCCGCGATCACGCTTTCTCGATCACACACCGGTGGAGCCGAAACCGCCACTGCCGCGCTGGGTCTCGCTGAGCTCGTCGGTGACCAGCCAGAGCGCCTGCATCACCGGCGCGATCACCATTTGCGCGATGCGGTCGCCGCGATTGATGACGAAGTCTTCCGGCCCGTGATTGATCAGATTGACCCGGATCTCGCCGCGATAATCGGCATCGACCGTGCCGGGTGAATTGACACAGGCAATTCCCTTCTTGGCCGCAAGCCCCGAGCGCGGCCGCACTTGCGCCTCGAAACCGTCGGGCAGGGCAATCGCGATCCCGACCGGGACCAGGCGCCATTCGCCATGCGGGATGATGACCGGCTCGTCTTCGGGAATGGCGGCGCGCAGATCCATGCCGGCCGATTGCGGCGTCTCATAGGCCGGCAGGGCCAGGCCCTCATAATGCGGCAGCGGCTTGATCTGGACGTGGAGGGTTTTCATCGGGCGGGGTCCGGCACAGTGGCAGAGAGCTTGATTGAAGCGCGGCAGCGGCGGGCTGGCCAGTGCGCACGGCAGGCCGGCTGGGGAAAACTAGAGCGCGTCGGCGATGCGGGAAGCCAGCCGGGCCGCGATTTCCCCCTTGGGTGCACGTTGCCAGTGTTCGCTGCCCTGTGGCGTGACCAGGGTGACGGCATTCTCGGCGCCGCCCATGACATCGCCGGAGACATCATTGGCGACGATCCAGTCACAGCCCTTGCGCAGGCGCTTGGCGGTGGCGAGGGCTTCGACATCATGGGTCTCGGCGGCAAAACCGACCACCAGGCCGGGACGGCTTTTGGCGAGATGGCTGATGGTTTTGAGAATGTCGGGATTTTCCACCAGCGGCAGCGATGAAACGCTCGCCTTGTCGGCCTTGATCTTGGTGTCGGAGGGCGCGGCGGGGCGCCAGTCGGCGACGGCGGCGACGGCGATGAAGACATCGGCCGGCAGGGCGGTCTCGACGGCGGCGAGCATCTCCAGTGCGGTCTCAATCCGCACCACGCTGATGCCCTCAGGATCGGCCAGGGCTGTCGGGCCGGACACCAGCGTCACCCGGGCGCCGAGCGCGGCGCAAGCCGAGGCAATCGCGTAGCCTTGCTGGCCGGAGGAGTGGTTGGAGATATAGCGGACCGGATCAATCGGCTCGCGGGTCGGGCCGGCGGTGATCAGCACATGGCGTCCGGCGAGCGGCTCAGCCATGCAGCAGGCCCTCGATGGCGTCGGCGATGGCGACCGGTTCGGCCATGCGGCCGGGACCGAATTCGCCGCAGGCCATCTCGCCCTCATCGGGGCCGACCAAGTGGATGCCATCCTGTTTCAGCGTCGCCAGATTGCGCTGCGTCGCCTTGTGCTCCCACATCCGCACATTCATCGCCGGCGCCATCAGGACCGGCTTGTCGGTCGCCAGCAATGTGGTCGAGGCGAGGTCATTGGCCAGTCCCTGGGCGGCCTTGGCCATCAGATCGGCGGTGGCCGGAGCGACCACGACGAGGTCGGCCGAGCGCGACAGCTCGATATGGCCCATGTCGGATTCGTCGGTGAGATCGAACAACTGGCTGAAGACGCGCTCGCCCGACAGCGCCGAGACGCTGAGCGGGGTGACGAATTCGCCGCCGGCAGAGGTCAGGATACAGCGCGAGCCGATGCCGCGCCGTTGCAATTCACGGATCAGCAGCAGGCTTTTATAGGCGGCGATCCCGCCACCAATGATCAAGAGGATCCGCTTGTCGGACACGGCCATGCTCCCAGTTCAATACCGGGACTAACTAGCGGCTCGTGCCCAAAATCCCAAGCCCCTTGTCGGCTTGCGGTCTTTAGCCGCGATGCCGGTGGCGGGTCTCAGCTGGCGAGGCGGCGGTCGGCCATCATGTCGCGGACTTTTTCGGTGTCGGCATAGAGCGCGGCCTGTTTGTCCAGCTGGTGCCGGAAGAAGGCGGCAATGGTCAATTCCATGTCATAGATCGAAATGCGCGTAATGGCAGACAAATCCTCGGCATCGAGCTTGCGGTCGGCTTCCAGGCCGTGGCGCATGATGCCCGCCATCAGATTGGCATAGGCCGAGGAATAGGCGTGCGACGGGTAGTCCAGCTTGCTGTGACGCAATCCCATCTGATCGACCGCCTCATAATACTTTTTGTCAAAGCGTGCCGAGAAGACGAGCTCGCAATGGGCCAGCATGCCGTCGCGCAGATAGCGGGTATTGTCGGAAATCTCGAAATAATCACCGACCTCGGGATTTGAGGTGAGGTGATCGAACAGCGTTTCAAGTGTCTCGGCTGCATAGCCCATAATGCGTGGCTTCAGCCGTTGTATGCGCGCGACAGTCGCCGCGTCGATACGGAAGAACTCGCGTTGAAGTTCGAGATGCTCTGGAGTGGGGCTTTTGCTCAGTGTCATGCTCATACTAAAGCACAAGAGTATTACCGGAGCGTGTCATCAGGGTTTCGGATTTTACAAAATGGCCCACATGACAGCAGCGCCCGCCAGGGCCGCAGCGCCCAGCCAGGCGAGTCGGACCGCCCAGGGGCGCGGCGGCGGTGCCGTGCACAGGGTGAGTTCACCCGACTTCAGGCGCGCACCGATATCGGCCCAGTCCTCAACGGTATCGGGCAGGACGCGCAGGGCGCCGTAGAGGCGCTCCATATCCTCGCCAAAATCGCGGATGCGGCCCTCCGGCCCCAGTTCGCGCCTCATCCAGGCCTCGACCACCGGTGTCGCGGCGGCCCACATATTGTGCTGCGGATCGAGGGAGCGCGCGACGCCTTCGCACTGGACCATGGTCTTTTGCAGCATCACCAGCTCGGGCCGCAGGCGCATGTCGAACAAATCAGTGATCTCGAACAACTGCATCAGGACGCGCGACATCGGCACTTCGTCGGCCTGCTTGCCGAAGATCGGCTCGCCGACCGCGCGGAGCGCGCTGGCGAAATCGGCCACGGCATGTTCGTCCGGCACGTATCCGGCGGCGAAATGCGCCCGCGCTGCGGCCATGTAATCGCGCGTCAGGAAGCCGTGCAGGATGAGCGCCAGAAAACGGCGTTCCGGCCGGCCAATCCGGCCCATAATGCCGAAATCGACGGCCCAGAGATCGCCATTGGCCGCCGCGAACAGGTTTCCGGCATGCATGTCGGCATGAAACACGCCGCGATCGAGGGCTGTGCCGAGAAAGGCGCGCGTGAGGGTCGTGGCCAGTGCTGCCTTGTCCAGGCCAAGTGTCTCCACCCGGGCCGGGTCGCTGAGCGGTGCACCCATAACCCAGTGCGTGGTCAGGATGCGTTTGGACGACAAGGTCCACTCGACCTCGGGGATGCGATAATGCTCGACCGCCATCGCAGCTTCGGACAATTCCGACGCGGCGGCGGCCTCCAGCCGCAAATCGGTTTCGAAGCTCAGCGAGCGGGCGATCGTGGCGACAAACTTTTGCGGCTCCAGACGGCGGCTGGCCGGGACCAGTTTTTCCGCGAGCGCGGCGCCCAGTGAGAGGGTGCGGATATCGCGCGCGATGCGCAGCTCGATATCGGGGCGCAGGACCTTGACGGCGACCTCGACATCGCCCTGCGTCGTTGCGCGATGAACCTGGGCGATGGAGGCGGCGGCGATCGGCGGCCCGAAGGTTTTGAACAGTGTTTCGACCGGTGCGCCAAGCTCGGCCGCGATGATGGCGCGGGCCTTGGCATCGTCGAAGGGGGGCATCCGGTCCTGCAGCCGCGACAGGCCGCGCGCGAAGCGTTCGCCGATTACATCGCCGCGTGTGGCGAGGATCTGACCGAATTTGACGTAGGAGGGGCCAAGCTTTTCCAGTGCGCGGGCCAGTCGCTCGCCTGGATTGTCGGCCGTGTCATGCCGGGCAAACAGACGCGCCAGTCGTCCGGCCAGCCGCGCTGGGGCCGGATAGAACGCCTGATACTCGACGGGGAGAATCGCGTCGTGCCGCATCAGGGTGAGCAGGGCGCGTAGCAATCGCGCGAAGGAGGCCAGAGTCGCAAACATGTCGGAGCTGTTTAGAGGCAGCGGCTGTGATTGGCGAGGGCGGCGTGGAGTCGCGGTGCGCCGGGCAACATCCCTCCTTGCTCTGTGCTTGCCAAAGGTTAGCATCAGGCAGGAGCCAGTCTTGAGATGCGCCACACAATCGAGTTCGATCATGAGAACCGGTGGGTTTTGACCAGTTTTCATGGCCCGCTGCGGATCGAAGACGCTGTGGCATTGTTGCGGCAATCAGTCCTGTTCCCGGGCTGGACGCCGGAGTGGGACCGCATCATTGATTATAGCGATGGCCTGCTGGGCGATCTCGATATCGAAGCGGTTGCGCGCGGCAAGGCCGATCTGGGCGAGATTCTCCGGTCCGCCTATGCAGGTAAGCCGACACTGAGCGCCCAGGTCTGTGCGGACCCGATGAAACTGCCGCTCGTCAAATACTGGATCGGGCTCGGAGCCGGCGATTACCCAGCTGGGCTGAAATTATTCGACAGTATTGCCGAGGCCCAGGCCTGGATAATGGCGAGCCGGGACGCGCGCTGAGGGATCAGGCCCAGCCGGTGTGGAGGGCTGCAATTCCGCCGGAAAAATTCGTGTAACCGACCTGGCTGAAGCCGGCGTCGCGCAATTCGGCGGCAAAGCTCTCCTGGTCGGGGAAACGTCGGATGGATTCGACCAGGTATTGATAGCTGGCGCGGTCCTTGGCGACATGCTCCCCGAGTTCAGGCATTACATTGAATGACCAGGCGTCGTAGAGGGATTCCCAGGCTCGGCTGGTCGGGCGCGAAAACTCGAGGCAGAGGAAGCGGCCGCCCGGTTTCAGAACGCGCCGCATATCCTTGAGCGCCGCTGCACGGTCGGTGACATTTCGGATCCCGGTCGAGATCGTGACGCAATCAAAACTGTGATCCTTCAGCGGCAGGCATTCGGCATTGCCGGTCACCCAGTCGATCCGCCCCGTATGGCTGGCCTCGACGCCGCGCTTGATGCCGGCTCGCAGCATTTGCTCATTGATGTCCAGCACGATCGCTTCGGCGCGGCGCGGGTCTGCGCGGCGTTGACCGGCCCGGTCCGCCTTGGTCAGGAAGCTGCGCGCCAGATCGCCCGTGCCGCCAGCCACATCCAGCAATCGCTCGCCGGGCTGCGGGTTGGCGCGTGTCATCACCATGTCTTTCCAGGCGCGATGCACGCCCAGCGACATCAGATCATTCATGAGGTCATAGCGGCGTGCCGAGCGATCAAACACGTTTCGAACCAGCCCGGCCTTTTGCGTGCGGTCGACATCTTCAAAGCCGAATGGAACGGTATCGGCTTGCGCGGCTGGATCGGGAAAATCGCTCATGCGCCGACAATAAGTGAAGCGGGCGCCCACGCAAAGCGGCCTCGGCGGTTCGTGATGCCGCAGGCCGGGCTGTACCGGGCGGGTCGGCGGACTTGCTCGCGCCGACCTGGTGTGGCCAGCTGGATCGCCGCCTGGGTCCCGGGATCGTTGCGGCCCGTTACATCAAACCTGCCAGCCTGGGCGAATGACACGGCCCGGCGTGGATCTGAACTGGAGCGCCCGTGCCTGAACTGCCTGAAGTGGAAACCGTCCGGTCCGGTCTGATCCCGGCCCTGCAAGGCCGCCGGGTCGAGCAGGTCGTGCTCAATCGCCCCAATCTGCGCTTCCCCTTCCCCGAAGGCATGGTCGAGCGGCTCGCCGGACATCGCGTCGAGCGGATCGACCGGCGCGCCAAGTATCTCCTGCTGCGGTTGACCAGCGGCGAGACCCTGCTGGTCCATCTTGGCATGTCGGGCCGGTTTTCGATCGAGGCGGCGGCGGCGATGCGGCAGCCCGGAGACTTTGTCTACGCCGCGCCCGCCAATCCCAAACATGATCATGTAGTGTTCGAGATCGAGGGCGGGGTCACCATTCGCTACAATGATCCCAGACGTTTTGGCTTCATGTTGATGTTCGAGACCGGCAGTGAGGCTGGCCAGCCCAACCTCGCCGGCCTTGGGCCCGAACCCAATTCGAACACGTTTTCCGGCCCGGCGCTGGGCGCGGCGCTGGCGGGCAAGCGAACCCCCGTCAAGTCCGCCCTGCTTGACCAGCGCGTTGTCGCTGGCCTGGGCAATATCTATGTGTGCGAGGCCTTGCACCGCGCCGGTATCAGCCCGCTGCGCGAGGCGCGCAATATTCCCGGCGTACGTGCCGAGCGCCTGGCGACGGCGATCCGCAATGTCATCGAGGAGGCCATCGCGGCTGGCGGCTCTACCTTGAAGGACTTTGCCGGTGCGGATGGCGCGCTGGGCTATTTCCAGCATCGTTTCAACGTCTATGGCCGCGAGGGTGCAGCGTGTCCGACTTCCGGGTGCGGCGGGGCGATCACCCGTATCGTCCAGGCCGGCCGCTCGACTTTCTTTTGCCCGTCCTGCCAGCGTTAGGCCTGCCAAAGGGGGGATGGGCGCGCGAATTTTCCCGTGACGTAATCTGGCCTGAACTGGCTAATATCCTGGCAATATTCAAATCTGATCTGGAGTAGGCCGCATGACTCGCCAAACCAAATTCCTTCACCGCCTGGCGTCCACCTGCGGCGCGATCTTCGCTGCCACAGGGCTGGCCATGTCCGCCGCCGCCGGCGCATCCCATGCTCAACTGGCCGATTATTCCGACCTCGAGGCCTCGCCGGCCTTGTGGCATATGTCCGATGCCGATTCAGATATCTATCTGTTCGGCACCTTCCACCTCTTGCCACCCAGCCTGGATTGGCAGACCGGTGAATTGCGCGCCCATCTCGCAAGTGCGGACTCGCTCTATCTCGAGGCCGATGTCCAGGGCGAGGGCGCGCAGGCCCGGGTGCAGGCATTGGTCGTCCAGCTCGGGCTCAACCCGCAAGGCGTGACGCTGTCTTCATTGCTGGATGCCGAGGCGATTGCCCTGTTGGCGAGCGTCGCGCCGAGCGTTGGCGCGACGCCGCAAATGCTGGAGCCGATGCGGCCCTGGCTGGCACAGATCGTCCTGTCCGTGGCGCAAATGCAGGCGCTCGGGCTCGATCCGGAAGCGGGCGTCGAGAAGGCGCTCCTGACCGCAATCGCCGGTTCTGATGTCGAAATCGGGTATTTTGAGACCGCCGAACAACAGGTTCGGGTTCTCGCCGACTTGCCGGACGAGGTGCAGGTGCGCGGTTTTACCGAAGGCTTGCGTGAAATGGAGCGGACCCCGGCCCTGCTCGACGACATGGTTCGGGCCTGGGCGGCGGGCGATGTCGACGCCATTGACCGGATCGTGAATGCCGAGATGCGCGAGGGCGCGCCCGAGATGTATCAGGCGCTGATTGTCCAGCGCAATCATGACTGGGTGCCGCAAATCCAGGAATTGCTCGACGGCGAGGGCACAGTCTTCGTCGCGGTCGGCGCGGCGCACTTGAGTGGCGAAAACGGTGTCGTGGAGCTTTTGCGCGATTCCGGCATTATCGTTGAGCGGCAATAGCTTGGTCAGTGCCGCCTGAGTCCCGGACTGCTGCCGGTATCGACCGGCGCTCCGGTCTGCGTTATAGCGGCGCGGTTTTTTCGCGCGGAGCTTCCGCGCCGGCATACGGAGCGCCGACATGGCTTACAAGACGATTCAAGTGAAGACCGAAGGTCGCGTCGGGGTAATCACCTTTTCGCGCCCTGAGGCCCTCAACGCGCTGTGCGACGAGTTGACCACGGAACTCGCAACAGTACTTGCCGCATTCGAGAAGGATGCCGGGATTGGCTGTGTTGTGCTGACCGGTTCGAAGAAAGCCTTCGCCGCGGGTGCCGACATCAAGGAATTGCAGGCTCGCGATTTCGTCGGCCTTTACATGCACGACCCCTTTGCCGAGACCTGGGAGGCGGTGGCCCGCTTCCGCAAGCCGATCATTGCTGCGGTCTCCGGGTATGCGCTCGGCGGTGGCTGTGAAATCGCCATGATGTGCGATTTCATCATCGCATCGCAGACTGCCAAATTCGGCCAGCCGGAAATCAATCTTGGTGTCATGCCGGGCTCTGGTGGAACGCAGCGCCTTCCCCGTGCCGTTGGCAAGGCAAAGGCGATGGATATGTGCCTGACCGGGCGCATGATGGATGCTGAAGAGGCCGAACGCTCTGGCCTGGTCTCGCGCGTCGTGCCCGCAGAAGACTTGCTGGACGTGGCCATGGAGGCCGCTGAGGCGATTGCCGTCAAATCCCTGCCGGTTGCGATGATGACCAAGGAATCGGTCAATCGCGCCTTTGAAATCGGCCTGACGGAAGGCGTGCGTTTCGAACGCCGGGTCTTCCAGTCGCAGTTCGCGCTGGAAGATCAGAGCGAAGGCATGTCTGCCTTTGCCGAGAAGCGCGCTGCGCATTTCAAGCATCGTTAGTCAAACTGGCGGCAGGGGCAGTTGACGCCCCGGCTTCTAGGGCCTATACGCCGCCGCTCACGGATTTAATCGGGCTCTGGTCCCGGTCGCATGAAGAGGTTAGAACCCATGGCCAATACAAGCTCGGCCAAGAAAATGGTCCGCAAGATTGCGCGCCGCACTGCCGTCAACAAGGCTCGTCGCTCCCGCGTTCGGACTTATGTGAAGAAGGTCGAACTTGCGATCGCCGCTGGCGATCAGGCTGTGGCGAAAGCCGCACTGGTGACCGCGGAGTCAGAAATGATGCGCGCTGTCAGCAAGGGCGTGTTCCACAAGAACACCAGCTCACGCAAAGTCTCGCGCCTGTCGGCTCGCGTGAAGGCAATGGCTGCCTGATTTCGCGCCAGGGCTGAATGAATTGAATACGTCCGGAACTCGCGTTCCGGGCGTATTTTTCTGTCCGTTCGCCAAGCCACCTCTTGCGCCGGGCTGCTGACCCAAAAAGCGCCGTGGTCATATAATATTCCTGATACGGAGCTGTTTTTGCTGCGCCTTTCATGCCAGGCGACCCCCTGTTCCATAAGAGAATCTTGTGGTGGATTCGAACCATTCGCCGCAGAAAAAAAATAACACATTTGCCAAGCTTCGGCCCGGTCACAGATTTCCCGTGTCAAGCGAAGAATCTCGAAATGCGGGCGTTGAATCATGTTGACCGACTTTCGGGAAGCGGTAACCTTTGACGCTCTGAGGGCGATCATTCCGATGCGGAAAAATTCCGGCTTCAACGCGGCAGGGCGGCGCGTTGAGAAAGCGTGAATGTGCCATAATAACAAACACCTAGCTCTCACCTCGACGTGGAGCAACTGACAAGTGTGGCGGACGATGGCATATAAAAAATTGGCAGTTTCCGAGACGAGGACAGCGGCATTCGAGGCGCATGGGGCGACCGAAATTGCGGCGGTCTGGCGTGCGGTCCGGGCTCGTCTTCGGACCGAGCTGGGCGATGCGCTCTACTCCCAGGAAATTGCCCGTTTGCGTGTGCGTTTGTCCGATGCCGGTGCGATCATCGTCCTGGCTCCAAGTACCTTCAATCGCGACTGGATTGAGGATCATGTCGGAGCGCGGATTCGCGCGATTTGGACCGAACTCGATTCCATGCGCCGCGACCTGCTTGTCCTCGCCGAGGGTCAGGCCGAGCCACAATCAGACGTGGTGCGCGATCGGCCGCAGCCTGCAGCACCCGCCGGAACCGCTATCGTGCCCGGCGCGCGCCAGGCTGATGCGATCGAGCCACGTTTCAGTTTCGACTCCTTCCGCGTCGGGCCCGCCAATGAAGTCGCGGCTGCCGCGGCACGCAGTATTGTTTCGGCGGCCCGTCCGCCCTTCAATCCGGTTTTCTTCTATGGCGATTACGGTGTCGGCAAGACGCATCTCATGCATGCAGTCGCCAGCGCCGTCACCCAGTCACCAAGCCCGCGCAAGGCGCTCTACCTCACGGCCGAGGAATTCCTGTCCGGCTTCGTGACGGCGATGCGCGCGCGCGACACCATAACCTTCAAGGAGACGGTCCGCGGGGTCGATTTCCTGCTGATCGATGATGTCCATTTCATTGCCGGCAAGCCGAAGACCGAGGATGAATTCCTCAATACGATCGCGGCGCTGATCGCCGAGAACAAACAGGTCGTGCTGGCATCGCATCGTCCGCCTGCCGAGCTGGCTATTGCTGATGACCGTCTGCGCTCCTTGCTGACAGGCGGCCTGGCCTGCCCGTTGAGCAAGCCGGACCTGGATTTGCGGCGCCAGATTCTCGACTGCAAGATCGCCCAGGCGAAATGCCATTACCCTGTGTTGAACGTATCCGAGCCGGTGCGCGATTTCCTCGCGGCCCGCATCACGACCGGTCCGCGTGAACTGGAAGGCGTGCTCAATAATGTCATCTGCCGCACAGCCCTGCTGGGCCTGCCGGTGACGATGGAGGCGGTGTCTACGGCCCTGCGCGATTTGTCTCTGAGCGCCGAGAAGCGCCTGACGGTTGATGAGATCCAGAAGGCCGTCGCGACCCATTTCGGTGTCACCACGACAGATATCTGCTCCAAACGCCGCACCCAGAGCGTGGTGCGTCCGCGCCATGTGGCGATGTATCTCGCCAAGGTGCTCACCACGCGCTCCCTGCCGGATATCGGGCGCCGTTTCGGCGGCCGGGATCATTCGACTGTGATTCACGCGGTCAACAAGATCATCGCGATGATCGAGTCCGGGGATCCGATCGGTCAGGACATTGACGCCCTGACCCGTGAGTTGCGGGACTGATTTCCGCTGGAAAAAGCGTCCGCGGCTGGATAATTGTCTTGCGGTTGCGGTTTTTCATGTATCCTCTTTTACCCACCCTTTCCGGTGTCGGCTGATTTGCCAGCACGCCACCGACTCACGAAGACGTCAAAGCGGAACGCGAGATATGAAGCTGACGATCGAGCGTGCTACGCTCCTCAAGGCCCTTGGCCATGTTCAGGCCGTGGTTGAGAAGCGCAACACGATCCCCATCCTCTCAAATGTGCTGATTTCGGCGGGGCCCAATGGCGCGAGTTTCGCAGCCACTGACCTGGACATCGAGATACTCGAGACCACCGAGGCGCGTTGTGATGGCGAAGGCATGGTCACGGCGCCCGCTCACACCCTTTACGACATCACCCGCAAATTGCCGGATGGCGCTGACGTGACGCTGGAAATGACCGGCGAGGACCCTCGTCTGGTGCTCAAGGCAGGCCGCTCGAACTTCTCGCTGCCCTCCCTGCCGCCGGGGGATTTCCCGGTCATGCCGACCGAGGATCTCGAACATAGTTTCGCCTTGCCCGCGGCGGCGCTTGCGCGGTTGATCGACAAGACCCGTTTCGCGATCTCGACCGAAGAAACGCGCTATTATCTCAATGGCATCCATTTCCACGCCTCCGATCAGGATGGCCGCAAGACCTTGCGTGCCGTGGCGACTGACGGGGTCCGGCTAGCGCTGGCGGAGGTCGACCTCCCCGATGGCGCGGCCGGAATGCCGGGCGTGATCGTGCCGCGCAAGACCGTGCAGGAAATTCGCCGTTTGCTGGAAGACGCCAGCGAGGATGTCGAAATATCGGTCTCGGAAGGCAAGATCCGCTTCCGTCTCGGCCGGGCTGTGCTGACCTCGAAACTCATCGACGGGGCCTTCCCGGATTATGAGCGCGTCATTCCGCGCGGCAATACACGCATGATGTCGGTCGAGAACAAGCGCTTCGCTGAAGCGGTTGATCGCGTGGCGACGATCTCGATGGAAAAGTCGCGTTCGGTAAAGCTCTCCCTCGGTGCGGACACGCTGGTTCTGGCGGTCAATAATCCGGAGAGCGGGCAGGCCGAGGAAGAGCTGGCCGTCTCCTATAGCGATGAAGGTTTTGCGATCGGTTTCAACGCGCGCTACATGCTCGATGTTGCCTCGCAGATCGAGGGCGACCAGGCGCAATTCCATTTTGCTGATGCTGCATCTCCGGCGCTCGTCACCGATAGCGGCGACCCGGATGCGCTTTACGTGTTGATGCCGCTGCGGGTGTGAGCAAGCCTGCCGATACAAACGACATGACTTCACCGCCGCCGGTCGTCCCGGCGGCGGTTCGTCGTTTGCGGCTGACCGATTTTCGCTGTTATCAGACCCTCGACCTCGAGGTCGATGCCCGCCCCGTCGCGCTGTTTGGCGAGAACGGGTCCGGCAAGACCAATTTGCTGGAGGCCCTTTCCTTTCTGGCGCCAGGGCGGGGTCTGCGCTCGGCCGGCGCTGACGGGGTTGCGCGCAAGCAAGACGGCGTTGCGGCGCCGGCCTGGGCCGTGTTCGCTGAAGTCGAGACCTATGATGGTCGGTTCAAGCTCGGTGTTGGTGCGCGCGCCGGTGGCCGGCGTGAAACCCGGATTGATGGCGATCCGGTGCAGCAGGTCGAGCTCTCGCGCCTGGTCCCGATGATCTGGCTGACCCCGGCCCAGGACCGGCTATTTGCCGGGCCTCGGGCCGACCGGCTGAAATTCTTTGACCGTCTGGTTTATGCCGCCGACCCGGCGCATGCCGAGGCGGCGACGGCCTATGAAAAGACCCGGGTCCGGCGCCAGCGCCTGCTTGATGATGGCCGTACCGACCCGGTCTGGATCGACGCGCTCGAGACGGAGATGGCCGGACATGGCGTTGCCGTCGCCGCGGCGCGGCTCGAGGCGTTGATCCGCTTGCAGGCCGAAATCGACGCCCGGCCCGAAGGCGCCTTCCCGCAGGCTGATCTCGCGCTTGATGGTGCGGTCGAGGCCGATCTGGCTTCGGGCATCTCAGCGCCCGAAGCGGAGGACCGGTTCGCGCGTGCCCTGCGAGACGGGCGCGGCCGCGACGGGGCCGTTGGACGGACGCTGACCCGCGGCCCTCATCGCACCGAGCTGGTGACCCGGCATCGCGACAAGGACCAGCCCGCCGGCGATTGCTCGACCGGGGAGCAAAAAGCCCTCATCCTCACCCTGGCCCTGGCCCAGGCCCGCGTGCTTTCCGGCCGCAATTCGATCGCGCCGCTTCTGTTATTTGATGAGGCCTGTGCCCATCTCGATGCGGCCCGTCGGGAGGGTCTGGCCCGGGAGATCCTCGCAACGGGCTCCCAGGCCTGGCTGACGGGCGTGGAGCGGGTCTTGTTCGAGCCGTTTGGCAATCAGGCGCAATTCCTGCGGGTGCGCGATGCGGGCTTGTTGGCGGATGGTGAAGACGGATGCCGTGCCGGCAGTCCTGAAACACCCTGACAGACCCGCAACCGGCCACAGCCGGTGAGAGCGTCAGGCTGCTGCCGCATCGGCCTCGGCGTACTGGTCGCTGACCCGGAACAGGACGCCCGCTGCGACATCGGCCAGGATGTGCAGCACAATCACCGGCCAGAGCGAATCGCCGACCAGGAAGATCAGGGTCAGGCCGATGGTGATCGGCACCGTATTCAACATACCGCGCAGACCCTGATAGGCATGGCCCAGAACGAAGAGGCCTGCCGCAATCACTGCGGCCAGCCAAAGCGGAAATGCCAGGGCAAGGGCGCCGATCAGGAAGCCGCGAAACAGGATTTCCTCGGTGATACCGGCGGTGATCGCCAGCAGGAAGAAGCGGTCCTGTTCGCGAGCCGTCTCCGGGTGGATCAACCCGAAATCGCCGGATTGTCCCAACTGCTCGCGTAACTGCACGCGTGCTTTTCTGGAGAAGCGGACCTGGAGCAGGGACGCCATCATGTAGCAGGCGGCGAGACCGACAATTGACCAGCTCAGCAGCGAACGCCAGCCCTGTCCGGCCCTCAGCCCCAGTTCGGCCAGGGTCAGGCCCGAGGTGACCCAGAGCGCCGTGCAGGCCATGGCGAGCAGCCAAAGCGTCGCGATGGTGCTGTTGTAGAGCTGCAGCCTTGCATCGGGTCGTGAAGAATCGAGAATGGCGGCCTTGTTGGCGTTCTCACGCAGGGCGTTCCAGGCCAGCAGCGCCAGGATCAGGCCGATTCCGATCGCGAGTTCGAGGGGTAGATTTGAAATATGCATCATGGCCGGTCTCCTTCAATTGCCGGCTTGACCCGGCGGCCTCTGCCGTGTTCGCTATAAACTCAAAACGGAATGCGAATTCACATTCACATAAATGAGGATTGGTGGATGAGTCAAGGTGTACGGCCGGCCCAGCAGTCGCGCTCACGTCAGACCCGGGCGAAACTGGTTGCCGCGCTTGAAGAATTGCTGCGGCAACGCAGCTTTGAAGATATTTCGATCGCCGATCTCGCCGCCGAGGCCGGTCTCTCGGTAGGGACGGTCTATCGCCGCTTCGACAACAGGGATGCGCTGATCCCGGTCATCTTCGAGCTCTATGCCGAACGGGTGGCCCACTATGCCGCGGCGCCCTCGGCCCGATTGACGCTGGAAGAGGGCGCAGGATTGCGTACGGCCTTGCGGCAGATGGTGTCCCTGGCCTGGAGGTTTCTCACTGCAGAGGCGCATCTGGTTCGCGCCGCCCATCTCTATGCCCGGCTGCGGCCGGACCTGGTCGGCGAGGAGTGGGAGGCGTTTCTCGAAGCGTCGGTGGCGCAGTCCGAGGCGTTGATCGAGCACTTCAGCGCCGAGGTCAGTGTCCCCAACCGGCGCCATGCGGCCGAAATCCTGACCTATCTGTTCAACACCTCGCTGATCGAGCGGGCGCTCTACCCGCAGGACGGGCCGGCTTTCGCCCTGACGATGTCGGACGCGGTTTTTACCGCGGCGATGGCGGATGCAATTTATGGCTATCTGACCGCTCCCGATGTCCCGGTGCGCCCATGAGCCCGGAAACCCTGCTGCTGTTCGCTGGCGCCCTGCTAATTCTGTTCGTGACGCCCGGACCCGGCATTGCGGCGATGATTGCGCGCACGCTTGATGCCGGACCCTGGTATGCGGCGATGTACGGGGCGGGCATTCTGACCGGCGATATTTTCTGGTTCACGCTGGCGGTCACGGGGCTTTCTGCGGTCGCGCAGCAACTCGAGGCGGTGTGGCTGGCGGCCAAACTGGTCGGGGCCGGCTATCTGTTGTGGATGGCAGGAAGCGCCTATTGGAGCGCCTGGACCGGGGCGCGGCCCAAACCGGTTTTCGCCGCAGGTTCAAGGCGCGGATGGGCCGGAACCTATCTGGCCGGTCTGGCAATGCCATTGTCCAATCCGAAGCCGATCATCTTCTACCTCACACTGGTGCCCGCCTTCATCCCGCTGGAGGCGATCACGCCCCCGGTTTATGCTCTCATGCTGTTGATCATGCTGGCACTCGCTGTCCCAACCGCCGGGGCCTATATTGGAGCCGCCCACAAGGCCCGTGACTGGCTGAAAACCCCCGCTGTCCGGCGAGGTGCCGACATTCTGACCGGCAGCGTGATGCTGGCAATCGCGGTCGTGCTTCTGTTGCGCTGACGGAAGACTCACGCGTGCGCGCGCGTATGGCCACAGGACTCCGTGTGCGGTAGAATCACACCATGACCGAACAACCGAATCACGAATACGACGCGGAATCGATCAAGGTCCTCAAAGGCCTTGATGCTGTCCGCAAACGTCCAGGCATGTATATCGGTGATACCGATGACGGCTCGGGCCTGCACCACATGGTTTATGAGGTCGTCGACAACGCGATCGACGAAGCCCTCGCCGGCCATTGTTCCGAAGTCCTGGTGACGCTGCATGCCGACGGCTCGGCCAGTGTGCGCGATGACGGTCGCGGTATTCCGACTGATTTCCACAAGGGCGAGGGCATGTCGGCGGCCCAGGTCATCATGACCCAGCTGCATGCCGGCGGGAAGTTCGACCAGAATTCCTACAAGGTCTCCGGCGGTCTGCACGGGGTGGGCGTTTCGGTGGTCAATGCCCTGTCGGTCTGGATGGACCTGACGATCTGGCGCAAGGGCAAGGAGCATCATATGCGCTTCCGCCACGGCGTTGCCGACGAAGACCTCAAGGTGATGGGCGATGTCGATCCGGGCAAGACGGGTACGGAAGTGCGCTTCATGCCGTCGGAAGAAACCTTCACCATGACCGAATTTGACCGCGATACGCTGCAGCACCGTCTGCGCGAGCTCGCCTTCCTGAATTCGGGCGTCAAGATCACCTTGCGCGATGAGCGCGAGGACGAGGTCTGGTCCGACACCATGGTCTATGAGGGCGGCGTTGCAGCCTTCGTCTCCCATCTTGATCGCACCAAGACCCCGATCTTCCCGGAGCCGGTCCTGATCCAGGGCGAGCGCGATGGTGTGATGGTCGAGGCGGCGCTGGAGTGGAATGACAGCTATCACGAGAATGTTCTCTGCTTCACCAACAACATCCCGCAGCGCGATGGCGGCACCCATCTGGCCGGATTCCGCGGCGCGCTGACGCGTATCGTCAACAGCTATGCGGCCTCTTCGGGACTGGCAGCGAAGGCGAAAATCTCCATCACCGGCGATGATGCCCGTGAAGGCCTGACCTGCGTGCTCTCGGCCAAGGTGCCGGATCCGAAATTCTCCTCCCAGACCAAGGACAAGCTGGTCTCGTCCGAAGTGCGGCCGGCCGTAGAAGGCATTGTCGGCGAAGCTTTGGCAGAATGGTTCGAGGAGCATCCGATCGAAGCCAAGCAAATCGTTGGCAAAATCATCGAGGCCGCTGCGGCCCGCGAGGCCGCGCGCAAGGCGCGTGAGCTGACGCGGCGCAAATCGGCGCTGGAAATCTCTTCCCTGCCCGGCAAGCTGGCCGATTGCCAGGAGAAGGATCCGGCGAAGTCTGAAATCTTCATCGTCGAGGGCGATTCCGCCGGCGGTTCTGCCAAGCAGGGCCGGCATCGGGGCAATCAGGCCGTGCTGCCGCTGCGCGGCAAAATCCTCAATGTCGAGCGCGCGCGTTTTGACCGCATGCTGGGCTCGGAACAGGTCGGCACCCTGATCACGGCGCTTGGCACCGGCATCGGCCGCGACCAGATCAATTACGACAAGCTGCGCTACCACAAAGTCATCATCATGACCGATGCTGATGTCGACGGCGCCCATATCCGCACGCTTTTGTTGACCTTTTTCTATCGCCAAATGCCTGAACTGATCGAGCGCGGCCATCTCTATATCGCCCAGCCGCCGCTCTACAAAATCACCAAGGGCCGCTCGGAACGCTATGTCAAAGACCAGGCCGAAATGGATGCCTATCTGATCGAGGAAGGCACCAGTGAAGCCGATCTGCGTCTCGCCAATGGCGAGGTCATCACCGGCGCCGATCTGGCCGACCGGGTGGGCACGGCGCGGGCCGTCAAGGCATCGGTCGATCGACTGCGGGTTCGAGCGCCCGGTTTCGCACTTGAGGCCGCAGCCCTGTCGGGCGCGCTGGTTCCCGAGCCCTCGGCGGCTGCGATCCAGGCCACGGCCGAACGGCTCAACGGCTTTGCCGACGAGGGTGAAAACACCTGGGTCGGTGAGCTGAATGCCGATAATAATCTGGTGTTTACCCGCGATGTCCGCGGCGTTACCGAGACCGTGGTGCTCAATGCGCCACTGCGCGAAAGCCCCGATGCCCGGCGTCTGTCCGAGCGTGGCCTGGCGATTGCCGATGTCTATATCGGTCCGGCCGTCTTCACCTCCAAGGCCGGCAGTGTAACGACCTTCAGTCCGACCCAGCTGGTCGATGCTGTCGTCACGGCAGGCTCCAAAGGCATGAAAGTCCAGCGCTATAAGGGTCTGGGCGAAATGAATCCGGAACAGCTCTGGGAAACCACGCTGGATCCGAATGTGCGCACCCTGTTGCAGGTCTCGGTCACCCATGCCGATACCGCCGACGAGCTCTTCACCAAGCTTATGGGCGATGTCGTTGAACCGCGGCGTGAATTCATCCAGGAGCACGCGCTGGAAGCCGAGGTCGACGCCTGATCCGGTCGGGTGTCGCCTTGATTGCCTGCCGGATTGCCGTTGGCTCGCTGCTTGTCTGCCGTTGGCATGGCGTAGCTCTGCCCTTGATTGCCCCCTTGATTGCCCCCTCGCTTGCGGCCGGGGGCAGGCGCTGTCTCAATCATGCCTGCGGGCGCGGATTCCGCCGTGATCGCCTCTGAATACGGCATTCAACTGCACCGCCGCCGAGCCAGCATCGCGACAGGCCGTTATCGCCAGCCCCGGGGCCGGCTCGAGCTGGATGGCATCATCGATTTCGCCCGCCGCGGTAACATGCCAGGCGCCGCCGACGAAATCTGCAGGCCCGGCCGTGATCACGAGAACCCCGTCCTGCGTGGCAGCGTGTAATGGGTTCATTGGTGCCCGGAAGCCCCGGATCGCGATCTCGCCGCCGGGCAGTGCGGCGCTCTCATAATATTCCAGCCAGTCGACGCCTTCGACACGGGAATGGCGGAATTCGCTATCGCCGGTCTCGAGCCGTGTGCGTCCATGGCACAGGGCGAAGACTTCGAGGATGGGAATGCCCCAGGACAGCTGGTCTGCGAGCACCGCTTCAAACCCGCTCACCGGCCCCACCTCATCGGCATCTCCGCGCCGGATCCCCGGGTCTGCCGTCTCGGCACGCGCGGGCAGGCGATCCGGTCCGGCAGGGCTGAATTGCCCAGGCCGGGCAGGCGGCCAATACCCTTCGGCGCGCAACCAGCCGGAAACGGCAATCGCCAGCGCGCCCAGGGCAAGGGACCCGGCAATGCTCGCAAGCCCGCGCGCAAATTCGCTCTTGAGTGACATGCCTGGTCTCCGTCCTGGCAGACAATATTCAACTGTCGTGCCAGCAGGATGGGCCAGGCCAGAGACGGGTCAGGCCAGAGCGGCGCGATAGCCGGCCATGGTTTCCGGGCGGACGGTGCCACAGCCCTCCAGCGTGTCGCAGAAGCGTTGCAGCAAGTGGGCCCGCAAGTCCGCATCGAGGGGAATGCTGTCCGGATCGGAGTCCGGTGCGGCGGAGCGGATGGCATCGAGCTGAGCGAGCGCTGCCGCATCGCCGAACTCGCCAATCTGACTGGCGGCGCCGCGAGCTCCGGTGCGCCATTCAAACAGAAGCGCGGTGCGTTCGCGTTTGACATGGCCGGGCACCGGCGCGAGTTCATCCCAGGCCCGGGTGATGATCTCGCATTGCCGCTTGAATCCGGTAAGGCCAGCCGGTCCGTTCACATCGAACACGGCTTCGAGGGTCGCATCGCTGGCATGTTCGGCAAGACGGCGCGCTGCCCAGCGCCCGCCATTACGGAATTGCGCGATGAATTGCGTGCGGGCATGGGCTGCAGGACCAGACAGGCCTTCGAGTTCCGCCCAGAGATCGGCGATCGCGCGCGTCTGCCGGTTGAGTCGGGCCAGCCAGGCCTGCCGGGCACCGAGCGACCGATTGGCGCGCCTGTCATCGGCCAGCACCGCATCGAGAATCGATTGCGCCGGCGCCGGTACGCCCAGCACCTCGGCATAGACCGACCAGAAATGTTCCGGCTCATGGCGCATCTCATCGGCGGAGAGAAAGACGACCCGCTTGAAAAAGGTCCCGAAAATCGCCTGCAAACCCGCCAGATCGAGGACATGCTCGACCAGGCCCCGATGCAGTCTGATAAAGTCAGATCCGGTCTCGCTGCCGCCCTCCTTGAGTGTTTGCTCGCGGGCGGCGCGGATCCAGTCGACCGGATTGCGCACCATGAACAAGACCGTGTCGGACAGCGCGCAATTGCCGGCCAGGCTGGCCGCCATCCGCTGCAGTTCGGGCAGCAAGTATTGCCGGGCGGGGCGGTCAATGAAGCTCCAGCTCAAGGCCTCGGAACTGGCGATCAGGGTCTGGCCGGCCACGGCCTTCAAGCCGTGGTCGAGCTGAGGCAGCTTGCCGGTATGCCCGGCCACTGCGTATCGCCGCGCCGCCTGGCCCGCCGCGAGCAGGTTGACCGTCGCGCAGGCCGGGTCACGGCTCCAGACCTGTTGCAGGAAACTACTGCCGCATTTGCCGAGCCCGGCATGGATGAAGGCGGCTGGATTTGACATGGAGGGGCTCGGCGAGTGGCGTGGCCGGCAGGGTGGGGTGGTTCGCGGGCGGGATCAATCGCCGGGAGGCGCGTCGCCCGGATCCGGCTTCGGCTCAACCGGCCAGACCGGCCCCCAGGGTGGGATCCACATCCCGTCCCTGCGCTCCAGCCACAGGGTCATATCCTCCCGGACATGTCCGGGAGCGAAGGTCCATTGCTGAATGGCGGCCTCGATGGCCACGGCGGTGTCGTAATCGGTGATGTTGGCGTGGACGCCATAGGGATAGCCCTGGCGCGATACCGAGAACACTACAGGCACACCGCCCTCCGGCAGGACTTGATCCGCGGTCGTCACCGGCGCGATGAAGTGGCACGGCCAGCGATCATCGCTCCAGCAGGGTTCGTCGAGAATCAAAGCGAGGGCAGCGATGAGGATCATGCCGTCATCAAAGCCGCGAAATGTGCCGCTGGCAAGGAGGGGCCCCTAAAGCCCCTCCGCCTTCGCCTTGCGCCAGAAAATCACCGCCAGCGCCGTGGTCACGGCCGGCATCATCAGCCCGTATTCGCCGGTCCACAGGCTGGTCTGGCCGGTGTCGATGGTGAGCGGATTGAACAGCTTGTCGAAATAGACATTGTGGGCGGCGTGAAACATCACCGCCGGCCACAGGCTGCCGGACTTGAAGGTGAAATAGGTCATGATCACCGACATGCCGGTAATCATCACGGTGAAGGCCGACATTTGCAGCCAGGCCTCGCCGCCGCCGTAAAACACCACGATTGGCCAGTGCCAGAAGGCCCAGATGACGCCGCTGAACAGGGCGACAGCGCCAAACGGCATCACCTTGCGCAATTCCCAGACGAAGAAGCCGCGCCAGCCAATCTCCTCGCCGACAATCGTGCTCGCCGCGCGGATACAGCCAATCGTGCCGATCAACACCACCATCACGCCGATCAGCACCGGCGTGGAGACGTCCAGCCCGGTCTCGCCAGCCCATTCGGCCAGCGTCTCGGGATCGGGGAAGCCACCCAGTCCGAGCCCCCAGATCAGCCCATAGGCGATCGCGACATAGAGGATCGGCATGGCAAAGGCGCCCAGATTGAAGCGCCATTTCCCCCATCCCCACGGCAGCGAGGACAGCTTGCGCCCCCGGATCGCCAGCGTCGCAAACGCCGCCAGCGCCGGACACCACATCAGCGGCCCGACATAGAGGCTGGTCGGATTGAGATTGACGATGGCGTAGTGAAACACGGCGCTCAGTGCCGTGACGATCACCAGGAAGATGGCAATCGTGTTCCAGGCCTTGCGGCGCTCGGTCGTGTCAGTGCTCATGTCGCGTGTCCCTGCGCTGATGATCGCAGCGGTTTAGGCGCGGGGGC
>NZ_CAXBKN010000052.1:0-21479 GCF_963976135.1 uncultured Maricaulis sp.
CCCGTGTCCTCCGAATCGTCATCTCGCGCCTCGATCCTGTTTCCGCTGCCCTTGCCGGAGGCCTTCGACTATCTCGTGCCCGAAGGGCTCGAGCTGGGCTTGGGCGATCATGTGCTGGCACCGCTGGGCAAGCGGATGGTGCATGGGGTCGTCTGGGCGTTGAAACCGGGGCCTGGTGAGCGGGCGCTGAAATCGGTCGAGGGTCCGATGGGCGGGGCGCCGCTGCCGGCGGGAACGCGTCAATTTGTTGACTGGCTGGCGCGCTATCTGGTGCAGCCGCCCGGCGTGATCCTGCGCTCCGTGCTGCGCAGCGCTGAGGCGCTGAAACCCTCGCCGACCGAAACCCTTTACTGCGTCAGCGGCACTGAAGCGCCGCGCATGACATCGGCGCGCGCGGCGGTGCTCGATGTGGCGTTGGCGCTGGGGGAGGCCTCGGCCGCCGATCTTGCGCGCGAAGCCGGTGTCGGGTCGGGCGTGGTCAAGGGGCTGGCGACGGCGGGCGCGCTGACCGCGATCAGCCGGCCGATCGATCCGCCCTATGGTATTCCCGATCCCGAAGCCGAAGGCCTGTCGCTGACGATGTTGCAGGCCGAGGCCGGCGGCGTGTTGCGGCGGCTGGTGCGGGCGGGCGGATTCCAGAGCGCCCTGCTCGACGGGGTGACGGGCTCGGGCAAGACCGAGGTCTATTTCGAGGCGATTGCCGAAGTGCTGCGCCGCCATCCCGATGGCCAGATCCTGATCATGCTGCCGGAAATCGCCCTGACGGCGGCTGTGCTGTCGCGCTTCGAGGCGCGTTTCGGCTGCGCTCCGGCGATCTGGCATTCCGCCGCCGGGCCGAAAGTGCGGCGCCGCTGTTGGCGCGAGGTCGCCGAGGGGCGGGCGCGGATCGTGGTCGGCGCGCGCTCGGCGCTGTTTTTGCCCTTCACCAATCTCAAACTCATCATTGTCGATGAGGAGCATGACCCGACCTATAAACAGGATGAGGGCCTGCCCTATCAGGGCCGTGACCTGGCCGTGCTGCGCGCCAAGATCGAGGGCGCGATGATCGTCCTCGCCTCGGCCACGCCCTCGCTGGAAAGCCTGACCAATGCCCAGGCCGGTCGCTATGTGCATGTGCGCCTGCCGGCACGGCCGGGCTCGGCGGTGCTGCCACAGGTCGACACGATCGATCTGCGCGAACATCCGCCCGAGGCCGGGCGCTGGATTTCGCCGCCTTTGATTTCAGCCATGGTGGAAACGCTGCAGGCCGGCGAGCAGGTGCTGCTCTATCTCAACCGGCGCGGCTATGCGCCGCTGGTGCTGTGCCGCGCCTGCGGTCACCGCATGACCTCGCCGGACACCCAGTCTTATCTGGTCGAGCATCGCTATACCGGGCGGCTGGTCTGTCATGTCACCGGGTTTTCCATGCCGCGGCCGAAATTCTGTCCCGAATGCCAGGCCGAGGACAGTCTCACCAGTGTCGGGCCCGGCGTCGAGCGCGTCGCCGAGGAAGCCAAACATCTCTTCCCCGATGCGAAGATCGAGATCTATTCCTCCGACAGCGCCTCCGGCGCCGATCTGGTCGAGCGGATGGAGCGCGGCGAGATCGATATCCTGGTCGGCACCCAGATCGCCGCCAAGGGGCACAACTTCCCCAATCTGACCCTGGTCGGGGTGATCGATGCCGATCTGGGTCTCGCGGGCGGTGATCCGCGCGCCGGCGAGCGCACTTTCCAGACCCTGGTCCAGGTCGCCGGCCGCGCCGGCCGCGCCGAACGCCCGGGCCGCGCCCTGCTTCAGACCCACCAGCCCGAGCATGAAGCGATCCAGGCGCTGATCGCCGGCGATCGCGATGCCTTCCTCGAAACCGAAATGATGGCGCGCGAGGCACTCGGCCTGCCGCCCTTTGGCCGCATGGCAGCGATCAGCTTCCAGGCGCGCGATGTCGAGGCCGTCGAAGCCGCCGCCGGGCGTTATGCCGCCGCCGCACCGCTGACCGATGGTGTCGAGATCTGGGGGCCGGCCGAGCCGCCGCGCGCCCTGGTGCGCGGCTGGCACCGCCGCCGCATCCTGGTGCGCGCCGACAAGACGATTGATATCTCCGCCTATTTGCGGGCCTGGAAGACGCGGGTGAAAATCCCGCCCTCGATCCGGGTGACGATCGATGTCGATCCCTATAGTTTCATGTGAGCACCACCGGGAATCACCCTCATGCTTGAATTATTGTCTACGCCAGAGATCTGGCTGTCGCTGGCAACCCTGACCTTTCTGGAAATCATTCTCGGCGTCGATAATGTGATCTTCGTCGCCCTCATGGCCGGTCGCCTGCCCGAGGCGAGACGGGCCTCGGCGCGCACGCTCGGTCTCGCCATGGCGCTGGTTTTCCGCGTCATCATGCTGATGGGTCTGGTGTGGATGGCGCATCTGGAGGCCGACCTGTTCGTGGTCTTCGATCACGGCGTCTCCTGGCGCGATCTGATCCTGCTCGGCGGCGGCATTTTTCTGCTCACCAAGGGCACGCTGGAAATCCACCATACTGTCGAGGGCGTCAGCCAGGTGCCGAAAAACGGGGCCGGTGAAGCATTCCTGATGATCGTCGCCCAGATCACCGTGATCGATATCGTCTTCTCGCTCGATTCGGTCATCACCGCTGTTGGCATGACCGATCATGTGCCGATCATGATCACCGCCGTGGTGATCGCGATGGGGGTGATGTTGTTCGCCGCCGGCGCGGTCGCGCGCTTCATTGAAAATCACCCGACGACGAAAATGCTGGCCCTGGCCTTCCTGCTGCTGATCGGCATGTCGCTGATCGCCGATGGTCTCGGCTTCCACATTCCGCGCGGCTATCTCTATTTCGCGATCGCCTTCTCGCTCTTCGTCGAAGTGCTCAACATCGTCGCCCTGAAGGCCCGTTCCGGCATCTCGCACCCGAAGGATGGCAATGCGGCGGGCTAGCGGAGTCCGGCAGCCGGTCAGCGGCAGGCCAGCGCGTTGTTGGCGGCAGGACTGTGCGTCCTGAACGGCAGGACGGCACGACAGGCCGGCCCGGCAGGAGATTCGCCCGGCGGCGACCGTCAGCCGGCGCGGCGCGTGCTGTAAGAATCCGGGTTCGAAATAAAGCTGAACGCCGCCCCAGGTCGAAGCCCGACCCACGCCCCGCGGCAGGTCCGGCGATGGATGCATGCTCCAATTAGCGTGTTTTCACAGGCGTTTAAGGCGTTTGCGGCGGTCCGATTGACGCGGTGATCACGCCACGAATCCCGTCCATCCCCGCGATTTCAGCCCCGTGGCCGGCCGGCCGCCAGCCGCCCGCCTGCTGAATCGGTACGCGCTCCGGCTTGCTGCGCTGATCACCCTGTGCTATCGCAGCGCCGAACCCCGAGGACGGGTAGCGCAAGCTTGCTCGTCCAATCGTACAAATCGTTGAATTTCAAGTGTTTGCACCTTCCGGTGAATTCCAGGCACTTCCCCAGCCAGAGAGTGACGTCACGGTGAGCACCGGCGAAGACGCCATCACAGCCAATGCTGCAGGTCGCTACGCGAAAGCAGTATTCGAGCTGGCCAAGACAAGCGGCAGCCTCGATGCGGTTGCAGCTGATCTGTCGGCCCTGCGCGCAGCGCTCGAGACCTCGGACGAATTGTCCGACGTCCTGACCTCGCCGCTGTATTCGGCCGAGCACAAAACCGGCGTGTTGTTCGCGCTGGCCGACAAGGCTGGCTTCAACGCGCTGACAAAGAACGCTTTCGGCGTCGTGGCGGAAAACCGCCGTGCTGCCGAACTCGGCGATATCGCGACGATTTTCGCGGCCCTGCTCGATGCCGATCGCGGCATTGTGCGGGCTGATGTGAGCTCGGCCGCAGCGCTGACCAAGAAACAGACTGAAGCCCTTGCGGCTTCTCTGAAAAGTGCCTTCGGGCGCGAAATCGAAGTTCGCACAAACGTGCGTCCTGAATTAATGGGCGGGCTGATCGTCAAGATTGGTTCCCGTATGTTCGACTCATCTCTCCGCACCAAGCTGGACGGGATGAAGAATGCGATGAAAGAGGCGTAGGCCATGGACATCCGGGCTGCAGAGATTTCTGCGATCCTGAAGGATCAGATCAAAAATTACGGCACCGAAGCGAAGGTTTCGGATGTCGGTCGTGTGCTGTCCGTCGGTGACGGTATTGCGCGCGTTTACGGCCTCGATGAGGTCGCGGCTGGTGAGCTCGTCGAGTTCCCGGGCGGGATTAAGGGCATGGCCCTCAATCTGGAACGCGACAATGTCGGTTGCGTGATCTTCGGTGAAGACCGGGGCATCAAGGAAGGCGACACCGTCAAACGTCTCGGCGCTATCGTCGATACCTCTGTCGGCAAAGGCCTTCTCGGCCGCGTCGTGGACGGTCTCGGTGAGCCGATCGATGGCAAGGGTCCATTGACCGATGTCGCCGAGCGCCGCCGCGTCGACGTCAAGGCGCCGGGCATTATCCCCCGCAAATCGGTTCACGAACCGATGGCAACGGGCATCAAGGCGATCGACGCCATGATCCCGGTCGGCCGTGGCCAGCGCGAGCTGATCATTGGTGACCGCCAGACCGGCAAGACCGCAATCGCGCTCGACACCATTCTGAACCAGAAGGCGATCAACCAGGGCAATGATGAGAGCGCCAAGCTCTACTGCATCTATGTCGCGATCGGCCAGAAACGTTCGACGGTCGCCCAGATCGTCAAGACGCTCGAGGAAAATGGCGCGATGGATTACACCATCGTCGTGGCCGCAACGGCATCGGATCCTGCACCCATGCAGTTCCTGGCACCGTTTACCGCCTCTGCCATGGGCGAATATTTCCGCGATAACGGCATGCACGCGCTGATCGTCTATGATGATCTGTCCAAGCAGGCTGTTGCCTATCGCCAGATGTCCCTGCTGCTGCGCCGCCCGCCGGGCCGCGAAGCCTATCCGGGCGATGTCTTCTATCTTCACTCTCGTCTGCTCGAGCGTTCGGCCAAGCTGAACGAAGCGAATGGTTCCGGCTCGATGACGGCTCTGCCTATCATTGAAACCCAGGCCAATGACGTCTCCGCCTATATTCCGACCAATGTGATCTCGATCACTGACGGCCAGATCTTCCTGGAAACCGACCTGTTCTACCAGGGCATCCGCCCGGCCGTGAATGTCGGCCTGTCGGTGTCTCGCGTGGGTTCGGCTGCCCAGACCAAGGCGATGAAGCAGGTTGCCGGCAAGATGAAGGGCGAACTGGCCCAGTACCGCGAAATGGCGGCCTTTGCCCAGTTCGGTTCCGATCTCGACGCCGCGACGCAAAAGCTGCTGAGCCGTGGCCAGCGCCTGACCGAGCTTCTGAAACAGCCGCAATTCTCGCCGCTGTCGATGGAAGAACAGGTCTGCGCGATCTATGCCGGTACACGCGGCTATCTCGACGGCATCGCAATCGGCGACATCAAGCGTTTTGAGGCAGACCTCCTGCGTCATCTCCATGCCGAGCATGCCTCTCTCATGGCGGCGATCCGCGATGAGAAAAAGGTTAGCGATGAATCTGAGGCCAAGCTGAAGGGCGTTCTGGACAAGTTCACCGAACATTTCGCGTGAATTTGAACCGTAACGACCGCTAGGAGTGCCGCATGGCGAGCCTTAAGGACCTTCGAAATCGTATCGCCAGCGTGAAATCCACGCAGAAGATCACCAAGGCGATGCAGATGGTGTCAGCGGCCAAGCTGCGCCGGGCCCAGGAAGCCGCGGAAGCCGCGCGCCCCTATGCCGGGCGCATGGCTGCCGTGATGGCGAACCTGTCCAATTCAATGGCCGGTTCACCGGGGGCCTCACCGCTCCTGGTCGGCACTGGCAGCGATGAGACGCGTTTGCTGCTCGTCATGACGGCCGATCGTGGCCTGTGTGGCGGATTCAACACCAATATCGCCCGCCTGGCACGGGCTCGTGTCAACGAGCTGCAGCGCGCCGGCAAGACCGTCAAGATCATCTGCGTCGGCAAGAAGGGCTATGATCAGCTGAAGCGCCAGTTCGCCCCGCTGATCATCAAAATGTTCGACCTGAAGGCCGAAAAGACCCTCAATGGCGCCGTCGCCGGACGTATCGGTGACGAGATCACCTATATGTTCGAAGCTGGCGAATTCGACGTTTGTGAAATCCTTGCTTCGGAATTCATTTCGGTGATCTCGCAGAAGCCGTATTCGAAAGTATTGATCCCGGCGATCGATGCAATCGAGGACGGAGCCGATCGGCCCGACACGGACGGCAGCGTCTATGATGCCGAACCGGACGAGGAAACCATCCTCAACGCCTTGTTGCCGCGCTATATCACGACCGTAATTCTGTCGACGCTGCTGGAAAATTCGGCTGGCGAAATGGGGGCCCGCATGGCCGCCATGGATAATGCCACCCGTAATGCCGGCGAACTGATCGACAAGTTGAACCTTCTTTATAACCGCACCCGTCAGGCGCAAATCACGACGGAGTTGACCGAAATCATCTCCGGCGCCGAAGCTCTCTAGACGAGGGGAAGACCAATCATGAGCACTCTTAAAGGCCGTATTGTCCAGATCACCGGCGCCGTCGTCGACGTCGAGTTCGATGGTGGATTGCCCAACATCCTCAACGCCTTGCTGTCGACCAATGACGGCAAGCCGCTGACCCTCGAAGTTTCGCAGCATCTCGGCGAGAACACGGTTCGCACCATCGCCATGGATGCGACCGAGGGCCTGCAGCGCGGCGTTGAAGTGACCGACACTGGTGGCCCGATCATGGTTCCCGTCGGCCCGGGCACGCTCGGCCGCATCATGAACGTGACCGGCGCGCCGATCGATGAGGCGGGCGATATCCCGCACACGATGACGGCCCCGATTCACCGTCCGGCTCCATCCTTTGCCGAACAGGCGACGGAAGCTGAAATCCTGCCAACCGGCATCAAGGTTGTCGACCTGCTTTGCCCCTACGCCAAGGGCGGCAAGATCGGCCTGTTCGGCGGCGCCGGCGTTGGCAAGACGGTTCTGATCCAGGAGCTGATCAACAACATCGCGAAGATGTTCGGTGGCTACTCGGTTTTCGCCGGTGTTGGCGAGCGGACCCGTGAAGGTAACGATCTTTACTGGGAAATGATCGAATCAGGCGTCAACAAGGACCCGAAAGAGCATGATGGCTCGACCGAAGGTTCGCGTTGTTCGCTGGTCTTCGGCCAGATGAACGAGCCTCCGGGAGCCCGCGCCCGCGTCGCCCTGTCGGGTCTCGCCCAGGCTGAATATTTCCGCGATGAAGAGGGCAAGGACGTTCTCTTCTTCGTCGACAATATCTTCCGCTTCACCCAGGCCGGTTCCGAAGTGTCCGCCCTGCTCGGCCGTATCCCGTCCGCGGTGGGCTATCAGCCAACCCTGTCGACGGATATGGGCGCCCTGCAGGAACGCATCACCTCGACGAACAAGGGTTCGATCACCTCGGTGCAGGCCGTTTACGTGCCCGCCGATGACCTGACCGACCCGGCGCCTGCCACCACCTTCGCCCACCTCGATGCGACGACGGTTCTCAATCGTGCGATCTCGGAAAAGGGCATCTATCCGGCTGTGGATCCACTCGATTCGACCTCGCGTATTCTCGAGCCTCGCATTGTCGGCGACGATCACTACAACACCGCCCGCCGGGTCCAGGAAACGCTTCAGCGCTACAAGGCCCTGCAGGACATCATCGCCATCCTCGGCATGGACGAGCTGTCCGAAGAGGACAAGATGCTGGTGACCCGTGCCCGCAAGATCGAGCGTTTCCTGTCGCAGCCATTCGACGTCGCCGAAATCTTCACCGGCTTCCCGGGTATCCAGGTGCCTGTGGCGGACACGGTCAAGGGCTTCAAGGCGATCTGTGACGGCGAGTATGATCACCTTCCCGAGCAGGCCTTCTACATGGTCGGCACGATCGAAGACGCGGTGAAAAAAGCCGAGAAAATGGCTGCGGAGGCCGCATAAGCGGTCTCCGGCATTAGCCGGAGGAATACCTGATGGCTGACAAGCTGCATTTTGACCTCGTATCGCCTGAGCGCCGCCTGTTTGCGGGTGAAGTCGATATGGTTGTGGTCCCCGGCGAAGATGGCGATTTCGGCGTGCTGCCGAAGCACGCACCCTTCATGTCGGTGATCCGCTCCGGCGCGATCATCGTCACGACCGACGGCGTGGCCGAGCGCACCTTCATCCATGGCGGTTTCGCCGAAGTGACGCCTGCCGGTCTGACGATTCTGGCTGAAGAAGCGATCCCGGTTTCCGAGATTGACGTCGCTGCCCTTGAACGGGATCTGAAGGACGCCCAGGAAGATCTGAGCGTCGCCAAGTCTGACATGGAAGCCGAACAGGCCCAGGGTCGGATTGACCGTCTGGAAGCAATGCGGACAACGGTCGCCAACTGATCAGGCAGACAAGTCTCACTTGATCAAGGCCGTCCCGTCGGGGCGGCCTTTTTCTATGCCGTTTGCGCGGATGATGGCGCGCTGTTGCGCTTGCGCCAGGCGCTCGGCGTTTCACCGGCAACATCCTTGAATGCCTTGTTGAAATTGGATCGGGTCTGAAAGCCGCAATCCAGCATCAGCTCGACCAATGGCCGCTCTGGCGCGGCTGCCATGAGACGCTGGGCCTCGGTAATGCGCCAGCCATTGATCCAGCGGCTGACGCTGGTGCCGAAACGGTCATTGACCGTTTCCGAGACGACCCGCTGTGGCAGGCTCAATTGCCGGGCGAGCCGGGCCACGGTGAGGTCCGCGTCGAGCCATGGACGGGCCGCCGCCATATGCTGTTCCAGCCGGCTCGCGACGCTGTCGGCCGATCTGCTGTCGCGCCTTATGCGGGTGACGATCCAGCTGAGCGGTCCGGTCCGGTGCAGGCTGGTGAGCAGGAAGTAAATCAGGAATATGAAGAAGCCTGAGATCACCACGATCAGCGAGCGTGACTGATCCAGCCTTGTGCGGTCGAACAGCTCCACCATGACCAGCAGGTCGGCGATTGCCATCGCCAGCAGCCAGCCGCAAATGGCCAGTTTCCAGCGGCGCGTGCCGGGGGTCGGGGCGGAGATTCTCAAGAAGGCAAAGACGCTGTAAAAGCCCAGGCTCGAGATGATTGCGGCGTCGAGATAGGGCCCGCCCGTCTGAACAATGCGCAGCAGGAGAAGGCCGGCCGGGGCGGCAAGGTGGGCCAGGTCCGGCCATTTCAGCTTGGTCTCCGGGTGGGTGACCGCACGCAGGTGCAAATAGATCAGGGGTGGCATCAGCATGGCCAGAACCGGGCGCCACCAGACCCAGGCTGAAGCGGCGTCGATCAGCACCAGGCTCGTAAGGATTTGCTGGACCGCGAACAAGCCAAAGACGGCAGCCAGTAGCCGGTGCGCCAGGCGCGGTTCGGTCGGTGATCCGAAGAGGTAGATCGCGATTATGGCCGCCAGGGCGGCCGAGGTGTGGAGGACAGCATCCATACTGCTTGATACGGCGTCTTGCGGGGATGTCCAATATCGCGTTTTCGCCTGTCCTCAATCGCGTTTCAGGGCGCACGCCCGGTCGCGGCGCGCTCCTGTCCGGCAACGCCCGAGGAGAGCCCGATGAAAAACCGCCCCATCCGTATCCGTGCCGCCGCCCTGGCCTTGTTCGCCCTGACGCAGCCGGCCTGTTCCCAAGCCTGGCCCGAGGCCGATCTGCTGATCCGGAACGCGACACTGATCAGCCCTGAGCGCGCTGCGCCCCTTGAGAATGCCTGGGTAAGCGTCAGCGATGGCCGCATTACAGCTCTGGGCACCGGTATCCCGACTGTGCGTGCGAACCGGACGATCGACGCCGACGACAGCTATCTCATTCCGGGTCTGATCGACAGCCACGTGCATCTCTATCATGCGACAGGTTTGCGCGCCCGTTATACCGAGGACTATGCCGCGCTCTACCGCGGCTATATGGAGCAACAGCCCCGCAGCTTCCTGTTCCACGGCTTCACCACAGTCATAGAGCTCAATGCCGATGCCGAGACCAATGCCCGCTTCGAGGCGGCGCCGCTCCACCCGCATCTGGTGCATTGCGGCCAGGGGATAGCGCTCTCGGACGGGTTCATGGCGCTCGAGCTGGAGGGGGCGCCGGTTGGCGGTGCCTATCCCGGCTATCTGATCGACAGCTACGCCAATGGCTTCATCCCCGAGGGCGCGAACCCCGCCGCTCACACGCCAGAGGCCGTTGTGGCGTCAGTCGTCCGGCAGGGCGGCCAGTGTGTCAAACTCTACTATGAAGAGGCTCTGTGGTGGCCTGGCGGGGCCCCAGACTTCCGTCTGCCCTCGGCCGCGATCGTCCGGGACGTGGTCAGCGAAGCCCATGCCGTCAATCTGCCTGTCCTGCTGCATGCCACCACGCCGGCGGGCCATGAATTCGCCCTTGAAACCGGGGTCGATATTCTCGCGCACGGCATGTGGGAATGGACCGGCCAGACCTTCACCGACCCGCACCCGGCCGCCGACACTGCGGACATTGCCCGGCGCGAAGCCCGTTCGCAGATTGCGATGCAGCCAACCATTCAAACCATTCGCAATACGGCGAGCCTGTTTGACCCGGCCGTGCTCGAGGCCCCGCAATGGGCCGATGTGGTCCCGGCCGCCTATCTCGACTATTTGCGCGGTGACGCCCAGGTCCAGCGCGAGCAGTTCCTGGCCATGTTTGGCGACATGATTGCCGAGGGCAGCGATGCCGAAAATATGGGAGCGGCCCAGACAGCCTTCCTCGACCGTTACAAAAACCTGATTTGGGACATGTATGTCGAAAATGCTCGCTTTCTGTTCGGGAGCGACACGGCGGTCGGTGGTTTCGGCTGGGCCTCGCCTCCGGGACTGGCAGGCTATTGGGAGATGCGGAACTGGGTGGATGCGGGTATTTCACTCCCGACCCTGTTTCGTAGCTTGACCATCGACAATGCCGCTGCTTTCGGACTGGCCGATGAGGTCGGCACCATAGAGCCGGGCAAGCGGGCCGATTTGCTCATTTTGCGGGCCAGTCCATTGCGCGATGTCGCGGCCTATGACCAGATCGAGACCGTGATCCTTGAAGGCGAGGTAATTGACCGGGCTGTTCTATCCGCCCGCTCGGGCGCGGCGGGCGGCCATTGACCGGTCCGCAATTGCCGGCGTCGCGGGGGCACAGCCGCGGTCTTGCTGCCTGCCGTGAGCGCTCAATGTGCCGCTCCGCCAGGACCTTTTGATCCTGGCGGAGCATCCCCCGGAATCAGTGACGGCATTCTGCTCACTGGAAATGGCTATCCCTGGTGACATTCCCCTGGGCTGGGCCTCCTTCGCGGTGGACAATCGGCGCGGGCCGATGACTGCCGGGTAATCAGCCGGCAAACTTCGCGAAGGCGGCGGCGACCTGCACATAGACATCCCGCTTCCACGGGATGATCAGGTCCGGGATTTCCGCCAGCTCGCCCCAACGCCAGGCGTCGAACTCAACTTCGGCGTGGCGCGCAAGGTCAATATCGGACGCATTGCCGTGGAAGCGGAAGGCAAACCAGCGCTGTTTCTGTCCGAGATGACGCTTTTTGTGAAAGCGTGGATCCTCGCGCACATCCGGCGGGTAATCATAGGCGATCCAGTCGGCAATACAGCCAAGCGGCTCGACTCGATCGGGCCGGATCCCGGTTTCTTCCTCGAGCTCGCGCAGCGCCGCCGTCTCGGCGGCCTCGCCCTTGTCCATGCCACCCTGCGGCAATTGCCAGTTCCAGGGCGGTGGGGTGCCTTCCCGGCGGCCGAGCCAGACCTGACCTTCAGCATTGAACAGGGCAATGCCGACATTGGCGCGATGGTTCGGCCAGGGATCGTCAGCGATTGACATCAATGGCCCGAGGAGGCGGCAGGTGCCGCGTGATCGCCGCCACTCGATGCGTCCGCAGGCGGGCGCGACCAGCGATTATCGCTGACATGATCGGGCTCGGGCTCGAGCGCCTGGGCTTCAGCCTCAAGGCGTGCCTGCAATCGCCGGCGCGCCATGACAGCCGATGGCGGTGCCAGCTGATAGCCGCGCATATCCAGGGTCCGGGCCCAATCCCGCACATGATTGACCGTGGTTGGATAGGAGAAGCCGGCCCCGAGCGCGGCACCATTCTGCAGCGCCAACGCCTCAAGCGTCAGCAAGTGATCATCAATCGCGTTCGGGCTCGGGTCCTCGTCGAGGACGCGATCGGCGATGGCGTATTGGACATTGGTGCTGCGTGCGGCCGTCTCTATGACCGTGCGTCGGCCAGCGCCATCGTGCAGGAAGGCGACCCCCCGGTCTTCGAGGTTTTGCAGCAATTGGGTCATGGCCGGTTCCGAGGCCGAGAAACGGGCGCCGAGATAATTGGAGACCGCGAAATAGCCGGTGGTGCGCCCCAACACCCATTCCAGCCGCGCCCGATTCTCACCGGCCGTAGCGTCAGCGAGCAGGGTTTGCGGCCCGGGATCATTATTCGGGTAGTCGAAGGGCTCCATCGGCGCTTCGATAAGTACTTCATGGCCGGCAGCGCGTGCCCGATTGACCCAGGTCTGCAAGTCGCGCGTATAAGGCGCAAAGCTCAGGGCAATCTCCGGCGGCAATTCATCGATCGCCGATTGTGTCACGGCGCTATTGAGACCCAGGCCGCCAATCACCACCGCGATGGTCGGAGCGCTTGGGTCGCCATGGAAGGGCCGGGCATAGGCGCGTGATGCGCGAAGCCCGTTGGGCGGAATCACGGGCAGGAGGCCATTGGGGCCATTTTCGCTCAGCCCGGGAAGCGGGGCGGGCGCGAGCGCCTGGGCCGGGTCTGGCCGCGCGGCATGGCGCGCTTCGGCGTCAGCGGGATCGGACCCGGTGGTCTGCGCCGGCGGCGTTGTGAAACGGTCTTCAATGCCGGCCAGCTGGGCTTCTTCCACGCCCTCAGGCTCGATGAAGCGGATCGCCGGCGGCTCGTCCTCGACGGGAGCGATTCGCAACTCCGCTGCTGGATAGAGTGTCTCGGCCGGTGCGGGGGTTACGCCGCCACGGGCCAGCGGCGGCTGCAGGTCAGCTTTTCCAAACACCGCGATCGTCAGAATGACAATGGCAAACAAACCCGCCGCACCCAGCCCCGCAAAGAGCGGAGCCTTGATTGTGAGCAGGGGCTCGACATGGCGTAGGACGGCGCTGGACATCGGAGCAATCTTCGACAAGCGAATTAACCGGTCATGCGCCCGGCCGGGCGCACCAATTCACTGTCAAAACTGCCCTGTCCCGGAAAAGAAACGGTTAACGGCCTGCATGCTGACCCGGCCCGCACCTTGCGGTGAGGGGCCGGGCCAGGATTGCCGTCAGCCTAGTGCAGGGCGGCCTGCTGGCTTTCCATCGAGCTGCGCAGGATTTCCTGGGCCCGGGACAGCTGGAAGTCCTCGTCCTCGGGCCAGTCGGCCGGTGGTTGCTCGATGGCCGCTATGTCGGCTTCCGCACGGCCCTGTCCGGATTCATTCTCCAGCGCTCCGGGCAGGTCGGCTTCAAGCCGGACCGGTGAACCGGCGTCGTCTTCATCCTCGGAGATCGGAAAGGAGCTGATCTGGAGGTCGGGCACAATGCCGGTTCCCTGGATTGAACGGCCTGCGGGTGTGTAATAGCGCCCGGTAGTCAGGCGCAGAGCGCCATCGCGACCGCCGCGAAGCGGGATGATGGTTTGAACCGAACCCTTGCCGAAACTGGTCATTCCGACCAGTTCGGCGCGTTCGCGGTCCTGTAGCGCGCCGGCGACGATTTCGGCCGCACTCGCCGAGCCTTCATTGATCAAGACAACGATTGGCGCCTGGTTCAGGCGGTCACCGGGGCGGGCATTATACCGCTGCGTGTCGCGCGGATCGCGATTCCGCGTCGACACGACTTCGCCGCCATCGAGGAAGACATCGGTCACACCGATCGCCTGGTCGAGCAGGCCGCCAGGATTGTAGCGTACATCCAGAATCAGGCCGGGCAGCGGCCCGCCATACTCGTCTTCCAGCTCCGCAATGCCTTCGAGAACCATTTCGGTCGTGCGTTCATTGAATCCGGCGATCCGCAGATAGGGGATGCCATCCTCGATCCGCGTCGCAACGGTGCGCAGCGGGATGGTGTCGCGAACCAGCGTGACGTCAAAAGGGTCTTCGCCGGCGCGGGCGATGGTTATCGTCACTGGTTCGCCAACGGCGCCGCGCATCATCTCGACAGCGCTGTCGACGGTGACGCCGATAATGCTGTCGCCATCGACCGCGATGATGCGGTCATTGGTGCGCAGGCCCGCACGTTCGGCCGGGGTGTCGCTGATAGGCGAAACAACGGTGATGAATTCGTCACGCCGGGTCACTTCCATCCCCAGACCGCCATACTCACCGCGCGTGGTGACGCGCAGATTCTCGTAGCTGTCGGGATTGTGGTAGGCGGAGTGTGGATCGAGCGAGGTCAGCATGCCTTCAATGGCAGCTTCAATCATCTGTGTCTGGTCGGTCTCGGCAACATAATCGGACTCGATTCGGCTCAGCACGTCACCGAATAGCTCGAGCTGACGGAAGGTTTCCGAATGATCCTCTTGCCGTCCCTCGGCAGCCATTGTGATGGCCACGGCCCCAAGCGCGAAGGCCAGGATTGAAGCGAAGACATTGATGCGCATACCAATTCGCGTCCTTTGTGCGCGAAAGTCCTAACCGGATTGAGCGTTGGGTCTGAGCCAGGGCCCGGGATCCATCGCATTTCCGTCTCTACGTAGCTCCAGATACAATTCTGGGGCCGTTTGCCCAGTATCGGGCATTGCACCAACCGGTTCGCCAGCAAGAACGCTTTGCCCGGCACTGGCATAGGTGACCGCCATGCCTGACAAGACCATATAATAGCCCTCGCCGACATTCAGTATCAATAGACCGCCATATGTGCTGAACGGTCCGGCAAACTCGACGCGGGCGTCGAAGGGAGACACTACCTGCGCCTCGCTGCGAGTCCGAATGAATATTCCTTCAGATGCTGTGCCATCTTCGGCCAGTTCTGCAAATCGTCTGACCACGTCGCCAGCCGCCGGTGGTCTGAGCCGCCCGCGGGCATCGGCGAAACGCAGCGTTTCCAGGGGCTGGGCGGGCGCGCGCGCCGCGATCAGATCGCGCGTTGGGCGCATATGCGGGGCCGGTATGGTGTCGGGCAATTCTATGCGGCGAGGGCTGAGGCTCGGCATTACCGCAGCCATCTGCGTCAGCTCCGACAGGAGCGAGCGGATCGACCGGGCGCGTTCGCCCGCGGAGCTTGACGCTTCCAGGAAGGCGACCGCTTCGTCCCGGCGCCTCGCTTCGAGCGCTCGGCGATCGGCGATCAGGGCTCGCAGTTCGAGCCGCTGGGCGGACAGGTCATCCTCCGCGCTGGCCAGGACTGTGCTCTGGGTCTCGATATCGTTGCGAATTGACCGCAGCCGCGCCAGCTCCTCTGCCAGGGCATCGGCCCTCGCCTGCAGCGCCGGCGCAACCTGCGCCATCAGGGCCGCCGCCCGAGCGGCCTGGGCCGCATCATTCGGCGCCGCCAATATCGCGGGGGGTGTCTGGGTTTCGATCCGCTGAATGGCTGCGAGGATGTCGATCAGGGATTCGCGCTCTGTCGCCAGGCGGGCGAGGATCCCGGCCTCTTCGTCGCCCAGGCGGGTGAGCTCGCCGGCGGCAACCAGGGCCGCCTGCTCACTAATGCCGACGCGTTGTCCCAGCTCGACCAATTGCCGTTGCATCCGGGCAATTTCTGACGCGACCTCATCGGCCTGCTCGCGCGCCGCCTCGGCTCTTGCAGCGGTCTCACGGGCTTCTTGCTCCAACTGCTCTGCTGCCGCCGCGTCGGCCGGTACCGGGCTTGCGGGCTGGGCCTGGGTGAGAAAAAGGGAGAGGAGGAGAAGATACATCCGCTGACGCTGGGGCCTTTTCAGAGCGGCTGGGAACCGGTTTTGCGTTTCAATTCAATTCAATGACGCCCGAAGCTGGCAGGTTTTTCGGGGTCAGGCTTACTCGCGATGATAGGGCGTGCCGGCCAGAATCGATACGGCACGGTAGATCTGTTCCGCCAGCATGACGCGCACAAGCTTGTGTGGCCAGACGGCCGGCCCGAAGGCAAGCATCAGATCTGGCGCCGGCAAGGCATTGCGGTCATGCCCGTTTGCGCCACCAATACAGAACACCGCCTCGCGGCAGCCGCTATCGCGCCATTCACCCAGCTTGCGCGCAAGATCGGGCGATTTGAAGGCCTTGCCGCGCTCGTCAAGCAGGACGAATTTCACGTCCGAACCCAGGCTCTCGGCCAGGGCTCGGCTTTCGTCGGCGGGCGTCTTGAGACTGCGATTATCAATCTGGGTTTCGCTCAGCGGGCCAAGGCCGATGCCACGCCCGGCCACCGAACATCGATTGATATAATCATCGACAAGTTCACGCTCCGGCCCGGAGCGGACACGCCCGATGGCTGCGATGCGGAGCTTCACCTAGACGGCCGGTTGATCCGGGGAGGTCGGGGTTTCCGGGTCGACCGACCACATCTTTTCCAGATTGTAGAAGGTGCGCACTTCCGGGCGGAAGAGATGGATGACGATATCGCCAGCATCAATCAGCACCCAGTCACAGGTCTGCAATCCCTCGATACGCGTTTTCACACGACCGGTTTCTTTCAGCGTATCGATCAGATGATTGGCGATCGCGCTGACATGGCGCGACGACCGCCCGGAGGCGATGATCATGATGTCGGTAACCGAGGACTTGCCGCGAAGGTCGATTGCGACAACGTCTTCAGCCTTGTCGTCATCGAGGGTTTCGAGGACCAGTGCTTCCATTTCCTCGAGGGGACCGTCTTCTCCGATGACCCGGACGGCTGCAGCCGTTTCTTCCTTGGTCCGGCGCGATGTTTCCGTAGACAGGGCGGGTGTCCTTTCTGACAACCAATACAAGCTTGGGCCTATATCACGCTTTCGCGTTTGGTTCGAGCCAATGCAGCGAGAAGAGTTCAGCTGGGTCTGACCAGCTCTTCAGAACGTCGAAACCGGCTGAGCGCGCCAGCGCCTGGAAGCTCTCCGGGGTGAATTTATGGGAGTTTTCCGTGTGCAGCCGCTCGCCCCTGGCCAGGGAAAATGAGCGGCCAGCGACTTGAAACTGCTGGGCTTCCAGGGCCTCGAGATGCATTTCAATCCGAGACTTTTCCGGATTCCAGACTGAAACATGCTTGAGCAGGTCCGGGTTGAGCGTGCCGTCGAGTTCGGAATTGATGCGGGAGACGAGATTGAGATTGAAGGCGGCGGTAATGCCCTGGGCGTCATCATAGGCAGCTTCAAGCACTCGCGGCGCCTTGACGCGATCAGCGCCGATCAGGATGGCGTCACCCTCGCGCATGCCCTTGCGGAAGCCCTCCAGCACCTTGCGTGCGGCCTCTGGTTCGAAGTTTCCAATTGTCGAGCCCGGAAAGAACAGGATGCGGCGGCCCTTGGGCAGGGGTAGATGATCCAGCGACAGGCCAGACGTGAAGTCGGCGCAAATGGCGCCAATGTGCAGGCCGGGATAATCGCGCGCTAGCTCGTCGCAGGCGGCAATGAGATGTTCACCGGAAATATCCAGCCCGACATAGCCGGCCGGCTGATCCAGAGCGTCGAGCAGTTTGCGGATCTTGACGCTCGAGCCCGACCCCGGCTCGATCACCACGGCACCCGGACCGGCGCGCTCGGCCAGTTCCGGCCCGATCCGGTCAAGCAGGGCCAGCTCGGTGCGCGTGACATAATATTCGGGCAAGTCGGTGATCTGGTCGAACAGGGCCGATCCCGCGGCGTCGTAGAAATAGACCGGCGGGATGGATTTGGGCGTCGCTGCCAGCCCGGTCAGCACGTCGCGCAGGAAATCACCGGCGGGCGGGTGCTGGTCGTCGAAGAAATCCAGCGCGGCATGAACCGGGGGTTGGCCGAGGGTGAGATCGGTCATGAAAATGCCCTGCCTGCTTCGGATCGGGGGTTCAGGTCCGCGCGCGAAGCGCCGACGAGGAATGCCAGTTTAACGGTTCTATCAGATAGGTCCACGCGGGCGCCGTTTTTAGGGGTAGTGTGGCGAGGCCCTGTTCACGAACGCGTGAATTGGCATGCATGCGCACGGCCGGGGCAAGGCGGGCCCGGACGGCATCGTGGGGCCGGGAGATCACGGCAATCGGAACCGATGCGAAAATCTGGCGCCATTGGCCCCACCGGTGAAAGCTCTTGAGGTTGTCAGCGCCCATCAACCAGACGAAGTGAACGCCGGGATAGCGGTGCTGCAGGGCATTGAGGAGGTCGATCGTGCGATTGCTGCCCAGTCGCGCTTCCACGTCGCTGACGACCATGCCCGGGCGGTTGGCCTGCGCAGCCACCGCCGCCATACGGCTCTCCAGATCGCCGGCGCGGCGCTGTTTCAAGGGGTTTTGGGGCGAGACGAGCCACCAGATCCGGTCCAGGCCGAGACGCCGTTTCGCGGCCTCGGCGACGTGGAGATGGCCTTCATGTGGTGGATCGAACGTGCCGCCAAACAGGCCGACCGTCATGCCGCGGGCCAGCGTTTCGCTGCGCAGCGCGCGCGCCGGCTTCGGGGCGCTGACACGCCGGCCGCGCGCCATCGGGCTGGAGCGGCGCTCAGACATCGCGCTGGGCGGGACCGCCGGCCTTCGCCAGCACGATATCATCTGCATGGACCAGGGCCGCGGCGCGGCGATATCCAAGCAGCGCTTCGATCTCCCCGGTCTGGCAGCCGCATATCCGCCGGGCATCACTGGCATCATAGCCGCTGACCCCACGCGCAATCGCCGTGCCGTCCGGTCCGGTGATGCGGACTGCATCGCCGCGCTCGAAATGCCCTTCGACCGCGATGGCCCCGACCGGCAGCAGCGACTTTCCGGCCTGCAGCGCCAATGCGGCGCCGGCATCAATGCGGATTTCGCCATTGGGGCTGTGGGCACCGGCAATCCAGGCAGCGCGGGCACTGCCAGCCGACCCGGTCGGATGGAACCAGCTGCCGCAATCCGTCTGCTGCAATCGCAAGACCGGTTCGGGCGCCGCGCCCGGTCCGATCGCCGTCGCGCAGCCCGAGGCTGCAGCAATCTCGGCGGCGAGAATCTTCGAGCGCATGCCGCCCGTGCCGACACCAGTCAGCGCATTGGCGCCGCCGGCCATGGCATGGATGGACGCGTCGATCCGTTCAATCTCGGCGACAAGCCGGGCGTCGGGATGGGTGCGTGGATCGCGGTCGAACAGGCCCTCGATATCTGACAAGAGGACAAGAAGGTCGGCCCCGACCAGCTGGGCGACGCGCGCCGCGAGCCGGTCATTATCGCCATAGCGAATCTCGTCGGTGGCGACGGTATCATTCTCATTGACCACTGGAATGGCGCCGAGATCGAGCAGGGTGTTGAGCGTCGCACGGGCATTGAGCCAGTGACGTCGCGATTCCGTGACGTCCAGGGTGAGCAGGGCCTGGGCCGTGGCGCGGCCATGGCGGGCAAAGGCGCGTTCCCATTCGCCGACCAGAACCGGCTGGCCGGCCGCCGCTGCCGCCTGTTTCTGCTCCAGCGTCAGCGATCCGCCGCCGAGGCCGAGGCGGGGCCGCCCCAACGCAACAGCGCCGGAGGAGACCAGTACGACACGTTTTCCCTGTCCGGCCAGCGACGCGATATCGTCTGCGATCGCATCAATGACGGCAGGGCCCGACTGCAGCAGGCTCGATCCGACCTTGACCACGATGCAACGGGCCGCGTCGAAGCCGGGGCGTGTCACGGGGTCCAGCCTTCCTCGTCAGGTTCGGCAACGCCGGCGCGGACCTGTTGCACGATGCGCCAGGCTTCCGAGCACAGCCGCTTGACCCCGTCGCCGGACACGCCGGACAGGCGCATGACTTTCTTGCCAGTCGCCTTCTCCAGCAGCTTCGCCTTTTCCTCGACCTCGTCCTCGGGGATGGCGTCGATCTTGTTGAGGGCGAGGATTTCGCGCTTTTCGGTAATGCCGCCGCCATAGGCCGCCAGCTCGTTGCGCACCGTGTGATAGGCCTCGACCGGATCGTCCTGGGTGCCGTCGATCAGATGGATGATCGAGGCGCAGCGTTCAATATGGCCGAGGAAGCGGTCGCCAATACCGGCGCCTTCATGCGCGCCCTCAATCAGGCCGGGAATGTCGGCGACGATGAAGCGCGATCCGGGGCCGAGATCGACGACGCCGAGATTGGGATAGAGCGTCGTGAAGGGATAGGCGGCAATCTTCGGATTGGCCTTGGAGACGACGCTGAGGAAGGTCGACTTGCCGGCATTGGGCAGGCCGACCAGGCCGACATCGGCGATCAGTTTCAGCCGCAGCCAGACCCAGCGCTCCTCGCCCGGCCAGCCGGGGGTGGATTTGCGTGGGGCGCGATTGGTCGCCGATTTGAAACGGGCATTGCCCTGGCCGCCATCGCCGCCGCGTGCCAGCAGCACGCGCTGGCCCAGCTCGGTCATGTCGGCGAGGACTTCATCCTTGTCCTCATCGAGGATTTGCGTCCCGACCGGAACTTGCAGGATGACATCTTCGCCGCCCTTGCCGGAACGGTCGCGGCCATGGCCATGGCCACCGGTATCGCCTTTGAAATGCTGCTTGTAGCGGTAGTCGATCAGGGTGTTGAGCCCTTCGACGGCTTCCGCCCAGACATCGCCGCCCTTGCCGCCATCGCCGCCATCAGGGCCGCCGAATTCGACAAAGGCCTCGCGCCGGAACGACATACACCCCGCCCCGCCATTGCCGGAACGGACATAAACTTTCGCCTGGTCGAGGAATTTCATCGGGCCGGTATCGCTTCGCAGTGTGATTGGATTGACTGTCTATATAGGGACTGGTGGGGAAATTCAGCGTTTTTTCCTTTGAGGCGGCATGCGGGGCTGTTTTCGCGCTGTCCGGACACGGAAAAACTTGCTTCGCGGCGGTCCCGGTCGTCTGATTCAATGTGCGGACACGAATTGTGCCCGGTATGAACCGCAATCATCTGGAACTGCCTCATGCATCTGGCGAAGCTGACTGACGAATGACGAAGCGAGACCCCATAGAGAAGCGCCCGCCGAAGAAGACGGACATGCTCGAAGTCAGGGTTTCGCCCGAGGAAAAGGCTGCCTTTCTGGACGCCTGCCGCGAGTTGGGCCGGTCGGCCAGCGCCGTCATTCGCAAAGCGATGCGCGTCGAGACCCGACGCGTGCAAGAGCGACCAGGGAGGTTGAAAATGCTTGTAACTATGGTGGCGATGTTGCCCATCTTTATGTTGTCAGGGACGGTGCTGCCCGCGGCGGACCCTGGTGGGGCGGGTATTCAGCAGGGTTACGAAATCCGGCCCGGATTTGTCGCGCCGGCGCAATGCCCCGGCGATCACACTATCGGGACCGCTCCAGTCTGGCCGACAGATTTTGCTGGTGCTGCGGTTGCGGTCCCGGGGGATGGTATCCGCGTCTGGGTCGATTTCGACGTCACGGATGCGGGACGAGTCCGCAATGTGCGAGCCCGGGCGCCGGAGGGG
>NZ_CAXBKN010000053.1:0-21369 GCF_963976135.1 uncultured Maricaulis sp.
CCGGTCGCCAATCCGGCCTTCGAGGTCAAATCCGCCCTGCTGCAGGAAATCGACGCCTATTGCCGCGCCAAGGATCCGGCTGTCGTCCAGGTCAGTGCCTCGATCGCCGGCTCCCTGCGCTCGATCTCGGTGCTGCGCGCCGATGGCGACATGAAAACCGATATCCGCCCCCTCGTCCGCCTCAATGTCTCGGTCACGGTCGAGCGCGATGGCCGCCGCGAAACCGGCTCGGCCGGGGCTGGCGGGCGCGCTGAATTCGATCAGTGGATCGCGCCGGACGCCTGGAAAGGCCTGGCCAATGAGGCGATGCGGATTGCGCGCGTCAATCTCGACGCCATCGATATTCCCGCCGGCGTGATGGATGTCGTGCTCGGCCCTGGCTGGCCTGCCGTCCTCTTGCACGAGGCGGTCGGTCACGGGCTGGAAGGCGATTTCAACCGCAAGGGATCCTCCGCCTTCGCCGGCCGCATGGGCGAGCGTGTCGCATCGGCCGGCGTCACCATTGTCGATGACGGCACGATGGAAAAACGCCGCGGCTCGCTGACGATTGATGATGAGGGCACGCCGACCGAGCGCACCGTGCTGATCGAGGACGGTATTCTCGTCGGCTATATGCAGGACCGGATGAATGCGCGGCTGATGGGCCAGAAACCGACGGGCAATGGCCGCCGGCAATCCTATGCCTATCCGCCGCTGCCGCGAATGACGAATACCTATATGCTGGGCGGCCAGCACAAGCCGGAGGAAATGGTCGCCAGCCTCACGGACGGGATTTATGCCGTCAATTTCGGCGGCGGCCAGGTCGATATCACGTCGGGCAAATTCGTCTTCCAGTGCACCGAGGCCTATCGGGTCCGCAATGGCAAGATCGAGGCCCCGGTCAAGGGCGCCACCCTGATCGGCGACGGTCCGACAGCGCTGACCCAGATCACCATGATCGGCGATGATTTCGCGATGGACCCTGGTGTGGGCATGTGCGGCAAGGGTGGCCAGGGCGTGCCGGTCGGGGTCGGCCAGCCGAGCCTGAAAATCGCCGGCCTGACCGTCGGCGGCGCTGCCTGACTGAAAAGCAATGTTGCTGTGACGCCTTGCGACGGCAGGCTCGACGAGCCGCCTGGCGCGTCGATATGCGCCACCTTACCAATCATTACATGGTAGGCAGCAAAGTCGATTGCTATTCCTGCATCATGGTTTGGGGCAGGCGCATCTTGTGGGGACATATGCGGGACTTTTTGACAATAGCGATCGCGAGCACGGCCTGTTTCGCCGCCATCGACGCTCCAGCATGGGCGGACGCTGAAGCAGAAGCGTTGCAGGGTGACAGCGTCGGGGTGGACAGTCAGAGCGGCCTTTCGGTATTCAGCAAGGCTTATTTCGACCCATTCTCACCAGTCACGGCACTGGACATGGTGCAACGCATTCCCGGCTTTTCGCTCTCCAATGGCGATACGAGCCGGCGCGGCCTGGGCGACAGTTTCGGCAATGTGCTGATCAATGGTACCCGGCCCTCGAACAAATCCCTGTCGCTGGACACTGTGCTGCAGCGCATCCCGATTGCCGATGTCGCGCAGCTGGAACTGATCCAGGAGGCCCTGCCGCAATACAATATGCGCGGCCATTCGCGGCTGGTGAATATCATCCTGGTCGAGGGGGCCGGCAATTCCGGCTCGTTTGACGCCCGGCTGCTGCTCTCACCGTCTGGCCGGCTCGGGCCACGCGGAATCGTGTCCTATGCGACGGTCGCAGGCCCGGTGGAATTGAGCTTCGGCCTCGATATCGGCACCGAGGGCAACCGAATACACCGCCGCCGAGCCTTGCACGATCCCGGTGAGGCCTTGCTGGAACTCCAGCGCGACAATGATCAGCGCCAATACCGCCAGATCGTCCCGAGCTTCTCCCTCAACTGGCAGATCGACAGTGACTCCAGCCTTCGCTTCGACCTCCAGGCCGAAACATGGGACTGGAATCGCACCCAGGTTTCCTTCATCGACGCGCCGGCCGGCGCCGGCTTCGAGCCGCTTCGCTATGAGCAGAGCCAGACGGCCAATCACGGCAATTCCTATCTCGGCTCGATCAGCTATGCGCGCGAACTCAGCCCGACCCTCTCAATCCAGACAATGGCGCTGCTCGACCGCGGGCGCTGGGATGACGGCCCGGAAACCTATGAGACCTATGACCCCGCGTCCGGCTTTGTCGGTGCCATCATCGTCGAGGCCGAGGGCGAAACCGAGGAAACAGCCCTGCGTCAAACGCTGGCCTGGACTCCGGACGACCGCCACGCCTTCGAATTCGGCGCCGAAATCGCGGTCAATGCCCGTGAGACCGGCCTGGCGCTGTTCGAAGATGATGGCGTGACCATCACGCCGATCGTGCTGCCGGTGGCCAATACCCGCGTCGAGGAGACCCGCAGCGAGATATTCGCCAACCACACCTGGACGGTCAGCGACCGGCTCAGCGTGGAGAGCGGCCTGCGTTATGAATTCTCGGAAATCGTCCAGACCGGCGATTCCGAACAGTCACGTTCCTTCGCCTATCCCAAGCCGAGCGTGACGCTGAACTGGCGCCAGGACGACCAGAACCGGTTGCGCCTGACTGCGCAGCGCGATGTCGACCAGCTGGATTTCGGCAAATTCGCCAGTTCCGTCGATATCGCGGACAATAACGCCACCCTCGGCAATCCCGATTACGTGCCCCAGCGCACCTGGACGCTGGAGGCCGAATGGGAACGCCGCTTCGGGGATGACGGCTCCTTCTCGCTCCAGATCGGCTATGACTGGATCGAGGATCTTGATGGCTGGGTGCCGATCACGACGCCGACCGGCGTGTTCGATGCGCCGGGCAATATTGGCGACGGCACCAATCTGCGCGTCACCGCCAATCTGACCACACCGCTCGATGGCTTCGGCCTGACCAATGCCGTGATCGACGTCTTCGGGGAATGGTATAATACCAATGTCGAAGATCCGCTGACCGGCCAGGATCGCGCCTTCTCCGGTACACGCGAGTGGGAACTCGGCCTTGATTACCGCCAGACCTTCCCGGCGCAGCAAATCGCCTGGGGCTGGGATTATCACTGGGTCTCAGATGGCGAAGTGTATCGCGCCCAGGAGGTTCGTCTATATGACAATACCGACGGCGATCTGGATCTCTACATCGAGACCACCCGATGGGGCGGCGTCACCACCCGCCTCGGCGTCGATGCCGTGCTCAATACCGGCGATAGGCGGGAGCGGGTCTTCTATGATGGGTCCCGGGCGGCGGGCCTTGTGACCGGCACCGAGTATCGCACTGAGAGCTCCGGCTCGATCTGGTATTTGCGGGTGCGCGGAACCTTCTGAGTGCAGACCGGCCGATGCGGGCCAGGCCGTCTGCGCGCCCGCAGGGAGCGCGCTGACGGCGCCGACCATGCCGGGGCGTCACTGACCTTTTGATCCATGCCATCCGCAGAAGCGGCTTGCCCTGCGCTTATATACACAAGCAAGACCCGGCGGTTGGAAACCAAATCGGCCAGAACACGAGCGAATTTAAACAAGTCGATTGTAAAATTAAAACATAAGTCACAATACTGCATAATCTTCATTGCCAAAACCCGTCTTCAATATTACCGATCATTACATAGCGCGCACCCTGTAGACTGAATATCTTGACGGCTCTTGGGCGGTCGGGGCCAGTCAGTCTTGTGGGGACACATGCAAGGATATTTGAAATCAACAGTCGCAGGCGCGGCGATTCTGGCCAGCCTGGCCTTTCCGGGCTTCAGTCAGGCTCAGAACGGCGATCCGGAAAGCCCGGCGCAAATTACCGAATCGCGCAATGGCATATCGACATTTTCGAAGGGCTATTTCGAACACTTCTCACCGGTCACGGCGCTGGACATGGTCACGCGCCTGCCCGGCTTCTCTGTCTCCAACGGCGACACGGGCCGGCGGGGGCTCGGCGACAGCTTTGGCAATGTGCTGATCAATGGCGCACGCCCATCCAATAAATCGCTCTCGCTCGGCACCGTGCTGCAACGCATTCCGATCAGTGATGTCGACCGTATCGAGCTCATCTCCGAAGCCCTGCCGGACTACAATATGCGCGGACATGCACGCCTGGTGAACGTCATTCTCGTCGAAGGCGCCGGAAACTCGGGCTCGTGGGATGCGACCCTGAACGTGTCGGCATCCGGTCGCGTCGGCCCGCAGGCGAACATCTCCTGGGCCCGGGTCATCGGACCGGTCGACCTGACCGTCGGCCTCTACACCACCAGTTCGGGCGACCGGGCCCGCCGCCGCAGCAGCCGGTTCGACGCCGCGGGCAATCTGGCTGAAATCCAGCACGACAATGACCAGCAGGCCTATCGCGAGGCCGCGCCATCCCTCTCGCTCAACTGGCAGATCGATGACCGCTCGAGCCTGCGCTTCGATGTCGAGGGCACGGTCTGGCGGTGGGCAAACCAGCAGGTCTCCTTCATCGGCGCACCGTCCGGAGCAGGTGTCACACCCCTGCGCTACGAGCAGAATGCAACAGAAAACAACGGCAATTTCTACGTCTCGTCCGCGACCTATTCGCTCGAATTCAACGACACCCTGTCGAGCCAGACCATGGCGCACTTGCGCCGGGATACCTGGGATGACGGTCCCGAAGCCTATGAGACCTACGATCCTGCGAGCGGCTTTCTGGGCGCCATCATCGTCAATGGTGGCGGCGATTCCGAGGAAACAGCCCTGCGCCAGACGCTGAACTGGACTCCCAATGAGCGCAATACGGTCGAGATTGGCGGCGAGATCGCGGTCAATGCACGCGATACCCATCTGGCCTTGTTCGAGGATGACGGCACATCCCTCACCCCCATCCCGCTGCCGGTCGCCAATACCCGCGTCGAGGAGACGCGCAGCGAGATTTTCGTCAATCATACCTGGACGATCAGCGAGGCGTTGAGCCTGGAAAGCGGCCTGCGCTATGAATTCTCCGAAATCGTGCAGACCGGTGATGCCAACCAGTCGCGCTCCTTCGCCTACCCCAAGCCGAGCGTGACGCTGAACTGGCGCCAGAGCGACCGCAACCGGTGGCGCTTCACGGCACAACGCGATGTCGATCAGCTGGATTTCGGGAAATTCGCCAGCTCGGTTGATATCGCCGACAATAATTCCACGCTTGGCAATCCGAACTATGTGCCCCAGCGCACCTGGACAATCGAGGCCGAGTGGGAACGGCGCTTTGGCGATGACGGCTCCTTCTCGCTGCAGGCCGGGTATGACTGGATCGAGGATCTCGATGGCTGGATCCCGGTCACGACGCCGGGTGGCGTGTTCGATGCTCCGGGCAATATCGGCGATGGCACCATCCTGCGGGTGACCGGCAATCTGACAACGCCGCTCGACGCCATCGGCCTGACGAACGCCACGCTGGATGTCCTGGCCCAATGGAATGACACCAATGTTCACGACCCCCTGACCGGGGAGGATCGCCATTTCTCCGGCTATCGCGAATGGGAGCTGGGGCTTGATTTCCGGCAGGCCTTCCCGGCAGCGCAAATCGCCTGGGGCTGGGATTATCACTGGTATTCCGACAGCGAGGTCTTCCGGGCGCAGGAATACCGTGTTGCGGGCTATACCGATGGCGATCTCGACCTCTATATCGAGACCACACGCTGGGGCGGCGTCACCACCCGTCTGGGCGTCAACGAGGTCATTGGTAATGGCGATGACCGGCAGCGTGTCTTCTATGCCGGCTCGCGGGCCAGCAACGTGGTCACCGGCACCGAATTCCGCAACGAAAACTATGGAGCCACATGGTATCTGCAAATTCGCGGGACCTTCTGAGGCCGGACCGGCGGGAGGTGGCTGAGCCATCTCCCGCCGGTCACAGCACGTTCACGTCTTCGCGAGCGGGCGCGCTGCGTGTGGCGCGTTGCAGGGTTCAAGGCTAGCCTTGCCGTTCCAGACGAAGAAATGCGCCCGCACGTCTGTGCCGATGACGACGGCCTGCGCCCGGAACCCCACCGGGCCAACGCCCGGCCCGGCGCGCGGTCAGAGAGGTCGCTTGATGACGCAGCATGATCCCCTCACCGCCCGTCCGGCCCGTCGCGGCCGGCAAGCCCTGCTCGCCGGCCTTGCCGGACTGGCGCTCTCGGCCGCCAGCGCCGCTGAACCGATCAATTTCCAGCGAGCGCCAAGCGGTCATCTCATTGCCGAGGTCGAGATCGGCGCCAGCGGACCCTATGTTTTCCTGCTCGATACCGGGGCGAGCAATACGGCGATCGCCCAACCCGTGGCCGAGGCGCTCGGCTTCCACTCGGTCTGGGAGAATTATGGCGATGTGCAGTCGCTGACGACGCTGTTTTCGGCGGAACGCTTCGTGTTGGAGGATTTGCGCTTTGCCGACCTGGCACCGGTGTCGCTCAACAGCGTCGTGATTCCCGTCGATCGCTCCCAGCCGCATCCGGTTGCGGGCCTGCTGGGCGCCGACGCCCTGCCGTCAACGCGCTATATGCTCGACTTTGCCGCCGCGACGCTGACCCTTGACAGCGATGCGCCCGAACATGCCGATGGCTGGGTTAATCCGCAGAGCCTGTTACTGGGTCAGGCCGATCTCAGGCGCGGCATGCGCGGCGTGCGGGTCCTGATCGATTCCGGCAGCGCCCGGACCCTGGTCAATGAACAGCTGCTCAATCAGGTCCATAACCGTGCCGGTGGCGTCACCTATAGTGTCAACGGGATTGAGGGACGGCTGCCGGACACGACCGTGGCCGAGGCCGAGGCCGTCGTCTTGCGCAATCTTCAACTGGGCGGGCTGTGCCTGAATTCTGTCGTGGCGCTACAGGCGGATCTCGACATTTTCGAAGCGCTCGACTGGGGCCGGATGCCGGCCATGGTGGTCGGCATGGATGTGCTGCAATTCGCGACCGTCACCGTCGACCGCGAAGCGGGTATTTTCGAGATCAGCGCCGCGGAGGCGCGCGATGTCTGCCGCAATGGACGCGCACAGGCCCGGGCACCGGAGCCGGACCACCAGCGCTAGAATCCCGTGCCGGGCAGAAGAAAGGCCGCGGAGCAATTTGCTCCGCGGCCTTCTTTCGTCACGCCATGCTGTCGCAAGGCTTACTTGGTCGGATGAACATCCTGTTCCGGTCCGGACGCATCGACGGCACCTGCGATGACCGCCTGGTCTTCGGCCAGACCATGGCCGAGGCGTTTGAGCGCGAAGCTCAACAGCCCGACGATGATGCCGATCGCGATCGCCACAATGCCGATCGTCTGGAAGACGGACGCATAGCCCGCCAGCGCGGCGGCAGGATCGAGCACTTGCCCGCCGACGGTTTCCGTCGCCGTCATCCCTGCAACCAGGCCGCCGACATACTGGGCCGCCGAGCTGGACAGGAACCAGCCCGCCATCATGAAGGATACCACCGAGAGCGGTGACAGCTTGGTGATGGCCGACAGACCAACCGGTGACAGGCAGAGTTCACCGGTCGTGTGCAGGAGATAGGCACCCGCAAGGAAGACCAGCGGAACCCGATAATTATCGTCCGCGAAATTCACGCCCCAGACGAGGAGAATGAAACCGAGGCCGACCTGAACCAGCGCCAGAGCGAATTTCAACGGTGTGTTGGGATTGCGCTGCAGCTTGGCAAGGAAGGCCCACAGACCGGCGAAGACCGGAGCGAAGATCAGGATGAAGCCCGCATTGAAGGACTGAACCTGACCCGCCGATATGCCCATATCGATCACGAATGGCCCCAGATTATAGAGCGGCTGGGCCGACACTGCCAGGTTGGTATTGTCCTGGGCAAACAGGTTCATCGAGGAACCGGCCTGTTCGAACAAGGTCCAGAACACGACGGAGATGACAATCAGGATGACACCGAGCATCAACCGCTGGCCCTCAACGGAGGACGCCTTGGTAATGATGAAATAGGTCATGTATCCGAGGAAAAGGATCCAGCCCGCCAGCAACATCCAGCCGGTCAGGGCGTGAGCCTGGAGCAGGAACCAGACGCCGATCACACCGACCAGGCCTGCGCCGTAAATGAGCCATTCCTTGTTGACCGGCCCGAACACCTTGGTTTTCAGGGTTTCAGGCTCGGGCGGATTACCGACATCGGCCAGCAGGTTCTTGCCCGGCAGGAAGAACAGGCCACGTCCGGCAGTAAACACCAGGAAACCGAGCAGCATGCCGATACCGGCGAGGCCGAAGCCATATCCCCAGCCATACTCTTTCGCCAGCCAGGCGCACAGAATAGCGGCCCAGAATGAACCCAGATTGATGCCGTAATAATACAGGGTGAAGCCGCCATCCCGGCGCGGATCATGCTCCTCATAGAGCTGACCAACGATGGATGAGATATTGGCCTTCAGGAAGCCCACGCCCATCACGATCAGGGCAAGTGCGAGGTAGAAGATGTTGACATAGCCACGATCGCGCTCGGCCACCGTGAACTCATAGGAGCCATCTGGCAGCGACGCCGGAATGCTGGCGGTCGCCGGCAGACCTTCGATGATGAAGGTGCGCTCATCGAGATTGACGGAGTAATCATACGTCGCGCCATCGACCAGGATCTGCGAGGTGCGCCCTTCCATCTGGCCTTCGGAAACGAACTCATATTGCGTTTCCTGATAGGTCAGAATCTGGGTCGCCGGTTCGCCTTCAATCGCCATCGTGCCGTGACCGGCAACGAGAAGGAGCGCGCCGAAGGCGATGGCTTTTCGGTTGCCGAGATATTTGTCGGCGATGAAGCCGCCGATCAGGGGCAGCAGATAGACCAGCGAGGTATAGGTGCCGTACTGGCTGCTCGAAAACTCGCGATCGAACAGGAAGTGCTGGGTAAGATAGAAGATCAGCAATCCGCGCATGCCGTAATATGAGAACCGTTCCCACATCTCGGCGAAGAACAGAATATGCAATCCTTTCGGATGGTTGCGCATCTGAACAAAGACCGGAACCGCGGTCGCGATGGTCACGATGATTCCGACCAGAATGACTAGATTAATAACCATGATCTCCCCTTACCCGCTTGATGCAGGCCCATTTCTGGCGCGCAATTGACCACGCGAAAGAGGAAGGCTCAAGTCTCACTTGCCGCTTGCGTCATTCATCTAGATTACAAATCGGCGTGAAGCCGGCAAAAACCTAATAGGCGCACTCGGTGAAGACCGGTTCGATCGAACCCTTCCACTCACCCTTGAAGCGCTCGATCAACTGATCCGCGCGGGTCACACCGGAGGCGGCAATCTCGTCGAGATCATCGAGGAAATGCGCTTCATTCTCGCCGTAATTATTCAGGCGCGCCCGCGCATTGAGGCCGGCCCGGGAAATCGCCAGGACTTCTTTGGCCAGATCCTGCATCGAACGGTCGCCATCATAGCCGGCGCGCATGCCGTGAACGGCGGCGGCCAAGCGCATGCCGTCGCGCTGATCGGCGCTCCAGCCCTTGACCAGATCCCAGGCCGCATCCAGCGCGGTGTCGTCATACAGGAGCCCGACCCAGAAGGCCGGCAGGGCGCAGAGCGTATTCCAGGGGCCACTATCCGCGCCGCGCATTTCCAGGAAGGTCTTCAGACGCACTTCCGGGAACATGGTGCCGATATGATCTTCCCAGTCGCTGATCACCGGCTTTTCACCCGGCAGGGCCGGCAAGCGGCCATCGAGGAAATCGCGGAAGCTCTGGCCGGTGGCGTCGAGATATTTCCCGCCGCGCTTGACGAAATACATCGGCACATCAAGTACCCAGTCGACATAGCGCTGAAAACTCATCCCCTCATCAAACACGAAGGGCAGCATGCCGGTGCGATTGCGGTCGGTGTCGGTCCAGACATGGCCGCGATAGGAGAGATAGCCGTTGAGCTGGCCGTCCTTGAAGGGCGAATTGGCAAACAGCGCCGTCGCGAGTGGCTGCAGCGCCAGCGAAACCCGGAATTTCTTGACCATGTCGGCTTCGCTCGAGAAGTCGAGATTGGTCTGGACGGTGCAGGAGCGGAACATCATCTGATGCCCCATCGTGCCGACCTTGGGCATATAGGCCTTCATCAGCCCGTAGCGCGCCTTGGGCATCATCGGCGTTTCTTCCAGCGACCATTTCGGCGAGAAGCCGAGGCCGAGAAAGCCGGCGCCGATCTCGTCGGCGACTTCGCGCACTTCGGACAAATGCAGATTCACTTCGGCGCAGGTCTGATGCACGGTTTCCAGCGGTGCGCCGGACAGCTCGAACTGGCCACCCGGTTCCAGCGTGATCGAGGCGGAATCGCGCTTGAGCGCGACCAGCTTGCCGTCTTCCTCGACGCGTTCCCAGCCGAAGCGGATCAGGCCTTCGAGCATTTTCTTCACGCTCGGACCTTCACCCGCGTAAGGGATGGGCGTGTGATCCTCCAGGGCGAAGCCGAATTTTTCGTGCTCGGTGCCGATGCGAAAGGCGTCGCGCGGCTTGCAGCCGGCGGCGAGATAGGCGGCCAGCTGGTCAGCATGTTCGATGGGAGCACCTTCGCCGCCCTGATTATACGTGCCGCTCATCCCAAGGCCCCCAATCGCAAAACAGTCTGCGTGAAACAATCCAAGCCTCAAATATGGAGATGAGAGACATAGAACAAGGGCGAGGGTCTGCGTTTCACGCGGACGTGAGGCTCAGGCCCAGTCGCCGCGCGCTGCCTGCCACAGGGCAAGCGCCGCGATAACCGCTGTCTCGGCACGCAAAATGCGCGGCCCCAGCGAGACGGCGCGGACGAAATCGAGCTGACGCAAACGGGTGCGTTCTTCCGGTGCAAACCCGCCCTCCGGCCCGACCAGCAGCGCCGCAGGGCCCGCCGGTTCGGCCTTCAACACGTCGAGCATCGGCCCGGCGCGGCCGGCATCCCCGCCCCAGGGCGCGCCGTCATCATCGCCAGCCTCGTCGCAATAATAGAGCCGACGCGCCGGATCCCAGCCATCGAGCACGCGCTCAAGCCGTTCAATCGGGGCGATCTCCGGCAGGTCGAGCCGTTCGGTCTGTTCGGCGGCCTCCTTGGCAATGATGTGGAAGCGTTCCGGCTTGCTGCGGTCCGCCTGGGTGCGGCGCGTGGTGACAGGATGGATTTCGCGCACCCCCAGCTCGGTTGCCTTTTCGACAATCAGATCGGTTTTCTGCCGTTTGACCGGTGCGAACAGCAGCCACAGATCCGGCACGCTGGCCTGCGCTCGGGTCCGGGCGACCAGTTCTAGGACGGCGCCCTTGCGATGGGCATCCGCGATCCGGGCCGTCCATTCGCCGTCGCGGCCATTGAAGAGACGCACCCTATCGCCCTCGCCGCGACGCATCACATTGAGAATATAATGCGTGTCCTCCCGGCTCAGGGCGAGACGGGTTGCCGCAGCAAAGGGCGAATCGAGGAAAAGGCGTGGATCGGTCGACATGCCCTTGGCTTTGGCGGCACTGCGTCTTGCCGTCAAGCCTGCCTTGAATTGGCCGTCCGGCTTTGTCACACCTTTGCGGATGCAATTGAATTTCGATCGGCGAGTCGCAGACTCCCTTCCAAGCAGTTGGGTAGATACAGCGCCGGCGGCGCTGCGCCCCTATCTGCGCCTGGCGCGCTATGACCGTCCGATCGGTTTCTGGCTGCTCGGCCTGCCTTGCTGGCACGGCCTGATGCTGGCGCGGATCGGCCAGGGGCTGGGCTGGATCGATCTCTGGTATGCGGTGCTGTTCGCGATTGGCGCAGTGGCGATGCGCGGTGCCGGCTGCACCTATAACGACATCGTCGACCGCGATCTCGATGCCCGCATCGCCCGCACCGCCAACCGGCCGCTGCCCGCCGGGACGGTGACGCTCAAACAGGCCTGGCTCTTCGTCGCCGCCCAGGCGCTCGTCGGCCTTCTCGTGCTCATACAATTCCCGCTGCCGGCGATCGGGGTCGGGCTCGGCGCCCTCCTGCTGGTGGCGGCCTACCCGTTCATGAAGCGCATCACCTGGTGGCCGCAGGCCTGGCTCGGACTGACCTTCAACTGGGGCATTCCCGTCGCCTATATCGCCGCAACCGGCCAGATCGATCTCGCCGTGCTGGCCCTCTATGCCGCGGCGGTGTGCTGGACGCTCGGCTATGACACCATTTATGCCCAACAGGATGTCGAGGATGACGCCCTGGTCGGGGTCAAATCCACTGCCCGCCTGTTCGGCGAAAATTCACAGCTCTGGGTCGCCGGCTTCTACGGACTCAACGCCGTGCTCGTCGGCCTCGCGATCTGGCTCAGCGCGGCAACGCCCTGGGTCGTGATCCCCTATTCGCTCTACACGGCGCACTTGTTCAATCAGGTCCGCCTGCTCGATATCGAAAATGGCGACCAATGCCTGGCGATATTCAAATCCAACCGGACAGCCGGCCTGCTGCTGGTGACGACCCTGGCGCTCGCTGCCCTGCTCTGAGCCAGGCCGTCGCCGCCAAGGCACAAGATTAAATCTTGCCCATGACCATTTGACCGCACGGGCGCCACACGCTTTGATGCCGCATGCACCACTACAGCTGAACCGTGGGGAAAACATGACTTTCTATCAAGGCCTGGCAGTCGCAACAGGCGCCCTTCTGCTCACCGCCTGCCAACCGGCAGACCCGGTCGCCGCACCGGAATCCGCGCCCGGGCAGGTCGCGATCAGCCATGACACGAGTTTTCAGGTCGATGTCAGCTATTATCGGCTCGACAATGGTTTGCGCGTTGTCCTGTCGGAAGATCACACTGTGCCGACCGCTACGGTCGGGGTGTATTACGGCGTCGGATTTCGCAATGAGCCGCAGGGCCGCACCGGCTTCGCGCACCTGTTCGAACACCTGATGTTCCAGGGCTCGGCCAATCTGCCCCACGGCGCCTTCGACAATCTGATTTACGGTTCGGGCGGGGTGAATAATGGTTCGACCCGCTATGATTTCACCAATTATTACGAGGTCGTGCCCTCGAACGCGCTACAGGCGATCCTCTGGGCGGAGGCCGACCGCATGGCCGCGCCCAATCTCGATGAGAGCCAGCTGGACAGCCAGCGCGAGGTCGTGCGCAATGAGGTCTTCGTCAATGTCATCAACCAACCCTATGGCGGCTGGATCTGGATCGACCTGCCAATGGTCGCCAATGAAAACTGGCATAATGCCCATAATTTCTACGGGGATCTGAGCGATCTCGACGCCGCCAGCCTTGAAGACGCCCAGGCCTTTTTCGACACGTATTACGCGCCGAACAACGCCGTCCTGGTCGTCGCCGGCGATATCGACAAGGGCGAGACGCTCGCCTGGATCGAAGAAATGTTCGCGCCGATCGAAGCCGGAGCGCCATTGCCGGACATCGATACCAGCGAACCACGCCAGGAGGCCGAGAAATTCGACTTCATCGAGGATGATCTCGCCAATCAACCCGCCCTCGCCGTCGGCTATCACATGCCCGCCCGCGGCACGCCGGAATACTACGCCATGGCGATGCTCGACCAATTGCTGTTGCAGGGCGATGACAGCCTTCTGACCGCCTCACTGGTCAATCAGGAAGGCTTCGCATCGGGCGTCTTCGGCGGCATCAATCTGCTCGGCAACACCTTCAATTATAACGGTCCGATGCTCTGGACGGTTGGGCTGATCCATGACAGCGAATTCACTGTCAGCGAAGTGATGAGCACGCTCGATGCCACGATTGAGGGCGTTCGCACCGGGTTGGTCAGCGAAGCCGATCTCGAGCGGGCACGGACGAAAATCCTCGCCGACTTCTATGCCACGGTCGACACCGGCACCCGCTTCGGCCTCGTCGACCTGCTCGCCTCCTTCGCCATGTTTGATGATGAGCCCGACCGGATCAACCGCATCACCCAGGGATTCGAACAGGTGACGCCGGAACTGATCCGCGCCACCGCCGAGGAATATCTGCGCCCGACCAATCGCACCGTGCTCGAAGTCCGGCTCGCGCAGGACGAGACCGGTTCCGATGCCGGCAGTCCGGAATAACCAGGCCTTGATGGGAGCGAAAACCATGATCAACACACTTCTTCGCGCGACGCTTGCCGCCGCCAGCCTGGCCCTCCTGCCCGCAACGGCACTGGCCCAGGGCGATCAGCAACCGCCGATCGGCACACCCCGCGCCTTCCACCTGCCCGAGACCCGAAGCTTCACGCTCGACAATGGGCTGGAGGTCACCTTCATTCCGTTTGGCCTGGCGCCGACCACACGCATCTCGGTACAGATGCGCGTCGGCAATATCGATGATGGCGACCAGACCTGGATATCCGATCTCACCGGCGCGATGATGGAAGAAGGCTCGGCCGGCCAGTCCAAGGAAGCCCTCGCCACGGCGATTGCCGCGATGGGCGGGTCGATCAATGTCGGCATTGGCTGGAATGCGTCAGCGGTCAGCACCAATGTCTTGTCGCAATATGCCGCCGACGCGACCGCCCTGCTCGCCGATGTGGTGCGCCGGCCCGACTTCGCCGAGAGCGAATTCGACCGCGTGCGTCAGAATCTGATCCGCAATGTCGATATCCAGCGGGCCCAGCCCGGTTCGATCGCGACCGAGGCCTATTACCGCATCCTGTTTGGCGACAGTCATCCCTATGGCCGCTACATGCCGACCGAGGAACAGCTGCGCAGCTATACGCTCGACGATGTCCGCGATTTCTACGCCGCCAGTTTCGGCGCCGGCCGCACGCGTATCTATGTCGCCGGACGCTTTGACGATGCCGAAATGGAAGCGGCGATCCGCGACGCCTTCGGCGACTGGGCTCGCGGCGAGCCGGACGCGGCGGAAGGTGCACTCGCGCGCCACGGCCCGATTGTGCAATTGATCGACCGCCCGGGGGCGCCGCAAACCACGCTGCGGTTCGGCTTCCCGGTGATGGCCATCAATGATCCAGACGCGCCGGCGATGACGGTGATGAACGCACTGCTCGGCGGGTCCTTCACCTCGCGCCTGACCCGCAATCTGCGCGAGGACAAGGGCTATACCTACTCGCCCGGCTCCGGCACGACCTGGATGATGGGCGGCGGGGTCTGGACCTTCAATGCCGATGTCACTGCCTCGGACACGGCGGCGGCCCTGAGCGAGACCTTCATGGAGGTCCGCCGGCTGCAGGATGAAACCCCGGCCGAGACCGAGGCCGACAATATCCGCTCCTGGCTGGCCGGCGTCTTCATCCTGCAAAATGCCTCGACCGGCGGCCTGATCGGCCAGCTCGCCAATCGCGACTTCTGGGGCCTGCCGCAGGATTATCTCGACACCTATGTGCCCAATATCCTCGCCGTCAGCGATGCGGATATTTCGCAGATGGCGCGTGAATACCTGCCGCTGGACAGCATGGTGCTGGTACTGGTCGGCGACCTCTCCCTGATCGCCGATGATGTCCGCGCCCTGCCGGAATTGCAGAGTGCACATTTCATCACGGCGTCCGAAGACTGACACCCGTTTTCGGCGCGATGACGGCCGGGCCTTTGCGTCCGGCCGTTTTGCATTATACGGCGCTCATGACCGAACTCCTCGACCCCGTCGCCTTCCTTCGTGCCCACACAGCCCTGCTGGCACCGCCCCTGGTGCCGGAAATACAGCTACACCTGGCCATCGAGACCGCCCCGATCTGGCAACAGAGCGAGGAAGCGCTGGGTGCGATGGGCCTGCCCCCGCCCTTCTGGGCCTTTGCCTGGGCGGGCGGCCAGGCGCTGGCGCGATACTGTCTCGACAATCGGCACCTCCTCGCCGGTCAGCTCGTGCTGGACTTCGCCGCCGGCGGCGCCGTCTCCGGCATTGCAGCGGCGAAGGCGGGGGCAGCGTCCGTTCTGGCCTGCGAGCTCGACCCGTTTGCCATCGCCGCGATCAAGGCCAATTCTGCCGCCAATTCCGCCGTGCTGGAAACCCGCCTCGGCGATCTGGTCGGCACGGATGAAGGCTGGGATATCGTGCTCGCCGGCGATGTTTTCTACGAGGACGCACTGGCGCAGCGCATTGGCGCCTGGTTGCAGGAGCTGGCGCAGCGCGGCGCCCTCGTCCTGATCGGTGACCCTGGACGCGCCTTCCTGCCCCGGGAGCGGCTGGAGTTGCTGGCGGGCTATAGCGTCGAGCTGACCCGCGATCTTGAAGACCGCGAACTGCGTTATGCCAAGGTCTGGAAATTCCGGTAACGCCACTCCCCTGCGGCCCAGAATCAATTCAGTTTCCGTTTCATGGCTGTTATCCGCGCCGTTGACCGGCGGCTTTTCCTTTTGATCGAAATCGCCGCCCGGCGTCTCAACCGGGATGCCGATGCACGCCTGAAGGCCGAGGCCGGCGTCACATCGGCCCAGGCGGCCGTGCTCTTCCTGCTGACCCGCCGCGGCGAACGCCGCATGGGCGAGATCGGCGACACGCTATCGCTCAACCCGCCTGCCGTGACGGGTCTGGTCAGCCGCATGGAAGCGCTCGGCCTGGTCAGGAAGACGGCCTCGAAAACCGATGGCCGCTCCGCCGTGGTCTCGCTGACCGAGAAGGGCCGCGCCCTGGGCGATGCCGCCGAGACCAGTCTGCGCGGCCTCAATACCGAGCTGGAATCTCGGCTCGGCGAGGACGATAGCGACATGTTGCACCGCGTCCTCACCCGGCTCGCTACAGAAGCCTGATTGCGTGACCTGATTGACGTATAGGTAAGCGCAAAAGCGTTGGCCAAGCCGCAGCGCAATGCTCTAGTCTGCGCCAAAATCAAATGGGAGACTGCGATGAGCGAGCTGGTTCTGGTCGAGGATGCCGAGGGCATCCGCACGATACGTTTCAACCGCCCCGAGAAGAAAAACGCCCTGACGCGGCCGATGTACACCGCTGCCGCCGAAGCGCTCGAGAGCGGCGATGCCGATCCGGCGATCCGGGTTTTCATCATCGCCGGTGCCGGTGGCATTTTTACCGCCGGCAATGACCTGGTTGATTTCATGCAGGCCCCGCCGCATGTCGGCGGCGGCGATACCCCGCCGGTCGAGCATTTCATGCGCGCCCTGCTGGCTGTCCAGAAGCCGGTTATCGCGGCTGTTGACGGGCTCGCCATCGGTATCGGCGTCACCATGCTGATGCATTGCGATCTGGTCTATGCCTCGCCGCGCGCCAGCTTCAAGACCCCCTTCGTCGATCTCGCCCTGGCGCCGGAATACGGTTCCAGCCAGGTGATGCCGCGCATGTTCGGTCATGTCATCGCCGCTGACCTCCTGCTGCTCGGCTCGACCTGGGATGCCGACAAGGCGGCCCGCCACGGGCTGATCAATGATGTCGCCGATGATGTCGAAGCCCTGGCCCGCGCCAGCGCCGCCAATCTCGCCGCCAAGGCACCAGGATCGCTGCGCGCCGCCAAGGCCCTCATGCGGCGCCCGGCCGAGGCGCTCGGGGATCGCATCTCGATGGAGGGCGGCATGTTCGCCGAATTGCTGCGCTCCGAAGAGTTCACCGAGGCGGCGACCGCCTTCATGGAACGCCGCAAGCCGGATTTCTCGAAATTCGGCTAGACTGAACGTATCGGGGATTTGGGGGAGAGCAGACATGTTGCGTATCATACTTGGCGCCGGCGGCGCGGTTCTGACGGCGGCGGTCGTGGCACTCAACCTGTCACCGATCGGCCAGATCTATCTGCCCTCCGCGACCGGGATTGTCGCCAAGCAGATGTGTTCGCTGACCTGGGTCTCGGGTCTGGAACCGGACCGGGCTCGATCGCTTTATCTCGACCCGCTGCTCGGCGATGCCGGCAGCCTGTTGAACCATCACATTGATGCCGACAATCACCAGGTCACCGCGAACTTCCTCGGCCTGTTCTGGACCCAGCGCGCCGTCTGGCGCGACGGGCTCGGCTGTACGCTGGTGCATGGCGGGCATGGCTTCGATCCCGAGCTGACCGCGCCCGTCACCCGGGGCTTCATCGCCATGCCGCTCGACACCGCCCACCGCGATGCCTGGTTCGACACCGAAGCCCTGGACGCCGCCATGTCGAGCGCCTTTGACGAGGCGCAGACGGACGGCCGCAATACGCTCGGTGTCGCCATCCTGCATCAGGGCCGCCTCGTGGCCGAACACTATGCGCCCGGCGCCAGCGCCGAGACCCGTTTCCACGGCTGGTCGATGACCAAAAGCGTTATCGCCACACTCGCCGGCAGCCTGGCCCAGGACGACGGGCTCGATATCCGTGCCGAGGGCGAAATCCCGGCCCTGGCCGCCATCGGCGATCCACGGCTCGACGCGGTCACCATCGAGGCCCTGCTGCGCATGACCGGCGGACTGGCGATTGCCGAGCTCAATAACGGCATGGACCCCAATTCGCAGATGCTCTTTACGCAATGGGACATGCCGCATTTCGCCGCCACGCGCGAACGTCTGCATGCGCCTGGCGAGCACTGGCAATATATGAGCGGCAACACCATCCTGGCCTCCGACGCACTGCAGCGCCGGCTTGGCGACAGCCTGCCCGAGCAGGTCGCCGCCTTGCGGGCACGCATTTTCGAACCGCTCGACATTTATTCCGCCATCCTGGAGCCGGGCGAGAATGGCGTCTTCCAGGGCTCGTCCTACATGTATGCCACGGCCCAGGACTGGGCCCGGCTGTGCCAGCTCTATCTCGACAATGGTGTCGCCGCCGATGGTCGCCGCATCCTGCCGGAAGACTGGTATTCAATCGTCGCCGAACCGACACCGAATTCAGGCGGTGGCTATGGGATGGGCTTCTGGCTGCCGACCGAAGCAACCGGCCTGCCGCCGGAAAGCATCATGATGAGCGGTTTCCAGGGTCAGTGGGGCTATGTCATGCCCGAGCAGGAGCTGGTCATTGTGCGCTTTGGCGCCACGATCGGTGTCAGTTCGCGCTCCGGCCGGCTGGCGCGCGAGGTCGTCGCGGCGCTGCAATCCTCCGCCAGCGCACCGGCCGGCTAGGCTCCGGCGGCGCAGACCAGCGGCGGTGATTCCGCGACCAGACCTGTGGCGATGATGGTGCGGACGTGAGTCCGCACCTCACCGGCGGTCGGGACATTGCTGCGGAGGTTGCGAAGCAGGGAATGATTGGCCGGGCCGCGGCGCGGTGTGGCGACCGACCAGGTGTCATAGCTGCGCTTCAACAAGGGCACGAATTCCAGACGTTGCGGGTCGGCATGGCGCGGATCCTTGATGATGTGTTGCCAGAAGTCTTCCAGGGCATCACGGCGCCCCTCCAGGACTTCCATGAACCAGCCACTATCCCAGACCAAACCGCCCGTCATATGGCGATCTGTACTCGCTTTCATGCAACACGCCAGAATACTGCCCAACTCGCCATTGAGCGCACCGACCCCGAGATCGACCCGGGCCTTGGAGACCATGACTGCCCTGTGCAACATCTTGTTCGCTACCCGTAGAAATTCCGTTCGCAGCTGAATAGCGGCAAGGCTTGAAGGCTTCGTCTCACGGCTTGCGAAAATTTCAATCAAACAAGTCTAAAAACTGAACGAATTCAGGCAACACTGCGGGATGACCGGCGGCAAATGCCTTATCCGATTGAAGTTTTTCCGCGCAACCAACCCATGGCTGCGGCGCATCGCGCACTGGCATTTTCTGCAGCGAAGTTGCAGTTTCACCAGCCGGTACGAGCGAGACCCTGACATGGCCTATAAATCCCTGCGCGACTTCATTGACCAGCTTGAGCGCGATGGCGATCTCATCCGCATCACGACGCAGGTCTCGACCGATCTGGAAATCACCGAGATCCACAAACGCACCCTGCATGCGGGCGGACCGGCGCTGCTGTTCGAGAATGTCGTCAATGAGCACGGCGTCAAAAGCGAGATGCCGGTCCTGGTCAATCTGTTCGGCACCGTGCGCCGCGTCGCCCAGGCGGTGACGCTCGGCGGCCAGCCGCGCTCGACGGCCGGCGAACTACGCGAGGTCGGCGAATTGCTCGCCTTCCTGCGCCAGCCCGAGCCGCCGCGCGATTTCAAGGGCGCCATCGAGCTCTTGCCGCTGGCCAGGACGGTGATGTCGATGCGGCCGAAAACGGTGAAATCCGCGCCCTGCCAGGACATTGTCCTCACCGGCGAGGAGATCGATCTCGACCGCCTGCCGATCCAGACCTGCTGGCCGGGAGAGCCGGCACCGCTGATCACCTGGCCGCTGGTCGTCACCAAGGGCCCGTCCGATTCAAAGTCTGACGACTATAATCTCGGCATTTACCGCATGCAGAAGCTGGGCAAGGACCGCACCTTGATGCGCTGGCTCAAGCATCGCGGCGGGGCGCAGCATTTCCAGCGCTGGAAAGACAAGAAGCCCGATCCCCTGCCCTGCGCCGTCGTGCTCGGTGCCGATCCCGGCACCATTCTCGCCGCCGTCACCCCGATCCCCGACACGCTGTCGGAATACCAGTTCGCCGGAATCCTGCGCGGCCAGAAGGTGGAGCTCGTCGACTGCAAGACCGTGCCACTGAAAGTCCCGGCCCAGGCCGAGATCGTGCTCGAGGGCCATGTCATGCTCGACGAGTATGGCCCGGAAGGCCCCTATGGCGACCACACCGGCTATTATAATTCCGTCGAGCATTTCCCGGTCTTCAGGATCAGCGCCATCACCATGCGCCAGGATCCGATCTATCTCTCCACCTATACCGGCCGCCCGCCGGACGAGCCCTCCGTGCTCGGCGAAGCCCTCAACGAGGTCTTCATCCCGCTATTGCAGCAGCAATATCCGGAAATCCTCGATTTCTGGCTGCCGCCCGAGGGCTGTTCCTACCGCATCGCCGTGATCTCGATGAAGAAGGCCTATGCCGGCCATGCCAAGCGCGTGATGATGGGCGCCTGGTCCTTCCTGCGCCAGTTCATGTACACCAAATGGATCATCGTCGTGGACGAGGATATCGATCCGCGCGACTGGAAAGACGTGATGTGGGCCGTGAGCACACGCATGGACCCGGCCCGCGACATCGTCACCGTCGAAAACACCCCGATCGACTATCTCGACTTCGCCTCGCCGGTCTCCGGCCTGGGCAGCAAGATCGGGCTCGATGCGACCAACAAGATCGGCAACGAGACCCAGCGCGAATGGGGCGAGAAGCTGGATATGGATGAGGCGACGAAGGCAAAGGTGGATGCGATGTGGGGGGAGTTGGGGCTAAAGCTCTAACTACCCCCCCCAAGCGTCATTCCAGCGAAGGCTGGAACCCAGCATCATAACGCGCCATCGGAAACTCGAACGGGCGCAAACCCGCCTCGCTCACCACTCTGCGAGCTGGGTTCCAGCCTGCGCTGGAATGACGATGGGTTTTGCGGGTTTGCATTCATTCGAGCGGGGGAAGCGATATGGCAGGGCCGGACGGCGAAGGCTTTAACCCCCCTCTCCACGCGTCATTCCAGCGAAGGCTGGATCCCAGATTCATAACGTGCCACCGAAACATCAAACGGGCGCAAACCCGCCTCGCTCACCGCCCTGCGAGCTGGGTTCCAGCCT
>NZ_CAXBKN010000054.1:0-21281 GCF_963976135.1 uncultured Maricaulis sp.
GGCCTCCTTCGCGCAGTCATTCTACCCCATCCACGACACACAGGGACCCAGAACCGCCATCGCGACTCCATCTGGAGTGGCCCGCCCGCGCAAGCACCGGCCGTCGGGCGTCTGGGTCCCTGACCTGCGCCCGGACCGCTTCGCGTCCGGGCATCCGCCTGCCCTCGCGAAAGCGAGGGTCAGGGATGACAAAAATTGATGTTTTACTGTTGGTTGAGGCGGCGCGAGCGGCCGGACCCCGCCCGGTGCAGGCCGCGGCGGGGTTGGAGATTCAAGCGATCTTGTGGATGCTTGGCTCGCGGAAATGGGTGCCTGTCACCATTTATTTCACCATTTATTTACGGCACACGCCCTGACCGGCCAGCCAGTCAACCAGCCGACGCAGGCCCGGCCCGTCAGGCTTGAAGCGCCTGACGCAAGGACGTCCGTACAGCGCCACATCCAGATGCGTCTTGGCAATATCGATTCCCGCGACGCTTGTGTTATCTTCCGCGTGTTTCATAAACCCCTCCTTGTGCTTGCGGACCTCTACGTCCCTGCAACTATCCGGGTCGGTGAAACTGTGACGGCGGCCTTGCTTCTCCACAGGCCGGCAATGCCTCAGGTGCCCACGGCCCGTCCGTCAAAGCGCCTGTCTGGTGAGCCATCACCAGACAGGCTGTCCCGGAAGACATCACCATCCTAGCAGATCGGTCACATACAAGGTGGCGGAGTTTCAGGAGTCGCTGGATTGGCTGGGAGATATAGCATCAAGCTTGTGGAGGCGCTCAACGCACCACTGAGTTGACGGGCGCGCTGGAATAGGTGCCAATTGAATATGTTGGCTAGTGGTGCGGGACGTCGATTGACCAAAACATCCATTCCAAAACTCAGCGACGCAAGGCGGAACTACGCGCAATTCTGTCGCCAAATGAGTCAATTCCATATCGAGGAGGTCATGCAGACAGTGCATGATCTATCGACGTTCTATCACCTTGATGACGTGCCGAAGACTTTCCCCGGGTTCCCGTCGAAGCGGGTTCGTCGGAAGCAGAACAAGCTCAGCTATATGCCTTATCCGTGGGAGCTTGAGATGTTTTTGCGCGAAGCGATCCGGCACTCGGGATACCTCGCTCATAAGCCATTTCGAGAGTGGGGGAGTATTTCCAATCTCACAAATCTGCTTAGAAAATTCACAAATGAACTGACACCTGAATATTCGGATTATGGCGTCGATGTCCTTCGGGAGTTACAGCGCATTGCGCACCGTCAGTTTCCTTGGCAGGTCGAATTTAATCACCCACTGATCGCGCGACATTGGAAGATATATAGCGACAAACGGCTTGAGCTTTTCATCCAGGAGGACTTCGGCTGCTCTGCAAACGAATTCTATGTCACTTGTTTTGCACTACTTTCTACTTGGGCAAATTACACGGCAATCAAAATTCCGCTAGAAATTTCTGATCTCAAAATTGATTCAAAAGTCATAAATAAAATATCTATGATGTTCTCGAGTGCAATTTCACATTCTAGACAAGAAATTAATTCAATTCACAATTTTGATGCCAATTACGAATATCGATATTCCCCATTGTTGCTGCGCCCGTTGCTGTTCTCTGAACTGTTGGGGCGGCGCTTATTTTGCCCAATTCCCTATTTGTTCCTGAAAAGAATGACGGATGGCTTGTATTATCAATTTGTGGGTCGAATTGGGTTCTCGGATGCGATCGGCGGCGCGTTTGAGAGCTACGTCGGTGAAGTAATATCTGCGGTGCTGCCTCACGCCGACAGGACGCCTGAAAAGCGCATAAAAAAAACTGGAGGTGAATTTAGGACAGTAGATTGGCTCGTTGAGCACGAAGGGTGCACGCTCTTTGTTGAGTGCAAATCCAAGCAGCCAACGTACAATGCGAAATTTGATATTAATAAAACAGATTCTCTTGAGGTGGATTTGGAAAAAATTGGTACAGAAATAGGAAAGATGTACGTCAATCTAAATAGATACTTGAATGGCGAGTATCCAAATATGACGCCTCTCGGGAACGTGTATCCGATTTTTGTGACATTGGCCGATTGGAGTATATATCACATTCGGACTAATTTGAATCCGGATCAATTCGTCAGGGCGTACCTCAGAAAAAGGGGTGTTGACCCGGAAATCATGAAGAGCTTTCCCGTCGAGGTGTGCGGCGCCGAGGTGTTTGAAATGCTACTTCAAAGCATAGCCTCGCACGGTGCGAACGAAGTCCTTGGGAAAAGAGCGCGAGGTCATCGTCGGTCCGATTTCTTGGACGCGTACCTTACGAGCGAGTTTCCGGTCAACACGGAACCTGTTTGGAATGCGGAATGGATGGCGACGCTGCACGAATTTATCGACCAAAACAAAGATAGTGATGCAGTGTGAGCGCGGGCGAATAGAGTCCAATCCCCGCGAAAAGTGGGGACACGTTGGATTCGACCGGGCCGCGTCCCTCCCACACCCCACCCCAAAACCCCATGCCGAGAGTCCGCCTCAGGGGCCAGACGCGGTCAAGGGCGCCGGGGGCGCCGCTTCGCGGTTTCACCCTTGACCGCGCCTGGCCCTTGAGGCCCTTTGGCTGGCAAGGGGTTTATGGGATGGCCTCGCCCGGGCGGGCGGGTTTCTGACTCAACGCCAACCTCATCGTCATCCCGGCGCAGGCCGGGACCCAGATTCACGCATTGCCGCTGGCACGTCTGGCGCGAACGTCTCCCCGCAGCCTGTGGCTGCGGCCCCATCGGCCCCTGCTTCGCCAAGGCTACGCAGGGCCCACTTCCCCGCCGGGGGCGGGGAGAAAGCGTCGGCGATGCCGTCAAATCCCCGGCAACAGCCCCGGCCCATAAGCTCGCCAGACCCAGCACAGCGCGATGCCCAGCGCCAGCCACGGCCCGAACGGCAGCGGTTGCGTCGGGTCCGGTGCGCGCTGCCGCACCAGCGCCAGCAGTCCGACATAGACGAGCGCGCCGACGCTGCCGGCGAGCAGGATGAAGGGCAGCAGCCAGGCGCCGCACCAGGCGCCGCCGGCGGCGAGGAGTTTGGCGTCGCCGCGGCCGAGTCCGTCGCGGCCGCGAAAGCGTCTATAGGCCAGTTCCAGCGCCACAAGTGCGCCATAACCGAGCGCCCCACCGGCCAGGGCTGTCCAGAGAGAAGAAAAAATCAGTCCGTTTACTGCAATCCCCGCGAGGATGAGCGGCAGGGTCAAAACGTCCGGAAGCCTTTGTGTACGCGCGTCTATCAGGCTCAGCGCCGCAAGCGCGCAGAGCAGAAATAGCGTCGCAGCGTGAATCAGCATCATCTTCCTCTTGTCACAAATGTGTCATGCCCTTACGCCACAAAGCCGGGACCAAGCAGGGGGACGCCCAATATGACAGACGCCGCTCTGGCGCTCCACGCCGAAGATCTGAAAATGACATTCGGCGAAACCAAAGCGCTCGACCATGTCAGCCTCTCCGTCGGGCGGGGCGAAATGGTCGGTTTGATCGGGCCGTCCGGCTCCGGTAAATCCACCTTGTTGCGCGTCGCTGCCGCGCTGCAGACCGCCGATTCTGATAGCGGACCGGTCTCGGTGCTCGGCCATCGCATGCAATCGAAGGGCAAGGTCAGCTCCGGCGTCCGTGAGCACCGCGCCCATCTCGGTTTCATCTTCCAGCAATTCAACCTGGTCGGCCGCCTGTCGCTGTTTGGCAATGTGCTGATCGGCGCCCTCGGCCGCATCCCGGCCTGGCGCGGTGCGCTCGGGATTTTCCCGATGGCCGACAAGCAGAAAGCCATGGATGCGCTCGAGCGCGTCGGCATTGCCGGCTTTGCGGCGCGGCGCGCCTCCAACCTGTCCGGTGGCCAGCAGCAACGCGGCGCCATCGCCCGCGCCCTGGTGCAGGGCGCCGAAGTGCTGTTCGCCGACGAGCCGATCGCCTCGCTTGACCCGGTCTCGGCCCGCACGGTGATGGAATTGCTGCGCGAGCTGAACCGCAAGGATAATCTCACCGTCATCGTGACGCTGCACCAGGTCGATTATGCGCGCCAGTTTTGCGACCGCGTCGTGGCGCTCAACAAGGGCCGTATCGTGTTTGACGGCCCCAGCCTGGAACTGACCCAGGAAAAGCTGATCGAGATCTACGGCCCTGAGTATGAGCAGGCCTTCTACGGGGGAGATGACGCATGAGCGGCTGGGTAACAAAGAGCTTGCGTGCGCTGGTCACGGGTCTCGGTCTGATGCTGGCGGCCTGTGCGCCGGCAGCGACGCCGGATGCCGATGATGCTTCCGCTTCCGGTCCGGCCGCGTCGCGCGGGACGTTGAATTTCGGCATTATCGCGACCGAATCCTCGTCGAACCAGTCGGCCAACTGGCAGCCCCTGATCGATGCGATGTCGGAATGGACGGGCTATGATATCCAGCCCTTCTATGCCTCCGACTATGCCGGCATGATCCAGGGCATGCGCTATAACAGCGTGCAATTCGCCTGGTTTTCCAATTTTTCCGGCCTGCAGGCCGTGCGCCTCGCCGATGGTGAAGTCTTCGCCAAGGCTACCTATCCCGATGGCAGTGAGGGCTATAATTCCGTCCTCATCGTGCCGGCCGACAGCGATATCTACACGCTCGATGACGTCCTGACCTGTGACCGTTCGCTCGATTTCGGCATGGGCGATCCCAATTCGACCTCCGGCTATCTCGTGCCATCGGCCTTCATTTTCGCGCCGCGCAATATCGACCCGGCGGAATGCTTCAACTCGGTGCGCAATGCCAATCACGAGGCCAATGCCGTCGCCGTCGCCAATGGCCTGATTGATGTCGGGACCAATAACACCACCAGCCTGACCGTGTTGCACGGTTCGCGCCCCGAGATTGCCGACCGCATCCGCGTGGTCTGGACCTCGCCATCGATCGGTACGGATCCGATCATCTGGCGCAATGATCTCGATGAAGAGGCCAAGCTGCGGCTGCAATCCTTCTTCATGAATTACGGCCGCCGCGGCACGCCGGAAGAGATCGCCGCGGCGCGTGCCGTGCTCGAACCGCTTTTCTTCGGCCTCTTCCTGCCCGCCTCCAATTCCCATCTCGACCCGATCGTGCAGCTGGAAATCGTCCGCGATCTCATCCTGGCCCGCAATAATACCGATCTGACCGAGCAAGAGCGCGCGACGCGCGTGGCCGAGCTTGAAGCCCGGCTCGCCGCGGTCGAGGCCGGCAATAGCGAACTCGTCAGCCTGTCGAGTGCGACCGGCCAGGCCGGCAATGGCGGCGAGCATGAAGCCGAGCCGGCGCGCAACTGGCCGCTCGTGGGCGGTCTGGTCTTCCTGGCCGCGCTGTTGCTGGCGGGTCTGCTCTGGGCCGGCGCACCGCGTGGACCGGGACCGAAACTGCCCCTGACCGAACGCCTCGCCAACGCGCTGATTGCCGCGGGCGTGATCATTATCCTGGTCTGGAGCTTCGATCCGGCCGACATGGATCGCAGTTATCTCCTGGTCGAGAATTTCGGCGATATGCAGGAATTCCTCGCCGGCTTCTTCCCCGATGATATTTCCAGCGCCGCATCGCGTGGGGCTTACTGGACCGATTTGCGCGCCGGCATTGCCGAAGCGGTGCCGCAGATGATCATCACGATCCAGATCGCGATCTGGGGCACGTTCATCGCCGTCATCGCGGCAATCCCCTTTGGCCTGCTCAGCGCCCGCAATGTTGCGCCGGCCTGGGTGGTGCAGCCGGTGCGCCGTCTGATGGATGTGTTCCGCTCGATCAATGAGCTGATCATCGCCCTGATCTTCATCGCCGCCGTCGGACTGGGACCACTGGCCGGGGTGATGGCGCTCGCGATCCATACGACCGGTGTGCTCGCCAAGCTGTTCTCCGAAGCCGTCGAGGCGATCGATCATGGCCCCGTCGAGGGCGTACGCGCCACCGGAGCGCGGCCGCTGCACGAGGTGATCTGGGGTGTGATTCCGCAGGTCGCACCGCTCTGGACCTCCTTCGGTCTCTACCGCTTCGAATCGAATGCGCGTTCAGCGACCGTGCTGGGCCTGATCGGTGCCGGCGGTATCGGCCAGATCCTGTTCGAGGCCGTTCGCGCCTTCGATTACCAGCGCACCGCGGCAATCGTCATTGTCATCATTCTCGCCGTCAGCGCGATCGACATGATGTCCCAGCTTCTGCGCAAACGCCTGCTCTGACGAGCCGGCCGGCAGAACCAGTCAAGGGGCCCGCAGCGCGATCGCGCTGCGGGCCTTTTTCGTTCCGGCGACGCTGAAACAAACATGTCATCGAGCCGTCGCAAAAGCGTCATGCATTCGGAATATCGCCAATTCGAGAATTATCGAAGTTGAGAAACAACATTCACCGAACAGTCGCGTGAATGTCACATCCCGACTGTACCGCCACACCATCGATCCTGATGGTGTCTTGGCCAGCAGGATTGAAAGACCGATGATGAAACACGTTTTGGCGAGCACTGTATTGGCCGCACTGGCATCCACCACCAGCCTGACCTCTGCCCGCGCAGACGATGCGAACGGCTGGGAATTCGACGGTGTGCCCAGCTGGAGCCAGGCCGGGAGCGGTGACAGCTTCACCTTCAGGGGCCGGATCTATCTCGACGCGGCGAATATCGAATTCGACCGTGCAGGCGTCACCACCGCCTATGATGACAGCGAAATCCGCACCGCACGCCTGGGCGTCACCGGCCAGTTTTCCGGCATTGGCTATGTCGCCGAATTCGATCTGATCAACGATCAGATCGCCGCCAATGACGTCTATCTCACCTTCCGCGGCGACGGCTTCGACCTTCTGCTCGGGCATATGAAAACCCCGAACTCGCTCGAGGAGCAGACCTCCTCGCGCTATATCACCTTCATGGAACGAGGCGCCGGCACCGACCTGTTCGCGCTCGACCGCCGCGTTGGTGTCGCGCTGGCGCATCGCGGCGATAATTACACCGTCAAGGCCGGCCTTTATGGCGGCCGCCCGGGCGATCTGTCCGAGAGCCTCGAGCTCGACGACAGCTCGGCTTTCGCGGCGCGTGTCACCTATCTGCCCGTCCATAGCGACGATCTGCTGGTCCATCTCGGCGCCTCCTTGCGGCAGATGGATTACGGCGATGCCGGCACACGCGTCCGGGTGCGTCCGAACACGCATCTGACCGACCGTATCGTCAGCGCCGATTTCCGCCCGGCGAGCGCTCTCGGCGAGGCCGGCAGCTCGACCTTCATCGGCCTCGAGGCCGCGGCGGTTTCCGGCCCCTTCCACGCCCATGGCGAATACATGACGATGGCGCTCGACGGGCCGGCTTCCAGCCCGCGTTTCACCAGCGCCTTCGTCAATCTCGGCTATTTCCTGACCGGCGAAACACGCAGCTACAGCACCTCCGGCGGCACGTTCAGCCGCACCCGCCCGGCGAGCCCGGTTTCGGAGGGCGGCATGGGCGCGGTCGAACTGGCGGCGCGGTTCGATTATTCCGACATGAATGACGTCGCGGCCGGCGAACTGACGAGCTGGACGCTCGGCGTCAACTGGTATGTCGAGGATCATTTCCGCGTCATGGCCAATTATGTCACCGGCGAACTGGCCGTGCCGGGCGCCGCCAATACCGATGTATCCGGGCCGCAAATCCGGGTGCAGTGGGACTTCTAGACATCATCGGTTCAGGTTCGATCCTGCACCATCTTCTCTGAGTGAAAAGGGAAACAGACGCATGAAACTCACCACCCCCCTCGCGGCCCTCGCCGCAATCCTGGCCCTCGGCGCCGGCGCCCAGGCGCAGCAACGCGACCAGATCCGCATTGTCGGTTCCTCGACGGTCTTCCCGTTCTCGACGGCGGTCGCCGAATCCTTCGGTGCCAAGACCCGCTTCTCCACGCCGGTCGTCGAATCGACCGGTTCGGGCGGCGGTTTCCGCCTGTTCTGCGCCGGTGTCGGCCTGGACCAGCCGGATATCACCAATGCGTCGCGGCGGATGCAGGCCTCCGAATATGAGCGCTGCCAGGCCAATGGCGTGCGCGAGATCACCGAAGTGCGCATCGGCTTCGACGGTATCGTGCTCGGCTCGGCCGATCACGGCAATCCGCCGATGGAAGTGACCCTGACCCAGCTCTGGCTGGCTCTGGCCGCTGAAGTGCCTGCCGATGACAGCTGCTCCAGCTTCGTCGCCAATCCCTATAACAGCTGGTCGGACATTGATGCCTCGCTGCCGGCGCAGCGCATTGAAGTCTTTGGCCCGCCGCCAACCTCCGGCACCCGCGACGCCTTCGTCGAGCTGGCCATGCAGGGCGGCGCTGAAGGCATCGCCTGTATGGACGCGCTCAAGGACAGCGATCGCGACCGCTTCGAAAGCATTGCCAGCCGCATCCGCGAAGACGGCAAATGGGTCGATGCCGGCGAGAATGATAACGCCATTGTGCAGACGCTGATGAATACGCCGGACGGTTTCGGTGTGTTCGGCTTCTCATTCCTCGACCAGAATTCGGATCGCCTGCATGGCGCCATCATTGATGGCGTCTCACCGGAATTCGAGGATATCGCATCCGGAGCCTATCCGGTGTCACGCTCGCTCTACTTCTATGTGAAAAACCAGCATGCCGGTCTCGTGCCGGGCCTGGCTGAGTATGTCGGTGAATTCACCTCCGATGATGCCTGGGGCGAATTTGGCTATCTCACGGATCGTGGCCTGATCCCGCTGCCCGATGATGAGCGCGACGCGATGGGCGAAGCTGCCCGTACGCTGAGCCCGATGACGCAGGCGCCGGAATAGGCGCTGCCTCGCGGCGTCACGGTCTGAAATGAAAAACGCCGCCCCTCGGGGCGGCGTTTCTTGTTCTGGCCAATCCTTGAGTGATCGCATTCTCGAACCACAAAACCGGTCCCCGGTTTTTCCGAGAACTGCCCTAGTCTTCAACGCGCCGGCGGCGCAGGCGCTGCCAGAAGCGGCGCCGTTCCGGCTTGGGCTGGGGTTTCAGATTGATGATGAAGTCGATCGCGCATTGGTGCCAGGAATGTTTTTCGGCATGGGCGCGCGGTGCGGCGCGGTCGATTTCGAGGCAATCGAGACAGGCCTGGCGCAGATCATCATTGATGAAGCCGCCGCCGGAACCGGGAATGATGTCCTTGGGGCCGTGCGCCGGGAAGGCCGCAACCGGGGTCCCGCAGGCCATGGCTTCCAGATTGACCAGGCCGAATGTGTCGGTCCAGCTCGGGAAGACGAAGACATCGGCATCGGCGAAATAGCGCGCCAGCTCATCGCCGAATTTCGATCCGGGGAAGACGGTGTCGGGGTATTTCTCGGCCAGCATTTCCTTTTGCGGGCCGTCGCCGACCACAACCTTGGTGCCGGGCAGGTCGAGCTCGAGGAAGCCCTCGATATTCTTCTCGACCGCGATGCGTCCGACATTGACCCAGATCGGGCGCGCCAGCCCCTCATAGACATCCTTGCCATCGACGAGGCGCTTGTCCGGATTGAACTGCACCGTGTCTACGCCGCGCGCCCAGGGGGTGAGATTCTTGAAACCGCGCGCGGCGAGATCGTCGCGCATGGACGGCGTCGTCACCATCATCCGGCCACCGGCATTGTGGAACCAGCGCATGAAGGCATAGCCGGCCGCCAGCGGTATGATCGGGAAACGGGCATGGATATATTCTGGGAATTTGGTGTGATAGCTGGTGGTGAAGGGCAGTTTCCACTTCACGCAAATGGCCCGCGCTGCCATGCCCAGCGGGCCTTCCGTGGCAATGTGAATCGCCTCCGGTTCAAATTCCTTGAAGCGCCGGGCGATGTCCCGGCGGGCACCGAAGGCGAGCTGGATTTCCGGATAGGTCGGCAGCGGCATGGTCTTGTAGCCCAGGCCCGGATGGATCACCTCGACCTCATGGCCCATGGCCCGGCATTCGGCGACGGTGCGCGACAGGGTGCGCACGACACCATTCATCTGCGGCTCCCAGGCATCGGTGACCAGCATGATGCGTTGCGGCTGGTCATCAGAGCCATTGTCCGAGTCGGCCGCGAGGGCGTCTTCGTCTTCATCAATCTCGGCGTCGGGGCGTTCTGGTTGATCGGTCATCGCGTTTATCTGTCTGCCTTCTTGCTACGGGCGGCGCCAGGCACTGGCAGGCTCGTCCTGTCTGCTGCCCAGCATAGCGGGCATTTGCGGGCGATGAAGCGGCGATAGCGGTTGGCCCGCCGGGGGCGGCGCTGTCACCACGCATCCCGTACCGGGCGCGGGGGGAGGAGGGCTGGAAAAGCAGTGGCGGTCAAGGTGAAGAATCCTTCCCTTCGCCGGTTTATGGCGGGATTTTTGGCCTCGTCCAGGGCGAATCAGTGATCGCAAAGCAAGCTTTTATCCCGGCGCCGGCCAGGCGGCGCGGGCGGCATCAAGCCTTGCAGGCAGGTTTGCGCGGACAAACAGAGGACTGGGCTTGCCGCGCCGGAAAGCCCGCATCATTCTCCGCCCATTCCCTGGCAGGTCATACAGGCCGGCCGGCAATGGAGAGCCCGCCTTGAACACACAGCCTCGCGACAGCATCAACTGGGACAGCCTCGACGCGATCAAATTCGCTGATGAGAACGAATCGGTCATCCACCTCGCTGAACGCACCGGGCTGAGTGCCGAGGCCCAGGCGCGTATTCAGACGGCTGCCGTCAAGCTGGTTCAACGCGCCCGCAGCTCAAGCCGCAATCGCGGGCTGATGGAATCCTTCCTGCAGGAATTCGGCCTGTCCAATCGTGAGGGCCTGGCCCTGATGTGCCTGGCCGAGGCGCTGCTGCGCGTGCCCGATGCCGCCACGGCTGACCGGCTGATTGCGGAAAAGATTTCCGGCGGCGACTGGGTCGGCCATGCCGGCAAGTCGGAGAGCTGGCTCGTCAATGCCTCGACCCTGGGGCTGATGATGACGGGCGGGCTGATCGAGATCGATCCGGAAGCCCGCAAGAATCCCTCGCTCTATCTGCGCAAGATGACGCAAAAACTCGGTGAGCCGGTCATTCGCGCCGCCGTGATGCAGGCCATGCGGATCATGGGTGAGCAATTCGTGCTTGGCCGCACCATCAAGGAAGCGCTCAAGCGCGGCCGCAAGGCTGGCAGTACATTGTGTTCATTCGACATGCTCGGCGAAGGCGCCCGTTCAGCCGCCGATGCGGCGCGCTACCAGCAGCGCTATCTCGACGCGATCGACGTGGTGGGCGCCGCCCGGGGGACCGGCCCGATCGAGCAGGTGCATGGTGTTTCGGTGAAGATTTCCGCCCTGCATCCGCGCTTCCATGCGGTGCAGAGCGAGCGGGTCATGGCCGAGGTCTACCCGCTCCTGCTCGAACAGGCCCGTGCCGCCAAGGCCCAGGATATCAGCCTCTGCTTCGATGCCGAGGAAAGCGACCGCCTGGTGCTCAGCCTGCAATTATTCGAGCGGCTGGCGGGGGAACCGGAGCTGGAAGGCTGGGGCGGGCTGGGTCTCGCTGTCCAGGCCTATCAGAAACGCGCGCCGCTGGTGATCGAGCGGCTGATCGCGCTCGGCCGGGCCACCGGACGCCGCCTGCTCGTGCGTCTGGTCAAGGGCGCCTACTGGGATACCGAGATCAAGCTGGCGCACCAGATGGGCTGGCCCGACTTTCCGGTCTGGACCACCAAGCCGGCGACCGATCTCAACTTTCTCGGCTGTGCCCGCGCCATACTGGCGGCCCCGGATGCGATTTATGGCCAGTTCGCCACCCATAACGCCCACTCCCTGTGCGCCGTGCGGGAACTGGCCGAACAGGCTGGCGTCGAGAGCTATGAATTCCAGCGTCTTCACGGGATGGGCGAAGCGCTCTACCTGGCCGCCGAAGAAGCCTATGGCGAGGGCGCGGTGCGGGTCTATGCGCCGGTTGGCAGCCATGAAGACCTCTTGCCCTATCTGGTGCGGCGTCTGCTGGAAAACGGCGCCAATACCTCCTTCGTCCACTCCTTCCTCGATCCGGACGTGCCGGCCGAGGATGTCGCCAGCGGACCGTTCGGCGCGCGCACGCCATCAGCGCGTCACCCAGCCATCGCCACCCCGATGGAGCTTTATGGCGAGGAGCGCGCCAATTCGGCCGGGATCGATCTGTCGCAGAGCGCGGTGCGCGCGCGGATCGCACGGGCGGTCGAAGCGCTCGACGCAGCCGGGCCGATCATCTCTGCGCCGCTGATCGGCGGGATTGCCCGCCTCGGCGGCGCCGCTCGGGCCGGCCAGGAATTGCCGGTCACCAGCCCCGTTGACCGTTCGCGCATTGTCGGGACCGTGCTGGAAGCGACGACCGAGGACATTGACGCCGCCTTCGAACTGGCCGTGGCGGCCCAGCGAATCTGGGATGCGCGCGGCGGCAAGGTCCGCGGCAGGATCCTGCGCCAGATGGCCGATGCGCTGGAGGCCGATGGTGATCGCTTCCTGGCGCTGATGGCGCGCGAGGCTGGGAAGACCCTGGCCGATGGCGTCGCCGAATTGCGCGAGGCGGCCGATTTCTGCCGTTATTATGCCGCCCAGGCCGAGCGCGAATTCGACGCGCCGGTGCGTCTGCCCGGACCGGCAGGCGAGACCAATCATCTCGGCCTGAAGGGGCGCGGTGTCTTCGTCTGTATCAGTCCGTGGAATTTCCCGCTGGCCATCTTCACCGGCCAGCTCGCGGCCGCCCTGGCGGCGGGCAATGCGGTGATCGCCAAACCGGCGGAACAGACGCCGCTGATCGCGCATGAAGCGGCACGGCTCTTCTTTGAGGCCGGCCTGCCAGTCGATGTCCTGCACATCCTGCCGGGACGCGGCGAGAGCGTCGGGGCGTCCTTGACCAATGATCCACGCACGGCGGGCGTGGCCTTCACCGGTTCGACCGATGTCGCGCGCATGATCAATCGTTCGCTGGCAGCACGGGATTGCGCCATCGGGCCGTTGATCGCCGAGACAGGCGGGCTCAATGCGATGTTCGTCGACACCACGGCCCTGCGCGAGCAAGTGGTCGATGATGCGACGCTGTCCGCCTTCGGCTCGGCCGGACAGCGCTGTTCGGCCCTGCGCATTCTTCTGGTGCCCGAGGACAATGCCGATGCGACCATCAAGGCGCTGGCCGGCGCGATGGACGAGCTGGCGATTGGCGACCCGGCCGACCCGGCAACCGATATCGGACCGGTGATTGATGGTGAGGCGCGCGAGATCCTGCTGCGCCACATGGAAAGAATGGAAGCCCAGGGCACGGTGATCCGCCATCTCGATTCCGGCATCTGGGGCGAGACCGGCTGTTATTTCGGCCCGGCGCTGGTGGAATTGCCCTCGGTCGATCTGCTCGAACGCGAAGTGTTCGGTCCGATTCTGCACGTCATCCGATACAAGCGGAACCAGTTGCACGATATCGCCGCCGCCCTGGCATCGAAGGGCTATGGTCTGACCCTCGGCATTCACTCGCGGCTGGAGTCTTTCCACAGGGAAATCCAGGCCGCGGTACCGGCCGGCAATGTTTACGTCAATCGGTCCATGACCGGCGCCGTTGTCGGGGTTCAGCCCTTCGGCGGGGAGGGCTTGTCGGGTACCGGGCCAAAGGCTGGCGGGCCGCACTATCTGCACCGGTTCGCCGGTGAACGGGTGGTCACCGTCAATATCGCGGCCCAGGGCGGCGACCCGGAATTGCTCAATCTTTCCTGAACAGGTCTTAAGCGGTTTTAAGACCTGCTAATGAAAGGTGTCCGATAGATTAACCGGGTGTGTCGGCTTGTGTCCGTCATTAATCGGTCATTAACTAAAAAAACCACTTTCGACCCGCATGCACCGTTGACCGCGGGGCAAAGGTTGATCCACTATATGTTGGGTCGGCTGGAGACAGCGGCACACTATACAGGATTTTCCGGCCATTCGGGCCTGCCGGGTACGCGAATCGATTTCCGCGCACCGCAGGGAAGAATTGTCTCGGAGTTGAGGAGTATGACCACCATGACGCCACCGGATTCGGCCACCAGCCGCACGTTAGACAGCGGCGCGGACATCGTCCGTACACCCCGTCGCGGGCAGCCGAAAAACAATACGGCAGCGCATCTTCGCGTGGTGGAATCGATCCGGATCGACCGCAGCCGCGATGCCCTGCTGACCGAGTTCGGCAAGCGTACGCTGGAAGACCGCTATCTGCTGCCGGGCGAGAGCTATCAGGACATGTTTGCCCGCGTCGCGACGGCCTATGCTGACGATGCCGAGCATGCCCAGCGTCTGTATGATTATATTTCGAATCTCTGGTTCATGCCGGCCACACCGGTGCTGTCGAATGGCGGCGCCGAGCGCGGCCTGCCGATCTCCTGCTTCCTCAATTCAGTTGGCGACAGCCTCGACGACATTGTCGGCACCTGGACGGAAAATGTCTGGCTCGCCTCCAATGGCGGCGGCATCGGCACCTATTGGGGCGATGTCCGCTCGATCGGCGAGAAGATCGGCGTCAATGGCCAGACCTCCGGCATCATTCCCTTCATCCGCGTGATGGACAGCCTGACCCTGGCCATCTCCCAGGGTTCGCTGCGCCGCGGATCGGCCGCCGTCTATCTCGACATCCACCATCCGGAAATCGAGGAATTCCTCGAAATCCGCAAGGCGTCCGGCGATTTCAATCGCAAATCGCTCAATCTCCATCACGGCCTCAACATCACCGATGCCTTCATGGAAGCGGTGCGTGATGATCTCGAGTTCGAACTGCTCTCGCCGAAGAGCAAGGAAGTCGTCAAAACCGTCAATGCGCGCAAGCTTTGGCAAAAAGTGATGGAGCTGCGCCTGCAGACCGGCGAGCCCTATATCATTTTCTCCGACACGGTGAATAACAACCTGCCGGCTCACCAGCGCAAGCTGGGCCTGAAGGTGCGCCAGTCCAATCTGTGTTCGGAAATCATGCTGCCGACCGGTTTCGACCATCACGGCAAGGACCGCACCGCCGTGTGCTGCCTGTCTTCATTGAACGCGACCAAATATCTCGAATGGAAGGATGATCCGACCTTCATCGAGGATATTTTCCGTTTCCTCGACAATGTGCTGCAGGACTTCATCGATCGCGCACCGCCGGAAATGGACCGGGCTGTCTATTCGGCGATCTGCGAGCGTTCGGTCGGTCTCGGCCTGATGGGTTTCCATACCTTCCTGCAGCAGATGAATGCCCCGTTTGAATCGGCGATGGCGAAGTCCTGGAACATGAAGATGTTCAAGCATATCCGCACCCATGCCGATGCCGCTTCCGTGGTTCTGGCCGAAGAGCGCGGTGCCTGCCGCGATGCCGAAGAAAATGGCGTCAAGGCGCGTTTCTCGCACAAGCTGGCGATCGCGCCGACCGCCTCGATCTCGATCATTTGCGGCGGTGTCTCCGCCGGCATCGAGCCGATCCCGGCCAATGTCTATACCCACAAGACCCTGTCCGGTTCGACCACGGTGAAGAATCCGCAACTGGAGGCCCTGCTCGAGGCCAAGGGTATCAATGAGCCGGAAACCTGGTCCTCCATCCTCGAGCATGAAGGCTCGGTCCAGCATCTCGACGCGCTCGACGAGCACGAGAAGGCGCTGTTCCGGACCGCCTTCGAAATCGACCAGCGCTGGGTGATCGAGCATGCTGCCGACCGGACACCATTCGTGTGCCAGTCGCAATCGCTCAATGTCTTCCTGCCGGGCGATATCAATAAATGGGATCTGCACATGCTGCACTGGACGGCCTGGGAGCGCGGCGTGAAATCGCTGTATTATTGCCGCTCCAAATCGGTCCAGCGCACGGCCTATGCCGGGTCGCAAAACAAGTCCGATATCGAGGAATCGCTCGCGGCTGCGGCGCCGACCGATTACGAGGAATGTCTCGCCTGCCAATAGGTGCCGCACCACAAGCTTATGAAAACGCCGGCGTTTCCTTGGGTGACGCCGGCGTTTCCATGTCAGCTTTCGATCGGGTCTGGCAGCCGGTCTTTTGAGAAAACCGAACCGGGCCATGGCAATTGAGTGGACTCATCCCGGCGAAACCCGTTAACAATATTCTCGTTAAGGGTGAATCCCGGTGCATTGGCACCTGGATTTTGCTTGTATCGCTTCTGGGGAGAGTGCGATGCGACTGGGACGAAATTCACAATTGCTTTGCGCGGGCATAATCGCGTTTTCCGGGGCGAGCTATGTGCTGACCACGCCCGGTCAGGCACGCTCGGAATGGGCTTCCTCCAACCAGATGATCCAGGGCCAGTTTGCGGCTGAGTCCTCGGTGCGCCCGCTCTCGGCGCCCGCAGCGCGGGTCGCATTGACGGCGCTGGCGCTCAATTCCGGCCAGGCTGATCGTGACGCCTTTGCCGCCATGACGGTTCAGCCGGCGGCGCAATTCGACATGGGCGCGGCCGGTACGATCCAGGTGGCGGTGCTCGATGATGCCGCCCGCGATGCGAGTTTCGGGATTACCCGGCCGGGTCGTGGCGAGCATTCACCGGTCGTCGTCGATCCGGCCGGCCATGAGACCATTGTTGCGGTCAATTACGAACGGCCCTTCGTGTCGCGCGGCGAGGGCGAACAGCTTGATGTCTCGCTGACCCCGCGCGCCGCGGTCAGCCTCGGACCCGACGGCTCGGCCGCCGGTGCCGGTGCCGAGGTTCGTATCGGGCGCTATCTCGCCGATGATTATCCCAGCTGGTATGTGTTCGCCGGCGCCGACCGGCGGGCGCTCATGTATGATCCCGCCCAGGGCATGGACTTCAACCGCGCGGTCTACATGACATCACGCGAAGTCATCGGGGATGCCCAGGCCGGTGTCGCCATGCGCGTCGGCGAGGTCGATCTCTCACTCGCCTATGTGCAGCGCAATTATCGCTATGTGGTCGGGGTCGACAAGTTTCGCGAGAGCGATAATTTCGGCGCCGTGACCGTGAATTGGCGCTGGTAGACTTGAGTTTTCCCCGGCCAAACTGAGTCCAGCCCGCATCTAGCTGTAGACGTTTTGCTAACCACAGACGCAATATGTTGTGTGTCGGGTCGAAACCGATTCCCATTTGCCTGAGGTGAGCCGCCATGACCGAGAAATCCGCTGACATTCCGGGTCTGATGACCCTGAGCCACGCCTACAAGCCATTCCGCTATCCCTGGGCGCATGATTTCTGGAAGAAGCAGCAACAGGTTCACTGGATGCCGGAAGAAGTTCCGCTCGGTGAGGACTGCAAGGACTGGGCGACCAAGCTCAATGATAATGAGCGCAATCTGCTGACCCAGATCTTCCGCTTCTTCACCCAGTCCGACATCGAGGTGAACGATAATTACATGGAGCGCTATGCGCGCGTCTTCAAACCGGTCGAGGTGAAGATGATGCTCTCGGCCTTCTCCAATATGGAGACGATCCATATCGCGGCCTATGCGCTCCTGCTCGAGACGATCGGCATGCCCGACAGCGAGTTCTCCGCCTTCATGGACTACAAGGCGATGGCCGATAAGCATGATTTCATGCAGAAATTCGGTGTCGACAGCAATGAGGACATCCTGCGCACCGTCGCCATGTTCGGCGCCTTCACCGAAGGCCTGCAGCTGTTTGCCTCCTTCGCCATGCTGATGAATTTCCCGCGTCTCAACAAGATGAAGGGCATGGGCCAGATCGTCACCTGGTCGATCCGCGATGAGAGCCTGCATTGCGAAGGCATGATCAAGCTCTTCCACGCCTTCGCCGAGGAGACCGGCGCGCTGAGCCAGGCGGTCAAGGATGATATCGTCGAGTGCTGCCGCACCGTCGTGGCGCTGGAAGACAAATTCATCGAACTCGCCTTCGAAATGGGCGAGGTCGAGGGCATGACCCCGGCCGATATCAAGACCTATATCCGCTATATCGCCGACTGGCGCCTGCAACAGCTCGGCCTGCCCAAGATCTACAATATCGAGAAACACCCGCTGCCCTGGCTGTCGGAAATCCTCAATGGCGTCGAACACGCGAATTTCTTCGAAGCCCGCGCCACGGAGTATTCCAAGGGCGCCACCAAGGGCGATTGGCACGGCGATGAGGGCGTCTGGTCCATGTTCGACCAGGGCAAGGCGAAGAAGGCGGAGGCTGTGGAGTAGGGGAGGCCCTCCTTCTCCGTGAGGAGAAGGTGCCCGAAGGGCGGATGAGGCGGGCAATGGTGCCGCCTGCCAGCTTGGCGCTCACCCGCCGCACCCCCGGCTTTGCCGGACCCTCTCCTCACGGAGAGGGAATATGGCTGGTTTGTCACCAGGTCTGGCATCTAGCCGGCTGCAGCTGCCTCGTGCTCGATGCAGAATTGCGCGCTGTCGGCTTCGCGCAGGGGCTGGCTGAGCAGGGCGCAATAGTGCGGCGCGCCGAGCGGGTCGCGGGCGCGGAAATGGTGGCAGGTGCGGCATTCGGCGAAGCTGCGGCCGCCGCGCTGGGCCAGCCAGGCGCGCAGTACCGTTTCGAGGCTGGCGGCCAGGCGGTCGCGTTCAGCCCCGGGCAATCGATCGATAACATCGGAGAGTTCGGACAGCGGGTCGTGATCGATCAGGGCGCGCCCGGCCGGCGTCACCGCCAGCTGCACGCGCCGCCGGTCCTGCGCGTCGGCGCTGCGCGCAACCAGACCCTTGCGCTCCAGCGCGTTGAGCGTTTGCGACACCGTGCCCTTGGTCAGGCCGAGATAGGCGCCGAGCCCGCCTGCCGTGCGGGAAAACCCGTTCGCCAGAGCCAGGTAGCGCAAGGCCTCCCACTGCGCCGGCTTCAGCCCCGCGGCATGGCCCTCATTGAGCATCAACCGGCTGAGCCGTTCGAGATAATTCATCACCGCCGTCATTACGCCTCCAATGGTGTCGACTAAATACCGACTTGCGCCGTTTGACAAGATCGGATAGCTAAATGGCATCGAGTCGATACCTTTTGGAGATTACCATGAAACACACGCTTCTCGCTTGCGCCGCACTGGTCGCCCTTACCGCCGCGGGCAATGCCCATCCCGTTGAATCACCGCAGGATCCGGCGATCGAGCCGGCCTTCGACATCACCCGCGTGACGGCGACCACCGATGGCCGCCTCGTCACCTTCATGATGGAAGTCGCCGGTCTGGCCGGCAGTGTCACGCCGGAAGCGACCGGTCAGCTCGCCGGGGCCAATGCCGAAGCCTATGTCTGGCCGACCAGTCTCGATCCGGCGGTTGTCGGCTTCGATGCCGGATCAGGCATTCTCGCTCTGGCGATTACGGCGCATCCCGATTTCGACGACACACCGTTATTCGACGAGAATGGCGACGGTGATCCGGCCAATGACGGCGCCGGCTGGCACTCCCATTGGGTGGTGTTGACGCCGGACGAGGCCTGCGGTGCCGGGCTCAAGGTGCGTGATGTTGCGCCGGGCCAGGATTTGTTGCCGGCAACAGCGCCGATGCTGCCGATTGCCCTCGACAGCCCCGGCATGAGCCCGGTGATCGATGGCCATGTCGCCCGCATCACCGTGCCGCTGGCCGATGGCGAAACCGCCGGTTTCGACGGCGTCACGGCCAGCCTGCACGTCAATGATGCCGGCGCCGCGCCGCTGCTCTGTGTCTCCGGGGTGCATGATATCGCCTCGGGTGATCTCTCCCTGCCGGGTGTGATCATGGCCGACGACCCGCACTGACAAAACGGCCGGCGGCCGGTGTAATCCGGCCGCCGGTCCCTTGCCGCTGCTGCGTCGGCGCGGCTCGCTCACGACGAGGCCCGATATGAAACTCAGACCCGCACCGCCATGGCAGATATCCGACTGGCTCAATACGCCGCAGGCATTGAGTCTGGAGGCTCTGAAAGGCCGGATCATCGTGCTCGAGGCGTTCCAGATGCTCTGCCCCGGCTGCGTCAGTCACGGTCTGCCGCAGGCGCGCCGCATCGCCGCCGCCTTCGCCCCGGAAGATGTCATGGTAATCGGACTGCACACCGTGTTCGAACATTACGAGGCCCAGGGCAGCCGTGTCGCCCTGGAGGCCTTCCTGCATGAATACCGCTTTGATTTCCCCGTCGGAATCGATGCCCAGGGCGGTGACGGCATCTTGCCCCAGACCATGAATGCCTATCAGATGCAGGGCACGCCGACCCTGGTCCTGATCGACCAGCTCGGCCGCCGCCGGGCACAGCATTTCGGCTCGGTCGAGGACCTCCGGCTTGGCGCCCAGATCGGTGCCCTGATGGCCGAGGCCGCACGCCTGCCCGAAGTCGAGTCGCAGGCCGCGGGCTGCGTGCCTCCCCCCTAGATCACCGCCTCGCCCGCCGGCTCCCGCATATTATAGCTTGACGCCATCACCCGGCCGTAGGCGCCGCCATTGGCGATCAGAAACACATCGCCCTCATGGGTCTCCGGCAGCAGGCGCTGGGCGCCCATGCGGTCGGCGGTTTCGCAGATCGGGCCGACGATGTCGGCGATGAAGGCCGGCGCAGCGTCGAGACGGGTCAGGTTGAAGATCTCGTGTCTTGCGCCGTAGAGGGCGGGGCGGATCAGGCTGTTCATGCCGGCATTGATACCGACAAAGCGCGCATCCGGGGTCTGTTTCAGCTGGGTGACGCGGGCCAGCAGCACGCCGGCCTCGGCGATGATGAAACGGCCCGGCTCGAGCCAGAACCGGTAGTGCGGGAAGGCGGTGTGCAGATCGGTCAGCACGGCACCGAGCGCCTCCATGTCGATGCGGCGCGCGCCGGAGGCCTCGTCGACACCCAGGCCGCCGCCGAGATCGAGAATGCGCACATCGGGCAGGGCGCGGGCCGTGTCTGCCAGGAAGACGCCGACCCGGCGCCAGTGGTCGGGATCGCTGATGCCGCTGCCGGAATGGACGTGCAGGCCAATGATTTTGGCGCCGGCTTTTGCCGCCAGCTCGATGCCCTCGGGCAATTCATCGGCATGCAGGCCGAATTTGGCGTCGGGACCGGCGGTGCGGACATGTTTGTGATGGCCTTCCGGGCGCTGGGGATTGATCCGCAGCGTGATCTCAGCGCCGGCGAAAATCTCCGGCCAGTGGCGCAGCGGGTGCAGCCCGTCCAGCGTGAGGTGGACGCCCAGTTCAAGTGCTTCGGCATATTCGGCGCGCGGCGCGAAATTCGGCGTGAACAGGATGCGGTCCACGGGCAGGTCCGGCACGGCCGCCATCGCCGCGTAAACCTCGCCGATCGAGACGCATTCGACGCCCAGACCGGCAGCGACCGCGGTGCGGATGACATCGGGATGGCCATTGGCCTTCATCGCATACCAGCCGCGGTCCAGATGCGGCAGGCTGGCGACGGCCTCGGCGCGCGCGCGGACGGTCTCCAGATCATAGACATAGAGCGGGGCGTCCTGTGGGCACAGTGCCAGCAGCGCGTCGCGCTTGCTTCGCCACCAGGCGGCCGGTCCCG
>NZ_CAXBKN010000055.1:0-20918 GCF_963976135.1 uncultured Maricaulis sp.
CGCCCGCCCCACATCACCAGCGCCGGTGCCTGCACCCGCGCCAGATCGGCCGTCGGGTCCGGCAGGGTGAAGACCTCGAGCCGCTCGACCAGGGCCTGGCCGACGCCGGGCGTGTTCATCAGGGCGTGCACGCGGGCGGGCAGCGCCGGATCCATGCGGCTGACATCGCCGAACAGGCCCGCCGAGGCCGCGGCGACCATCGCTTCGGGCGCACTGGTGAGATAGAAGCTCACGGCCATCGGCACGGCGACGGGTTCTTCAGTGACGCCATTGATCGAATAGGCGCCCGGTGCGACCAGCACGAGGCGGGAGACGAGATCGGGACGCTCGGCGGCGAGGCGCCATGAGACGAGGCCACCGAGGGAATTACCCGCCAGGGTGACATGGTCGAGGCCGAGTTCATCGAGAAGACTGCCGAGGAAATCAACGGTCTGGGGTACAGAATAGCGTTGCTGCGGATCGGGGCCGGTCAGGCCATGGCCGGGCAGGTCCAGACGGATGACGCGGTAATCGGCGCCGAGATCTTCGGCCCAGGCGTCCCAGCTTTCCAGCGAATAGGAAAACCCGTGCACCATGACGATGACGGGCGCATCGGCCGGGCCCTCGCTGCGCACGCGCGCCATCACACCATCGACATCGACCAGGCGGTCATCGCCGGTCCAGTAGGGCGAGTCGAGCCGGGCGGCCTGATCCAGCGCCGGCTCGGCACCGGGGCGGGTCAGCATCCAGACCAGGGCCCCGGCCACAAACAGGGCGGCAAGGAGGAGAAATGCGATCACGGTGCGGGACATGGGATTTCCTCGGTTTCAAATAAAAACGGCCGACGATCCCTGATGCTCAGGAAGCGCCGGCCGGTCAAGTGCGGCGAGAGCGGGTTTGGGAGGTTCGCGCCCGCTCTCGTCGATTCGCCTAGTAGCGGTAGGCCAGCGTCGCCGTGATGGTGCGCGGATTACCGTAATAGCCCACCAGCGTACCGGACGTGCCGAGCTCTGGTGCGAAGGTGTCGTTATTGACGAAGTCATAGCCGGAAACCCGGTATTCCTCATCGGTCAGATTGCGGCCGTGCAGGCCAAGCTGCCAGGCACCATTTTCGCTGTCCCAGACCACCGAGGCGTTCCAGAGCGAGTAGGCTTCCTGATCGAGCGCCGGGAAGGGAATCTCGAACTGGCTCGAATCGCCGCGGTAGGAAACCGTGGCCTGGGCATTGAGATCACCGCCGGCAAACGGTGTCATATAGCTCAGCGTCGTGCTGAGCGTGGCTTCAGGCGTGTTCTGGATTTCCACCTGTCCGGAAATATCGACACCAAAGGCATTGATGAATTCATCGTAATTGCCGTCCAGGATGCCGAGCGACCAGGCCAGGTTCAGGCTGTCGCCGCCGGTGAAGACGTCGGAGCCGAGATCCAGCGTGCCTTCATATTCAATCCCGGTAATGGTCGCGGCGCCGGCATTGGTGGTGACGCCGGTGAAGGTGTCATTGACGCCATCATTATCGGTGTCGGTACCGACCGAGCCAGGGACCTGGATGTCGGTGTAATCCATGTGGAAGACAGCGACGGCATGGCTATAGCTGCCACCCTGGTATTTCCAGCCGAGCTCGAAGCTGTCGACGGTTTCCGGATCGAAGGACATGAATTCAAAGATGTCTTCCGAGTCTGCAACGCCATTGGTGGTCAGGCCAATACCATTGCCGTTCAGGTCCGGAGCCGCGGTCGACTGGGCGCGCGGATCGAAACCGCCGCCTTTGAAGCCCTGGCTATAGGTGAAGTAGAAATTGTTCGAACTGCTTGGCTGCCAGGCCAGCGAAACCGTCGGGCTGAAATCATCCCAGGAATTGGTGCCGAGGAAGTCGGACGTGGTCGCGATGGCAAAGCCGGCACCGCCGAAATACTCCGAGAAACCACCCAGATAGGTGCGACGCAGGACTTGCGATGTGCGTTCGTCTTCGGTGTAGCGGCCACCCAGGGTGACGCTGACCGTGTCAGTCAGGTCATAGGTGAAGTTACCGAAGATCGACCAGGTGGAGGTGTCGACATCGCCGAAGGTCTGGGCATTGAGACCGGCCAGGACATTGTCGAGCAAGACGTCGAAGACGGTCGTGGCATTGGCTTCGAGCGAGTAATAACCGATCACACCGGCGAGACGGTCGCCTTCATAGAGCAGCTGCAGCTCTTCGGAGGTTTGCTCATTGGTGTAGATCGCCGGAACGTCGAGATCGCCTTCGGGAAGGTTATCGAAATCGATCGGGGTCGTTGAATCATCCTGGCGCTGGGACAGCACATTCCGGAGGGTCCAGTTTTCATTGATATTCCACTCGGCCGTCAGAGCCAGGCCATCGCTCTCGACGCTTTGATCGACCACGTCGAGGCCGGCGCGGGTATCGAACACATCGGACAGGACCGGATAAGCGGTCGGATAGGTCGCCGGGGTCGCCAGCAGGCGGTGACCGCCACGGGCATTGGAGCTGTCCTCGACATTGTCATAGGCGAGACGGAAGAACAGATCGGCCGTTGGCTCCCATTCGGCGCTGACACGATAGCCGAGCACGTCCTTGTCGTAGTTTTCTTCGCCCGTGGTCAGATTGTCACCGAAACCGTCGCGCTGAAGATTGGCGACCGAGCCACCGACGCGGAAAGTATCACCCAGCGGCATGCTGCCGGAGACGATCTGATCAAGCTGGCCGTAGGAGCCAACATTGAGGCGCGCGGTCAGGGATGGAGCATCCGGATCCAGGCGGCGGGTGACGTATTTGATCGCGCCACCAATTGTGTTGCGGCCATAGAGCGTGCCCTGTGGGCCACGCAGCACTTCGATGCGCTCGACATCATAAATGTCCAGCACGGCAGCCTGTGGACGGTTGAGATAGACATCGTCGACATAGATGCCGACACCGGCTTCAAAGCCGGCAACCGGATCCTGCTGGCCGACGCCGCGGATGAAGGCGGAGAGCGTTGAATTGGTGCCGCGCGAGGCTTCGAGCGTCACATTCGGGGTGGTTTCCGCGATCGCCAGGATGTCGACGGCACCCATGGCTTCCAGCTGGTCACCGGAATAGGCGGTGACCGCCAGCGGCACGTCCTGCAGCGATTCCTCGCGGCGGCGGGCCGTCACGGTGATGACGTCGCTGGTCACAGCATCGCCGGCTTGTTGAGCCTGGACAGGAGCTGCGATCAACATGGTTGATGCGATTGTGCTGAGCAGAAGCGCTGCCCGCGTCATTTTCTGGGTCGGTTTCATGATGGTTTTCCCTCGGTATTATGGTGGGTGACCGCCGCCGCATGCACGCGGTTGGCGAATTGTGTGACCGCACTGGCGAACTCTTTCGGTTCTTCCAGGTGCGGAGCATGTCCCGATTTCGCAAAACTGATGGATTGCGCATCGGGCAGAGTGTCGACGAGATACCGGCTCGTCCCCGGGCCGTAGGCTTCACTGCGCTCGCCAGAGATGACGAGCGTCGGCAAGTTCATGATAGGCAGGGCTTCTCGCAGATCCTGGCTGGCCATTGAGAGCCAGAGATCGGCCATGGCGTCGCCGTCACGTAGGCTGAGACGTGCGACGATATCGGCAATCATTCCGGGTTCGCGGGCGGCCCGGCCGCGAGCGAACATGCGTGGCGCAAAGGCGGCGGCATAGGCCTGCCAGTCAGTGCGCATCGCCTCGATGGCGCGGCCGCTGCCGGCGATATCCATCCCGGTCGACATGCCAAGCGCCCAATCCTGGGTATTGAGGATGCGCGGGCTCATATCCTCGATGATCAGCCCGGCGAAACGGGCATGACCGTTGCGGGCAAACAGCTGCCACAACACGGTCGCCCCCATGGACCAGCCCAGCGCCGTGATATTGTCCAGCTCCAGCGCGTCGATCAGGGTCTGCACGTCATTGGCGAGCAGATCGATATCAAGCGGCCCCGTGCCGGCCGGCGTCGCGCCATGGGCGCGCAGGTCTGGAATGACGACCCGGAACCGGGCGGCCAGCTGGTCGGCGACGGAATCGAAGAAATCGCCCGAGGCGGCCCAGCCATGAACCAGCAACAGGACCGGTCCGGCGCCGAGATCACGATAGCGCATGACGGAGCCATCGCTCATGCGACAGGATCGCAGCGCCGTCTCCGCGCCCGGGGCGCCCTCTGATCTGATATTGAGCACTGCGCCGATCTCTCCCGGATGCATCACACGCCGCGGCTTTCGTGCCATATTGCGTTACCGGCAATTTTGTGAAAACTGAATCATATGTCAACTTCACTTTCTTCCTCCTCCCCGAAAAGCCCGAAAACCGCGCGCGGACAGCGGACACGAAATCGCCTGCTGGATGCCGCCGAGGAATCCTTCGGCGAGAACGGATTCCACTCGAGCTCGATCGGCGATATCACCCGCCGCGCCTCGGTCGCCCTGGGCACATTCTATGTTTATTTTGATTCAAAGGATGAGATATTCCGGGCACTTGTCGCACATATGGGCGAGATGACCCGGAGCTGGATCGCCGAACGCGTCAAGGGCGCAACCGACCGGCTCGATGCCGAGCACAAGGGGCTGGTGGCCTATATCGAATTTGCCCGTGCCCACCCCAATCTCTACCGCATCATCGAGGAGGCACAATTCGTCGCCCCTGATGCATACAAGGCACACTATGACAGTTTTGCCGATCGCTACCGGCGCAATCTGGAAGAGGCCGCCGAGCGCGGCGAGATCAGTGCTGGCAACCAGGAAACGCGGGCCTGGGCCCTGATCGGGATGAGCGTGTTTCTCGGCCTGCGCTTTGGCATCTGGGAGCCGGCGCGCAGCGCTGACGACATCGCCCGCGAAGCCTCAGACCTGATCTCCAGGGGGCTGACGCCATGACCGGATCCGCCGCCCATTCCGAAATTCTGGTGGCCCGGACTGACGGCGTCGTGCGGCTCACGCTCAACCGGCCCGGACGCGGCAATAGCCTGACGACCAGCCTGCTGGACAGCTTGAGCCAGACCCTGCATGCGGAGGCCGCCACGGCCCGTGCCGTCGTTCTGACCGGCACAGCTCCCTGTTTCTCGACTGGCGGCGATGTCACAGCCATCCGCGAGCACGCCAGCAGCGCTGAAAGCCTTCAAGCCTATAGCGACGCCCTGGTCGGCGGGCTCAACCGTGTTCTGCTGCAATTGCGCGCGCTGCCCTGCCCGGTTATTGCCGCCGTCAACGGACCGGTGACCGGCGGATCGCTCGGCCTCATGCTCGCCGCCGACCTGTCGCTGATGGTGCGCACGGCTTTCATCCAGCCCTATTACGCGCAAATGGGCTTTGCGCCCGATGGCGGCTGGACCGCGCTGCTACCGGATCGAATTGGCCGGGCCCGCACCGCGCGCTGGCTGGCCCTCGACCAGCGGGTCAGCGCGGATGACGCACTGGAAATGGGTCTGACCGACCAGCTCGCCGAGCCCGCGGATTTCGACCAGGCGCTGGCAGACATGCTGGCCAGGCTGGTGTCCCATGATGCCAGCGTGATTGCCACAAGCCGGCGCCTGGTCGATGCCCAGGCCGGGGCCGGCGGGCTGGCCGGCCGGCTCGACGCCGAACGCCAGGCCTTTCTGGTACAGATTGCGCGTCCGGAAACGCGCATCCGGATGGACCGCTTTCTCGCGGCATCCCGAACGCCGGCCGAGATGGAGGCCCACGCGTGAATTCCCTGCTCGACATCACCGCGCGCCGCGCCGCGATCGATCCGGATGCCATTGCCTTTCATGTCGTCCAGACCGGCGAACAGATCGATTATCGCAGGCTGGAACAGCGCAGCGCCTGCGCCGCCAGCCTGCTACAGGAGCGCGGCGTCTCGGCGGGCGATCGGGTGGCGATCCTGTGCCGAAACCGCGTCGAATTCTTCGAACTCCTCTTCGCCTGCGCCAAGCTGGGCGCCATTCTGGTTCCGCTGAACTGGCGCATGCCCGCAGGCGAGCTTGTCCTGCTGCTTGAGGATTGCACGCCCGCGCTGATGGTGACCGGCATGGAAGACCGCGAGACAGCACTCGCAGCGTCGGAGCCGATGGCAATGACGGTTCTCGACCTCGATGCCGATTACAGCCACTTGCGCGACGCCATCCTGCCGCATCCGGGCCGCGCCCGCTGGCCGAGTCAGGAATGCTGGTATCTGATCTATACCTCCGGGACGACCGGCAAGCCGAAGGGCGTGATCCAGACCTATGGCATGGCGCTGGTCAATTCGATCAATATCGGCCAGGCGATCGGTTTGCGCGGCACGGATTCCACCCTCAACTTCCTGCCGCTCTTCCATACCGCCGGCATCAATCTGCACACCCTGCCCGTCCTGTTCGGTGGCGGCACGATTCACATCCTGCCCGGTTTCGAGGCCGGTCCGATGCTCGAACTGATCAATGCGGGCGCGCTCGACGTCTTCATCGGCGTACCGGCCGTCTATCGCGAACTGACCCTGCATCCCGATTTTGCCAAGACCGATTTGACCCGGCTACGCCACTGGTCCTGTGGCGGCGCGCCCCTGCCGGACATACTGGTGGAGACCTTCGCGACGCGCGGCGCCATCGTCTGCAATGGCTTCGGCATGACCGAAACCGGTCCGACCGCCTTCCTGGTCGATGAAGCTCATGCGCTCGACAAGATCGGCTCGGTCGGCAAGACCCAGATCCTGGTCGAGGCCCGCATTGCCGGCCCCGATGGCGAAGTTCTGGTGGCCGGCGAGACCGGCGAGATCCAGTTTCATGGCCCGGGCCTGACGCCGGGCTATTGGCAACGTCCGCAGGAAACCGTCGAACTCTTCACCGCCGATGGCTGGCTCAAGAGCGGCGATCTCGGGCGCTTCGACGCGGATGGCTATTGCTTTGTCGCCGGCCGTATCAAGGAGATGTATATTTCCGGCGGCGAGAACGTCTATCCGGCCGAAGTCGAGAATGTACTGGCCGACCACCCGGCTGTGCAGGAAGCCTCGGTTGCCGGCGTGCCCGACGAAAAATGGGGTGAGGTCGGTTGCGCCCATATCATCCTGCGCCAGGGTGCAGGCCGTGATGCCGAAGCCCTGACGGGCTGGTGCCGCGAGCGCCTCGCCGCCTACAAGGTACCGCGCCATATTCTGTTCGCCCATGATTTCCCGCGCACCGCCGCCGGCAAGGTCCAGAAACATTTATTGCCGCAGCCGGGAGAGAGCGAATGAACCGGACCGCTTCGCTCGAGCGCAGCTTCTCACAGGCCGATTTCAATGCTTTCGCGCAACTCTCCGGCGACAATAATCCGATCCATGTCGATCCGGAATTCTCCGCCCAAACGCGGTTCGGCCAGACCGTCGCCCATGGCGCACTGCTATGCGCGGTGCTGCGCGGCCTGGTCGAGGACCTGGTCCCGGGCGGGCGGCAGATCCGGCAGGCGACCCAGTATCCCGCCCCCTCGCCGGTCGATCAGCCGCTGCGCTTCGATGCAGAAATGATCGCCGAAAACGGTTCGGTGACGACGATCCGGCTGAAGGTGATGCGATTGTCAGACATGGTCGTCACCTGTAGCGGCGAGACCGAGGTCGAAGCATGAACGGGGCGGCGAAATTGCCCCTGGCCACCGGCCGGTCGGCGCAGATCACACGCACATTCAGCCCGGCCGATATTATGGCCCTTCACACCGTTTCGGGTGCCCCGCTGAGCGGCGATACAGTGCCGGAAGCCTTGATCAATAGCCTCTTCTCCTGCCTGCTCGGCGTCGATCTGCCGGGCCAGGGCACGAATTATCTCAAGCAGGAGACAGAATTCCTGCAGGCCGCGCCGATCGGCGAGCCGCTGACGGCCCGCGTTGAAATCACCCGCCTGCGTCCTGAGAAACATCTGGTCGACCTTGCCACCACGTGTCATTCGCCCTGCGGCGCGCTGATCGCACGCGGCCGCGCCCTGGTGCTCGCACGTGATGTCGCCGGGGCTTTCGCCTGAGCCACAACCTGCGATTTGCATTTACCTTTCCGGTTTCATGTGGAAACTGCCGGCCATGGCAGCTCCGCGCAAATCGGTTTCACACCCCACTCCCGACCAGGACATCATCATCGTTGGCGGTGGCCATAACGGTCTCGTCTGCGCCGCCTATCTCGCCCGGGCCGGCCTGAAGGTCACAGTGCTCGAACGCCGGCATGTTCTGGGCGGCGCCGCGGTCACCGAGGAATTCCATCCGGGCTTCCGCAATTCCGTCGCCGCCTACACGGTGTCGCTGCTCAATCCGAAAGTCATCGCCGATCTCGACCTGCATCGTCACGGGTTGAGAATCATCGAGCGCAAGCTCGGCAATTTCCTGCCGCGCGAGGATGGCTATCTACTGGCAGGCGAAGGGGTGACCCAACAGCAGGTTGCCAAATACTCAGCGCGTGATGCACAGCAACTGAAAGCGTATGAAACGCGACTCGAGATTATCGCCGACACGCTGCGCGCCCTGGTGCTGCAAACCCCGCCCAATCTGCGCGAAGGCGGCTGGGCCGGTGCCATGCCGGAAGTGTTCAAGGCGCTCAATCTGAGCGGAAAGCTTGGCAGTCTCGACCTCACTGCCAAGCGGGATCTGCTTGATTTATTTTCCAAATCCGCAGGCGACTGGCTCGATGGCTGGTTCGAGAGCGAGCCGATCAAGGCACTGTTCGGCTTCGACAGCATTGTCGGCAATTATGCCAGCCCTTACACGCCCGGCAGCGCCTATGTCCTGCTCCACCACTTGTTTGGTGATGTGAACGGCAAAAAAGGCGTTTGGGGTCATGCCGTTGGCGGAATGGGGGCGATCACCCAGGCGATGGCTGCGGCCTGCCGGGAACGCGGCGTCGAGCTGCGAACCGACGCGCCCGTGAAGGAAATCCTCACCGACGGCCACACCGCACAGGGCGTGCTTCTGGAGTCCGGCGAAGTGCTCTATTCCCGCGCGATCGTGTCCAATCTCAACCCGAAACTCCTTTTCGGTTCGATGATTGATCCCACTGTTTTACCGGCAGATTTCAACGAACGCATCGCCCATTACAAATGCGGCTCCGGCACATTCCGGATGAATCTCGCCCTGTCGGAACTGCCCAGTTTCACCTGCCTGCCAGGCCCCGGCGACCACTTGTCCGCGGGCATTATCATGGCCCCCTCACTCGACTATATGGACCGCGCCTGGAGCGATGCCCGCCGCCATGGCTGGTCGCGCGAACCGGTCATTGAAATGCTCATCCCCTCCACCCAGGATGACAGCCTCGCCCCGCCGGGCCAGCATGTCGCGAGCCTGTTCTGCCAGCACGTTGCGCCGGTCCTGCCGGGCGGTCGCAGCTGGGATGATCACCGCGAGGAAGTCGCTGACCTGATGATCGAAACGGTCGATAAATGGGCGCCGGGCTTCAAGAAATCAGTACTCGGCCGCCAGGCCCTCTCGCCGCTCGACCTCGAACGGGTCTTCGGCCTCACCGGCGGTGATATCTTCCACGGCGCGCTCAGCCTGGACCAGCTGTTCTCGGCACGCCCGGTGCTGGGCCACGCCGATCATCGCAGCCCGGTCGCCGGGCTCTATCAATGCGGATCGGGAACGCATCCGGGCGGCGGGGTGACCGGCGCGCCCGGACATAATGCGGCGCGTGAAATCCTGAAGGATTTCAAACGGGGCTGAGCAGCCGTCAGGCCTTGCCCGTCTTCTCGCGTTCAATCGCTTCCAGGATCAATTCGCGCGCCCGTGCGGCATCGCCCCAGCCCTCGACCTTGACCCATTTATGGGGCTCGAGATCCTTGTAGTGCTCGAAGAAGTGCGTAATGCGCATGATCAGCGGCTTCTGCACGTCGGAATAGTCAAGGATATCATCGTAGAACGGCGTCAGCTTGTGATGCGGTGCACACAGGATCTTCTCGTCCATGCCGCTTTCGTCTTCCATCAGCAGCACGCCGATCGGACGGGCGCGAACGACGCAACCGGGCATCAGCGTCGTCTGACCGAGCACCATGACGTCGATCGGATCACCATCTTCCGACAGGGTGTGCGGCATAAAGCCGTAATTGCACGGATAGCTCATCGGCGTGTGCAGGAAACGATCGACGAAGACGGTGCCCGCCTCCTTGTCCATCTCGTATTTGACGGGCTGGCCGCCAACGGGGACTTCGATGATGACATTGATGTCTTCAGGCGGGTTCACACCCGCGGCAATTTTGTCGATCCGCATAGTCGTGCTCCTGGCGCGAGGATTTTGCGACCTCTTACGCTGATAAGGCCCGCGATCCAATCCCGTGCTGCACTGCAACACGGGCCTTGGGCATCAGGCGACGCTCGAAGCCGGCAGACCGGGTTCGGCCACCGTCTCGCGCCGCACGGCTTCCTCGCCGCGAATATGGACAAAATGACCGCGCTCAACATCCCAGTCCGCGAGCAGGCGCTGTGCCCGCGCCGAACCGGTCTGCTGCGCGTGTTGCTCGATCAATTCTCGGCACCGGACTTCTGATTCTGGCGTCAGGGCAAAGGCCACAACCGTATCGGTATTGAGCCGCGCATCGAGGCGGCGCTCCGGATCATGGACGAAGACATCGCCGCCCGTCATCCCGGCAGCGAAATTATCGCCGACCGGGCCGATGATGACGGCGGTGCCGCCCGTCATGTATTCACAGCCATTGGCGCCGCAGCCCTCAATCACGGTCACCGCCCCGGAATTGCGGACCGCAAAGCGCTGCCCGGCCAGACCGGCCGCGAACAGGCGCCCCGATGTCGCGCCGTAAAGACAGGTATTGCCAATGATGGCACTGCCCGTCGTCTGCTCGCGCGAACCGCCGAATGGCCGTACCAGTATGGTCGCGCCGGACAGGCCCTTGCCGACATAATCATTGGCATCGCCATCAAGCTCGATCCGCAGGCCGGCGGTCGCGAATGCCCCCAGCGACTGACCGGCGGAACCGCGCAGTTTCAGCGTCAGATAATCATCGGCCAGACCGGCACCGCCAAACACGCGAATGATTTCCGACGAGGTTCGCGTCCCGACAGCGCGGTCGGTATTCTTGACCGCATAATCGAGCTGCATCTTCTCGGCACGGGCGAAGACCGGCGCGGCATCCTTGATGATCTGCTCATCCAGGCTTGGCGCGACCGGATTGCGTTGCTCACGGGTCGAACGGGCCGGCCGTTCTGCCGCATCGGCGCGCGCCATGATGGCGCTGAGGTCGAGATCATCGAGCGCTTCGGAACCGCGCGAGACCTGGTCGAGCAGATCGGTACGGCCGATCACATCCTCCAGATCCTTTGCGCCGAGACCGGCGAGGATTTCGCGCACATCCTGGGCCAGGAAGGTCATCAGATTGACGACATAGTCCGGCGCGCCGCCGAAGCGCAGGCGCAGATCGTCATCCTGGGTGCAAATACCCACCGGGCAGGTGTTGGAATGGCATTGGCGCACCATCAGGCAACCGAGCGCCAGCAAGGATGCGGTACCGATGCCGAATTCCTCGGCGCCGAGCATCGCCGCGATGACGATATCGCGGCCGGACCGCATGCCGCCATCGGCGCGCAGCGTAATGCGTTCACGCAAGCCGTTCAGCGACAGCATCTGGTGTGCCTCGGCAAGGCCGAGTTCGAGCGGTCCGCCGGCAAATTTGATCGAGCTCAACGAGGCCGCACCGGTGCCGCCGACACTGCCGGAGATATTGATGATGTCGGCATTGGCCTTGGCAACGCCGGCCGCGACCGCACCCACCCCGGCAGAGGCGACCAGCTTGACGCCGACCCGGGCGCGCGGATTGATCTGTTTGAGATCATAGATCAGCTGCGCCAGATCCTCGATCGAATAGATATCATGATGCGGCGGCGGCGAGATCAGCGAGACACCCGGCGTGGCCAGACGCATCCTGGCGATGAAGTCAGTGACTTTGAAGCCGGGCAATTGCCCGCCCTCGCCCGGCTTGGCGCCCTGGGCCACCTTGATCTCGATCTCGCGGCACTGGTTGAGATATTCCGCCGTGACACCAAAGCGCCCGGAGGCGATCTGCTTGACGGCCGAATTCATATTGTCGCCATTGGGCAAGGGTTGGTAGCGACGCGGATCCTCGCCGCCCTCACCGGACACCGATTTGGCCCCGATCCGGTTCATCGCGACATTGAGTGCGCCATGGGCTTCCGGCGAGAGGGCACCGAGCGACATGCCCGGTGTGACGAAACGGCGGCGGATACCATTGATCGACTCGACACTGTCGACCGGGAGTTTTGGTCCGAGCGGGCGCATGTCGAGCAGGTCGCGCAACTGGATCGCGCCTTGCGCGTCGAGCGCTTCGCGGTAGCGTTTCCAGGCTGCGGCATCATTGTGTTTGACGGCCGATTGCAGCTCGGTGATCGAACTTGCCGTCACCGCGTGGCGATCACCGCTGGAACGTTGACGGAAGAAGCCCCCGATCGGCAGACGGGCTTCGCCGCGCCAGGCGGTGCGGTGCAGGTCGACGGTGCGCGCTTCCAGACCCGGCAGGCCCAGACCGGATATCCGGCTCACCACGCCCGGCAGATAGGCTTCGACCAGCGCACGCGACAGGCCGAGCACTTCGAAATTGCAGCCACCACGGTAGGAGGAAATGATCGAGATCCCCATTTTGGAGATGATTTTCAACAGGCCGCCATCGAGCGCCAGCTTGAGCCGTTTGGCGCGGATGCGGGCGGCACCGTCTCCGCCGGAACTGTCCTGGCCCGCCGTCACGGTTTCGAAGGCGAGATAGGGATTGACCGTTGTCGCCCCGAGACCAATCAGCACGGCGGCATAGTGCGGATCGAAACACTCAGCCGAACGGACATTGATTGAACAGGCATTGCGCAAACCGTGGCGGGTCAGGCGCGAATGGACGGCGCCGGCGACCAGGATCATGGGCAAGGCACAATGATTCTCGTCCGACTTGTGATCCGTCAGCACGAGGTGTGCTGCGCCATCGCGCACGGCATAGACCGCGGCCTCGATCACCTTGTCGATCGCGGCGCCGAGCGCATGGCCATCGCCTGTCGCCTCGGCAACTGGCAGCAGACAATCAATCTCCTTCACGCCCCCGCCCATCATTTCGCGCCAGCGCCAATAGGCGCCATTGGTCAGGATCGGGCTTTCAAGCACCAGGACATTGGCCCGGGTCTCTCCCTTGGCGAGGATATTGCCGAGATTGCGAAACCGCGTCTTGAGCCCCATCACCCGGCCTTCACGCAAAGGGTCGATTGGCGGATTGGTCACTTGCGCGAAGGTCTGCCGGAAGAAGTGCGACAGCGGGCGGTAGGTTTCCGACAGCACGGCGAGCGGCGTGTCATCGCCCATCGAGCCGACCGCTTCCTTGCCGTCCTCGGCCATGGCCGCGAGGACGAGTTCGATCGCCTCGAAACTGAAACCGGCCGCGGCCTGGCGGCGCAAGCGTTCATCAGCATTGAACTTGACCGGTTCCGGCCCCAGCCCAATCGCGGGTTCGATATCCTCGACCTCGCCGAGCCAGCGTTGATAGGGATGGGTCTCACTGAGCGTGTCGAGGATTTCGTGCTCTCGGTAAAAGCGGCCCTCCTCGAGATCAAGCGCGATCAGGCGGCCGGGCGTGATGCCGCCGCGTTCAATGACGCGCTCCGGAGCGATCGGCGCCATACCGGTTTCCGAACCGGCGACGAGCAGCCCGTCATCGGTGATGGCATAACGCATCGGCCGCAGGCCGTTGCGGTCGAGACCGGCGATTGCCCAACGCCCGTCAAAGGCCGCGATCGCAGCCGGACCGTCCCAGGGCTCCATCACCGAATTGAAATACTCATACATCGCGCTCCAGCCATCGGGCATGACGTCGGAACGTTTGGACCAGGCCTCCGGGATGAGCAGCGTCTTGGTCATCGGCGCATTGCGTCCGGCGCGGACCAGGATTTCAAACACCTGGTCGAGCGCCGCCGAGTCCGAGGCGCCCGGCTGGATCACCGGCGTCACATCCTGGCGCGCGTCCTCGAACGCGGTATCAGCGATGTGAATTTCGTGGCTTTTCATCCAGTTGGTATTGCCGCGGATCGTATTGATCTCGCCATTATGCGCCAGCATGCGGAAGGGCTGGGCCAGACGCCATTCGGGGAATGTATTGGTCGAATAGCGCTGGTGGAAAATCGCAAAGGGCGACACGAAGCGCTCATCCTTCAGATCGAGATAGAAGGCGTCGATATCCTCGGCGCGGAACAGGCCCTTATAGATGATGTCGTGCGGCGAAAGTGAGCAGACATAAAGCTCGCGCAGATTCTCTTCGCGGGCGCGGCGCTCGATGCGCCGCCGGATGATGTAGAGTGTATGCGCGACGCTGGCCGCATCGCGGCCTTGAGGATCGCGAAACAGGACTTGTTCAATCTCGGGCAGGGTCGAGCGGGCCTTGGTGCCGAGCACGGCGGTATTGGTCGGGGTCTGGCGCCAGCCGTAAAAGCTGAAACCCTGGCCGAGAATCTCGGCCTCGATGATGGCGCGGGCGCGCTCGCGGGCCGCAAAATCGGTGCGCGGCAGGAAGATCATCCCGACGATGACATCGCCGCGTTGCGGCTCATGACCGGTGCGCGCGACGGCAGCCTTGAAAAAGTCCTGTGGCACGCCGAGGCGCAAGCCGGCACCGTCGCCCGTGCGGCCATCGGCATCGACCGCGCCGCGATGCCAGACGGATTTCAGGGCGTGTATGGCCAGTTCGACAATCTCGCGCCTTGGCTGGCCTTTCATGTCGGCGATCAGGCCGACGCCGCAGGCATCGCGTTCGTCTTCCGGACGGTAGAGGCCCGACGCTTCGAGAAGTTCCAGCCCCTTGCGGTGCCGGGCTTCAGACCAGTTTGAATGTGTCATTCGGCGGCTCCGAGCACGGCAAGGCGATTGTCGAGATAGTTTTCAATCGAGCGAGCCGCATCGAGCCCGTCGCGGATGGCCCAGACGACCAGTGAGGCGCCGCGCTGGATATCGCCGGCCACGAAAACCCCGTTCAGACTGGTCATACTGGAATCGGAATCGGACTCGACCGTGCCCCAGCGGGTCAGATTCAAATCGGGCGCCTCGAAAGACTGGCTCAGATTCTCGGGCTGAAAGCCCAGCGCCGAGATCACCATATTTGCAGGCAGATCGACGGTCTTGCCGAGATCAGCCTCCGGCATGCGGCGTCCGGAGGCATCGGGGGCACCCAGCCGCATCCGCTGGACGCGGACGCCGGTCACATCCGTGCCCTGGCTCAGGACCGCAAGCGGCGCCGAGAGCCATTCAAACACCACGCCCTCTTCCTCGGCATGGCGCACTTCGCGGGCCGAGCCGGGCATATTGGCGCGGTCGCGGCGATAGAGACAGGTGACCGAGCGCGCCTTCTGGCGGATTGCGGTGCGGACGCAATCCATCGCCGTATCACCGCCGCCAATCACGATGACATCCTTGCCCTCGGCCGACAGCCGCTCATTGGCCGCAGCCGGATCACCCAGTCCGTCACGATTGGAGCGGATCAGATAGTCGAGTGCCTGCACAACCTCATCACCCGCACCGGGGCAGACCAGCTGGCGGGCGGCGTAGACGCCGGTCGCGATCAGGACGGCATCGTGTTGCGAACGCAATAGGTCGAGCGAGGCGTCACGCCCGATCTCGAAATTCAGCTTGAATACCACACCGCCCGCAGCAAGCCGGTCGAGCCGGCGCTGAACCACATGCTTGTCGAGCTTGAAGCCGGGAATGCCATACATCAGCAGACCGCCGGCGCGATCGGCGCGCTCATAGACCGTGACCTCGCAGCCCGCCTCGCGCAGCCGTTCAGCGGCAGCCAGCCCGGCGGGGCCGGAACCGATGACGCCGACACTCTGGCCGCGCGGCGCGCCCGGCACGACCGGGGTGACCCAGCCCTCATCCCAGGCTGTATCAGTGATGAATTGTTCGACAGCACCGATCGTCACCGCGCCATGGCCGGACTTCTCGACGACGCAGCTGCCTTCACACAATCGGTCCTGGGGACAGATACGGCCGCAGATTTCCGGCATGGTCGACGTCGCGGCAGACGCTTCATAGGCCTCCTGCATCCGGCCGGTACCGGCCAGCATCAGCCAGTCGGGAATATTGTTCTGCAGGGGGCATCCGGTCTGGCAGAAAGGCACGCCACATTGCGAGCAGCGTGAGGCCTGCTCCGCCACTCTGGCGATCTCGACAGGTTGGTAGATCTCAAGAAAATCCGTGCGTCGCTCAGCTTCCGCACGCTTTCCCGGATAGGCCTGTTCGATGTCGACAAATCGCAGCAATGGATGACCTCACAGCTTCATGGTTATTCCGCAGTGCAGCACACTCTCGATCGTCACTCAAGAGCCCGGCCGCGACCAGATTGGGTAAATTTTTCCACTTGATTGGATGATTATAGCATTTTGAGATTATGATAGCAAAAACATGGATGGTTATTGGGATGATTTGCCACGATTTCAGGTTCAGGATTTTTGCTGCATCGCAATAGAAATGACGCCGCGAAGTGGGGCCCGGAGCTGCCGCTCAACGACAGCGCCTGCGGGGGCATGAGGGGCGGGTCCGGTCGAGGTGACAGGCCGCCGCCGGCGGGTTAGCGTCTCGTCAAACCGGATCAGCGGAGTGGGTTCCATCATGACAAGTTTGCGCAAACTGGCAGCCAGCCTGGCGATTTTGATCACTGCAGCGGGCGCACCGGCCCTGTCCCAGGAACAGCCGGCCAGCTATTCGGAATCGATCGCCGGCCTGACGCAGGCCGCCGGCCTGTTCACCCTCCATGTCGATGATCGTGACGGCCGGATCCTCGCCGAACTGGAGCCAACGGAAGACGGCTCGCTGGGCCGCATGATCTACACCGCCTGGCTCGCCTCGGGTCTCGGCTCCAACCCGGTCGGGCTGGATCGCGGACTCGGCACGCAATCGGAAATCCTGCGCTTCTTCCGGGTCAATGACCGGGTCTTCGCCGAGTTCGAGAATAATCGCTATCGCGCGATCGGCGCCGAGGCCGACGAGCGCCAGGCGACGGAACAATCCTTCGCCCGCTCCATTGTCTGGAGCGGTGAGATCGTCGCCGAACAGGATGGCCGCGTGCTGGTCGATCTGGCCGGCTTTCTCACGCGTGATCCGGTCGGGACCATCGCCCAGCTCGCCGCCGCAGAACAGGGCAGTTTCTCGATTGATGCGGATCGCAGCGCGGCATTGACCGATAGCGTTCGCGCCTTCCCGCTGAATGTCGAAATCGATGCCCTTCTGACCCTGACATCGAGCGATCCGGGCTCTGAAGTCCGTGCCGTAACGCCAGCCGCCGACTCGGTGACACTGACCGTGCACCACTCCTTCGCAGCCCTGCCCGAGCCCGGTTATGAAATCCGTGAGGCCGATGACCGGTCCGGCGCGATCACAACCGAGATCTATGACATGGCCGCACCACTCGATGCGCCCGTGCGCCGATATCTCGCCGTGCGCCACCGGCTGGAACGGGTTGATCCGGCAGCGGCTTCCGGTCCTGTCGTCGAACCGATCATCTATTATGTCGAACGCGGCACGCCGCCATTGATCCGCGACGCCTTGATCGATGGGGCGAACTGGTGGTCCGACGCCTTTGCCGCCGCCGGGTTCGAGGACGCATTCCGGGTTGAGCTTCTGCCCGAGGGCGCTGATCCGCTCGACCTGCGCTACAACATCATCCAGTGGGTCCATCGCCAGACGCGGGGCTGGTCCTATGGCGGTGCCGTAACCGATCCGCGCACCGGCGAGATCCTCAAGGGCCATGTCATTCTGGGCAGCCAGCGCATCCGCCAGGACCGGATCATCTTTGAAGGCCTATTGGGCACGGACCAGACCGGCAGCGGCAGTGCCAGCGACCCGCTCGAGCTCGCCCTGGCCCGCATCCGCCAGCTCTCCGCCCATGAGGTCGGGCATACGATCGGCCTGATGCATAATTTCGCCGCCAGCGCCAATGACCGCGCCTCGGTGATGGATTATCCAGTGCCGCTCGTCTCGCTCGATGCCGATGGCAATATCGATGTCAGCGACGCGTATTCGGTGGGCATCGCCGCCTGGGACCGGGCCGCGATCAGCTGGCTCTACGGACAATATGCCGACCCGGCTGACGAGGCCGCAGGGCAGGAGGCGATCCTGGCCGCCGCGCGGGCTGACGGCCTGCTCTTCATCAGCGACCGTCATGCGCGCGGCAATAATTCCGGCCACCCGCTGGCCAATCTCTGGGATAATGGCAGCGACCCGATCCAGACCCTTGATGACATCATGGCCGTCCGGGACACAGCACTGGCCAATTTCGGGGCGCAAGCCCTGGCCCCCGGCCTGCCTGCGAGCGAATTGCGCGCCGTCTTCTCACCGATCTATCTCTTTCACCGTTACCAGGTGGAAGCAGCCGCCAAGACTCTGGGCGGGGTGTATTTCGAATACAGCCTCAATGGTTCCGGGGTTGAAGGCCTCAGCCCCGCACCGGCCGCGGACCAGCGCCGGGCCCTGATCGCCCTGACCGCCACGCTCGCGCCGGCGGCGCTGGACATCAACGACACCACCCTGTCTCAGCTGACCCCGTCGCCCTATGTGGACTACGACGCGGCAGCGACGCGTGAAATCTTCGCGTCCTCGCAATACCCGGCCTTCAGCCGTAGCGATGCGGCAGCGGCAGCCGCCCGCATCACGCTCCAGGCCATGCTTTCGCCGGCCCGTCTGGCGCGGATCGGCGAGCAGAGCGCCCGCGACCCGGATCAGCTTTCGCCGACCGAAATGCTCGAGACGATGGAACGCGCCATCTTCACCGCCCCGCGCGATGAAGCCGCTCGCCTCGCCCCGCTCCGCAGCGCCGTCCAGGGTGAATATGTTGCGCAATTGCTGGCTGTGACCGCAAGCGGGCCTCGCTCCGCATCGAACCAGGCGAGAGCCCGGCTTGAAGCGCTGGCTGCCGCCTTGCCCAGCGGCCGGGCAAACGCGGCCGGTCCCCGTGAGGACCGGCTTGGCCTGGCGCGGCAAATCGAGGCCGGGCTCGCCCGCATCGATCGCGGTGAAGAGGTGGGCGGTTTCGAGACCGAAATCCCGCCCGGCAGCCCGATCGGGGCCGCGACGTGCTGGCATTGCGACAGCGCCCAAATCCTCGGCCTGGGACGGTGAAACGGTTCGTCGTTACGGTTCTGGGGGCCGGACTGGCCGCCCTCAGCGCCTGCCAGCCATCGCCGCGCCATACGGTGACCGGCATTGACTGGACGATGCAGGAGAGCGGCGTACAGAGCAGCTTGCGCGGGCTCGCTGTGGTCGATTCGGAGATTGCCTGGATCGGCGCTCCCGACGGGGTGGTCTTGCGCACTGTGGACGGCGGCACGAACTGGAGCCGGAGCCGCATCGAGGCTGCTGCCGGGCTGGATTTGCGCTCAGCCCATGGCTTCAACGCCAACCACGCCCTCTTCTTTACGGCCGGCAGTCCGGCGCGCCTGTTCGAGACGCGCGATGGCGGCACCTCCTTCACCCTGCTTTATGAAGATGCCTCCGATACCGCCTTCTTCGACGGCCTGGCCTTCTGGGACGAGATGCGGGGTCTTGCCTTCTCCGATCCGGTCGAGGGCGTTTTTCACATCCTGCTGACTGACGATGGCGGCCAGAGCTGGAGCGAAGCGGAAAACCTGCCCGCACCGCTCGAGGGTGAAGCCGGATTTGCGGCCTCCGATACCGGCATTGCGCTGGGCGAAGCAGGTCGCGTCTGGATTGGGACGGGCGGCGGGGCGCGGGCCCGTATCCTGTCGAGCCGGGATTTCGGTGCCAGCTGGGGCGCGGTCAACGCTCCCCTCGCCAGCGGGCAAGCCGGTGCCGGAATCTTCTCGATCGCTGCGACCGGAAACACGCTCGTCGCGGTCGGCGGCGATTATACCCGTCCCGATGCACGGGAGGGCGTCGCCGCCTATTCACTCGATGGCGGCCATGTCTGGTTCGAGCCGGAAATCCCCCCAACAGGCTACCGGTCGGCGGTGGCGTCCATCCCGGGGCTTGGTGGGCATTTTCTGGCCGTGGGACCCAATGGGAGCGATCTGAGCCGCGATGGCGGGCGTGTCTGGGAAGGAATTTCCGAGGCCGGCTATAATGCCATCGCCTTCGCACCGGGCAGCCTGGCAGGCTGGGCCGTCGGGACTGACGGCAGGATCGCAAGGCTGACAGTGCGCCAGGGTAGCGAATGAAGACAGGACGACCCGATGGGGAGGCAACGGGCCGTCCTGCCGCCTTCAGCTAGCCGCCGAAGGATTGGGAGATGGTGAAGACGAAGCTGTCATCGCCACCATCGGACAGGGAGTGATAACGCACATCCCAGCCAAGCGTCTGCAACACCGTGCCCGAGACGCCGATCTGGTAATCCTCGTAGTCGGCAGCGGGAAGGTCGTCGAATGTGCTGGCCGCGATGCGGGCATCAATGGCGACACCGGCCGGAAATTCATAGGCGAGACCGGTTTCGAGATAGGTTGCCGAACCGCTCTCGAGATAGAAATCCGGCGACCAGGAGAGTTTCGCATCCCAGGCCAGTGGGCCGAGCGCGTGACCGACACCGGCATAGATTTCCCAGAAATTCTGGTCACCTCCGGCACTGGGACTATCGGGATAGCCGTAGAAGATGCCGCCGATATCGAGATCCCAGCTGCCGAGCGTCGTGGCATAGCCGCCATAGAGGTCGAGTTCCATGGTGGTGTCGTCGCCGAAATCGACGCTTGAGCCCCAGACACCGGCATATAGCCCGCTGTCGTCAGCGACATCGAAACCGCCGGAAATGGCCGGACCGCCATCGGTCTGGGTGACGCCGCGGAAGATATAATCGGATGTCAGGGCAATATTGCCCTCAACCGTTTGCGCCGAGGCTGTGGCTGCGACCGTCGTGCCCAACAGGGCCGCGAGGGCCAGGCTGGCGAATTTTGCATTGGCTGTTTTCATGACAATTACTCCTCAAAGGTTTTCTGTGCTGGATCGCGGCCGCCTTTGATGCGGCCGGGATCTGGGTGCTTCCGGTGCGCGCAAAGCGATCGGAG
>NZ_CAXBKN010000056.1:0-20532 GCF_963976135.1 uncultured Maricaulis sp.
TGAATCACGCAATCAACGATCCGGGAATCCCCTTATTGAGTACAGGCCCTAGCCGATGCCGGACTGTCCCAAATTCGAGCCGTCGCAAAACATTCACGAAAATTCGATGTGCCGGTCATGCTCGCGCTGCAATTTGCCGGTATGACAAATCGACGAACAGTTACCGCGCTGGCCGGCCTCTCCCATCCGGTGCGCCTGGATCTTTTCCGGCGCCTGTGCGCGCGATTTCCTCTCTCGGTTTCCGCAGGCGATCTGGCTGCGCACTATGAAGTGCCGCGGTCGACCATGACAGGCCACCTGCAGACCCTGGAACGGGCCGGCTTGATCCGCGCTGAACGACGCTCACAATTCATGTTCTACGCTGCAGACACAGATGGAACGCGCTGGCTTGCCGAGGCGATCATATCGGACATTCTCGGCGATTCTGCCGAACTCACCGGCCGCGCTGAAACAAGTTCTCCCTAGGCGGCGCGGAACGATTCCGCCTCAGGAACCGGCTGGTGCTCGTCGGGCGGCACCGCCATAGACTTACCCGAAGACAAGAGCGCTGATCCGGGGACGGCCGGATTCTGGCGATGGCTGCCAGCTCCTGCAGGCTTGCCGGTGCACCAATTGAACAGGACACGCGGCGGTGCTGATCGGGTACCTTGCGCGGCCAGCTCCCGCAGGCGACCATGACAATCTTGTGTCAGGCGTGGTCTGGCGTGCGGGTCCGGCGTGCGGGCTATCGGGTGAGACGTCTGCTGCGGGCAAGCCGGCGGGCGTGAGGGCTTGGTCGTGGCGGTGAGTGACGCGTTCAACGTCGAAAATCTCTACCGCGAACATGGTTCGCGCTTGCGCTGGATCGTGCTGCGCATCGTCAAGAACCCACAGGACGCTGATGACATCACCCAATCGGCCTTCGAGCGCTTGTTGAAGGCTGATGTCGATGCGCGTCCGGTGCGCGATGAATCGGCGTTTCTCACCACGATCGCGACCAATCTTGCGCGCAATCATCTGCGCCACCGCGATACGGTACAGCGCCACTCTGCGAGCGTGACGCACCACTATACCGACGTCTTCGTGCAATCGCGGGGCGCGCCAGCCGAAAGCGCAACGCACGACGAGGCTCGAGAACGGGCCTTGCAGGACGCTATTCGCGGCCTGTCGCCAAAATGCCGGGCGGCCTTCGTGCTGTGCAAGCTGAAGGGGCTGACCTACCAGCAGGCCGCCGATCAGATGGGTGTGTCGTCACATATGGTCAAGAAACACATTCAACGCGGAATGGCGCTGTGCGCGGCGCGTCTGCAAGCCGGGGCCAAACCCGGAAGCGATACCACAGGAGCTGGGCATGATGCCGGTTGATCCGACGTCCGATATTCACGACGTGGCCGCAGGCTGGGCCCTCTGGCTGCAGGCCGGCGCACCCTTCGATCCTGGACGTCAGGCCGAGCTGGAAGCCTGGCTCCAGGCTGATGTGTGCCACGCCGATGCCCTGTCGGCCTGCCTGGATCTCGAGGCGGCGCTGGAACAGGTGAGGACAAGCGCATGGGCCGGGGATTTGATCGCCGAAGTCGAGGCGGGGCTGGACAGTATTACGGCTGATGCGCCGCATCCTGGCCTGTTTTCCGGCCTGGGCTGGCGGCCGGTTGCGCTGGCCGCGTCTGTCCTCTTGCTGCTGGCGGTGACGCCCTTTCTGTTTGGTCCATTGCTGGGCGGTGAGCCGGCGGCGCCGGTCGAAATTGTCGTTGCCGAGGCCTACTCGACCGGGCGCGGCGAGATGCAGGCCCGCATCCTCGCCGACGGTTCGACTGCGACGCTGAATACCGGATCGCGCATCGAGGTCAGCTTCAGTGATCGCGAGCGCCGCATTACCCTGCCCCGGGGCGAGGTGCTGTTCGAAGTCGCGCACGATCCGTCCCGGCCCTTCATCGTCGCGGCCGGTGGATATGAAGTGCGGGCCATCGGCACCGCCTTCAATGTCTATACCCGCACAGATGGCCATACGCTGGTGACCGTCGTGGAGGGGATCGTTCAGGCTCGCGACACGGCGGCGCCGGCAAGTCCGACGACGCTGCACGCCGGTGACCAGGTCGAGCTGGCGCCGGGTGCGCCCTTGCCGGAAGCGCAGCGTGTCGATGCCGGTCTGGCGGTCGCCTGGCGGTCCGGCCGGCTGATCTTCGATGACTGGCGTTTGGCCGATGTCGTCGCGGAATTCCGGCGCTATGGCGATCTCGCTGTTGAGTTTTCCGATCCCGGCGTGGCCGAAATTGCAGTGTCTGGCGTGTTTGATCCGCGTGATAGCGACGCATTCTTTGCGGCGCTGGACCAAATGGGGCCGGTCGGAATTGATCGCGATGCCGACCGGATCCGGCTCTACACTTCCAATGAATAGCGGGCTGGGCGGTGCAATGACACGGTCCGGGGACGAGCCCGGGAAGGTCTGAGGGGACGGCATGCGGGTCAGGCGGTCAGATCTGAGCTTCGCCGCCCGGCTATTGGCCGGCGTGGCGATGAGTCTCGTTCTGACGCCGGGTCTGGCGGCGCAGACCGAAGCGCCGGCGGGCGCCGAAACCGGTGGTGAAACCCGCATCCTGTTTGACATCCCGGCCGGGCCACTGGACGGCGCATTGCGGCGATATTCGATCCTCACCGGTCGCCAGCTCCTGTTCGAATCCCGTCTCGTCGAAGGCTATCGGGTTCCGCCCCTGCGGGGTCTGTCGACAGCGGATGAGGCGCTGGACGCATTGCTCGCGGAGACGGGTCTGCAGATCGACCGTGTCGACGCGCGCACCGGCGTGCTGTCGGTGATCGCACAAACACCGGCACCGGCGATCTCCCCGACCGGCCTGGTGCCGGCTGATGGCCGGGTGAGGGAGACCCGTGCTGTCGGCTGGCTGACCCTGGCGGGCGCCGCAGTCCCGACCGATCCGGGCGAGGTGATTGTGGTGACCGGCTCGCGCTTTGCCCGCTCCGACCTGACAGCGGTGACCCCGGTCTTCGTGATGGGGCGGGCCGAAATGGAATCCTCCGGTGCCTATGAAATGGGGGGCTTGCTGGCGTCGCAATCGCCGGCAACCCTGGAGTTTTCCGGCCAATCCACGCATTTGAGCGCGCAGAATGCCGGCCTGACATCGGTCGGGCTGCGCGGATTGGGGACGACCCGGACCCTGGTGCTGATCGACGGTCGGCGAACCGTCTCCAACAGTGGCAATGCCAGCCGTTTCGGCTCGGACTCGATCCCGGTCGAATTCGTCGAACAGGTGGAAATTACCACAGGCGGCGCTTCGGCGCTCTACGGTTCAGATGCCATCGCCGGTGTCGTCAATTTCGTGCTGCGCGATGATCTTGACGGTGGCAGTGCGGTTTTTCAGTCCGGACTGACCGAGGATGGCGGCGGCGCCTTCTCGGCCGGCGCCTTCACCATCGGCCGTCCGTTCGCGGCGGGCCGGGGCCATGTGATGGCCAATTTGTCCTTCGACCAGCTGGCCCGTATCGGGGCCGACGAGCGGGATTGGGCGCTGAGCGACCTTGTCCTCTCCAATGACGGGACGCGCCTGGAAGACGATCTGAGCACCTACACCCCGGGCGGGCGTTTTATCGGCTATGATTTCTGGTTCAACGCGGCCGGGCTGCAAAGCGATTTCGACACCGATACCGATAGTGTGTCGACCCGGCCCGACGCGACGATCAGCTTGCCGCGTGACCGGCAGATGCTGGCGCTGAAGACCCGGTATGAGCTGAGCGATTACGTCGAGCTCTTCGCGACGGCATTGTTCGCACGCAGCCAGAGCCAAGCGACACGCGAAGCCCAGACCGCCTATTATGGTCAGGATTTCGGCGCGACGCGGGAGGATATCGGCCGCATTGCCCTGGACAACCCCTTCGTCCCGGCCCCGATTCGAGCTGCAGCGCTCGCGGACGGGCTGAGCGGTATCACCTGGCGCCGGCGCTTCACGGAGCTGGGCCCCGAATATCGCGATATTGACCGGGCCACGGACCGGCTCTGGGCCGGGCTTGGCGGGCAGGCGGCGCGGTGGGACTGGGAGGCCTATGTCGGTCATGGCCGCTATTCCCAGAGCCAGCTGCGCAGCGGCGAACTCAATTTCCGCCATATCCAGGCGGCGCTGGATGTCGAGCCTGCTGTCGGCACTGCAAGCGGGTATCGCTGCCGCGATAGCGCCGCGCGCCAGGCCGGCTGCGTCCCGCTGGATATTTTTGGCGTCAACTCGATCAGTGCCGAAGCGGCCGACTATATTCGCGCCACAGACCGGCTCGATGTCGATGTGCAGCAGGATACGATTGGCCTCACCCTGACTGGCGAGGCGGTCTTTCCGGGGATCGGTGCGATCCCGCTCGCGCTCGGAATCGAACACCGGCGCGACCGGCAAAGGACCGTCGGCGACCCCGTCACGCAATCGCGCGACACAGGCTATGTCGATGTGCCCGATCTCGACGCTTCGGTGGATGCAACCGAGGCTTTTTTCGAGACTTCGGTAACGCTGCTGTCCGGTCGGCCCATGATCCAGCATCTTGGCCTCGAATTTGCCGGACGGCTCGCCCGTTATGACATTGACAGCGTCGGCGGAGTCGGAAGCTTCCGGGTCGGCGCCAGCTGGGTAGTCTCGCCGGGTCTGCAATTGCGGGCGCAACTCGGCAATGCTCAAAGGGCGCCGGGCATGGTTGAGTTATATTCGGCGCCGCGCGGCGATTATGACAGCGTGTCCGACCCCTGCGACGGCGTCACGCTGGTGTCGTCCGGGACCGAGGCCGGAAATTGCCGCTCCGATGCCCGCATCGCCGCCGTGATCGCGCGCGATGGTGTGTTCTTGCAGAGTGTGAGCAGCGTCTATGCGCCCAATTCCGGCAATCCCGATCTCACCGAGGAAGAATCGCATAGCTGGAATCTGGGTTTTGTCTTCACGCCGCAACAGCGTCCCCGCTTCTCGCTGGTGCTCGATGCCTATGATATCCGCGTCGAAGAGGTGATTGCCTCGCTCAGCAGCCAATCCCTGTTGCAGGAATGCTATGGAGCGACGGTTCTGCCGGCCGCTAATGCCTTTTGTGACTCGATTGAACGGTCGGGCTCGGGCCAGCTCGTGGCCATGCTCAATCGAACCGACAATCTGCACGCGCTGAGATCAAGCGGCGTCGACCTTCGTCTGCGCGATGGCTGGCGCGTGAATGAGGGCTGGTTTCGCGGTGACTGGAGGGCACAGCTTCTCTATGCCTACAGCCATCGACTGCAACAGGAGTTCGAGCGCACGGATGGCTCCGTCCAGGTCAATCAATGGCGTGGCGAAGTCGGTGCGCCCGCGCATCGCTGGACCGGGTCCCTGACCTGGGAGGCGGGCGCCTGGCAATTGCAGTGGCGCGCCCGCTATGAGGGGGCGAGCGTCGACAGTCATGATCGCGCCGCGCTTGATGATGCCGACGCCCAGCTCATCCTCGAGGTCGACCCCTGGCTCCAGCATGATGTATCGGCCCGGATCGATTTGCGAGAAGGCTGGCGCCTGTTTGGTGGGGTCAATAATATCTTCCACGATTATGGTCCCTTCCTCCCAAACGGGACGCAGAGCGGCGACCGGCGCAATTTCAATGCCGCCTATGATGTCGCCGGACGCTCGGCCTATATCGGTCTGCGGCGCAGCTGGTAGAGCCGTCTGCGGCACTATTCGAAAAAATCCTGCCACGCAGGTACCCGGTCCGCTCCCTGAGGTGTCTTCCCAGACAGAACTGTCAATCCGCCGTCGAGGGGACGGTGTGACATGTGATGAGGGGAATATCCGATGCGCCAGTTGAAACGAGTGGGCCGGGCGTCGACGCGCGGTGCGTTGATGGTCGGAGCCGCGCTGTCTGCGATCATGTTGGCAAGTACGGCTGGTCTGGCGCAACAGGCGGGCGAAGCTGCCGATGCGGCCACCCAGGACGACATGATTGTCGTCACCGGGTCGCGGATCCGCCGGACCAATGCCACCACGGCAATTCCGACGCAGATCTTCACCACCAACGACATCCTTGAAGCCGGCACGGTTGATGTCGGCGAGCTGCTCGCCGAAATGCCGGGCGTGGACACCGATATGTCCCCCGAAAACTCCGAGCTCTCAATCCAGAACTCCGGTCTTTCGACGGTCAATCTGCGGGGGCTCGGTGCCGATCGCACGCTGGTTCTGATCAATGGCCGCCGCGCCGTGTCCAATTCGGGCAATGGCGAACGGGTCAGCCTGCAGACCATTCCGGCGGGATTTGTCCAGTCGATCGAAGTCACCACGGGCGGCGCGTCCGCGATCTACGGGTCGGACGCGATTGCCGGCGTTGCCAATCTCATCCTCAAAACCGATTTCGACGGTATTGAAGTGAATACCCGGTACGGCTTTGCCGATGCCAGCGGTGAAGAGGAAACCACGATCGAACTGACGATGGGCCGCAATTTCGCCAATGGGCGCGGCAATATCATGTTCGGCGCCAGCTATGATGACGAGACGGCGATCTATGCCGACGAAACGCGTCCGGATTCGCTGCGCTTCGATGACTGGACGGGGAATGGCGAGTTCAATGATATCTACCTCTCGTCCTACATCCCGGGCGGCCGCTTCGAGAGCGATGATGCATGGAACGTCGATGGTGTCTGGTATAATGACAAATCGCTGGCGCCGAATGACGGCCGCGACCCGTCGGTCGGCCATGAGACCGATCTCGATGGCTATAATTTCCGTCCGGGGCGCACGCTCTCACCGGAAGTGACCGCCTACACCGCTGCACTCGCCGCGCGCTATGAATTCGACAATGGGATCGAGGCCTCTGCGGATTTCCTCTGGTCGCGTGTCGACAGCCTGTATGAAGGCTCTTACGAGACGGCGATCTATTCCACCGATGTTGGCCCTCTGGGCAGCGCCTTCGATATCGGCCAGATGGCGAGCAATCATCCCTTCATTCCGGCAGCCGTCGAAGAGACCCGTTCGGGCACGGTGAGCTGGTATCGCCGTTTCAATGAAATCGGCCGCGAAACCCGTGACAATGAACGCACGACGGCGCGCACCGCCTTCAGCCTTGAGGGCGACCTTGGTGAATCCTGGCGCTGGCAGACTTTTGCCACCTATGGCCGCTTCGAACAGAACCAGATCCAGGGCAATAATCTCAACTATCTCAACATCCACTATGCGCTCGACATCGAGTCTGACGGCGCAGGCGGATATCAGTGCGTCGATACCGGCGCCCGGGCCGATGGTTGTGTGCCGCTCAATATCTTCGGCGAAGGCTCGATTACGCCGGAAATGGCCGAATATATCCGGGTCGAAGGCCTGGTGAACCAGGTCCGCGAACAGACAGTTCTGGGCGGAGCGCTGGATGGCGACCTGTTTGAGATGCCGGCGGGCACGGTGGCTGCGGCCTTCGGGATGGAGTGGCGCGAAGAGAGCCAGGACACGAATGTCGACGCGATCATTCTGGAAGAAACCACCAGCCTTTCGGTAGTGCCGGAAATCGAAGCCAGCTTCGACGTGGTCGAAGCGTTTGCCGAGCTGGAAATTCCCCTGCTCTCGAATGTGACGGCCCAGATCGCCGCTCGGGTGGCGGACTATTCCACCATTGGCACGATCTATTCCTACAATGTCGGTGGTTATTGGGAGCCGACCGAGACACTCCGCTTCCGTGGCCAGTATTCGCGCTCGCAGCGGGCGCCCACAATCACGGAAATCTTCTCGGCCCCGCGCCAGGATTCCGACGCGCTGCTTGATCCATGTGACGGCATGATGCCGGACGGCACGGGTATCACCCCGCCGGCTGGCAGCGATTTCAGTGCTGCGACGATCGCGGCGAACTGCTTGTCCGAAGCCGGGATCCAGGCCTTCTTCGCCGATCCGGACAATGCTGGTGAGGCCTTCGAGTTTGACGGTTCGGTCAATGGCCCCAATGCCGGAAATCCGAATGTTCGCGAGGAGACTGCTGATACCTTCACGGTCGGCGCAGTGTGGGCTCCGAGCTTCCTCGACGATCTCTATATCATCGTGGATTACTATAATATCCGCGTTGAGGATGCGATCGGCTCGATCTCGACCCAAACCACGGTCGACCTGTGTTATGGCGCGGCCGATTTCCCGAACAACCGTTTCTGCGACGTCATCACACGTGATGGCTCAAATGGCCGGGTGGTCGAGGTGATCAACCGTGAGGAAAACCTCAATGAACTCCTCTCCGAAGGCATTGATGTCTCGGTGATGTGGGATTTCGAGCTCGAGAGCATCCCGGGTGAATTCGGTCTCGATGTGCGCTATTCGCGCTCGCTGGCCGATGAGTTTGAGTTCGTTGGCGAGGCTGGCCAGCCAGTGCTCGAAGACTCCAATGGCTCGATGTATGACCCGACTCACGAAGCCCGGGCGCGCCTGTCCTGGAGCGAAGGTGGCTTCTACGCCTCCTATACCCTGCACTATGAGTCAGGCGGCATCGATGATCTCGATGTTGCTCCGACGAACCCGCTTTATTTTGTGGCGGAAGATCAGTTCCGTTCGAATGTGTATGCCCGCTACCGGTTCGACAATGCCTACCGCACGAGCGTCTATGCCGGTGTCACCAATCTGTTCGACGAGATCGGCCCTTACATGCCGGGCAATTTCGCCAGCGGGTCGAGCTCGAACATCAACTCGCCACAAAACTCCCTCGTGGGGCGGCAATTCTACTTCGGCATCCGCAGCGAGTTCTGATCGCGCTGCAATTCCTTCCCTCCGATGCTGCCCGTCCCGTTCGCCATGGTGTGAACGGGGCGGGCGGATCCGGTCTTCGCTGCCCGTCTGCGCCCCATTTTCACTGACATTCCCGCGGAGTCTGACATGATCCGATCCACCGGTCTGGCCGCCTTGGCCATGGCGGGCTGGCTGAGCTGTGCCCTGTCCCCGGCTGTCCTCGCCCAGCACGAAAACATTCAGTCCCTCGCCCTGCACCCGGTCCCGGCGGCCATCCGACGCGATATGACCGCGGTGGACATCATCGAATTGCCGCGTCTCGACGGCGTCTCTCTGTCGAATGATGGCCGGACCGCCCTGGTTGAACGTGTGACCACGGATTGGGCCGCGGACAAGAATTCCACCGGCTTCTGGCTCTGGCAGCAGGGCCAGAGCGAACTGGTCCACCAGGTCGACCTCGACACGGCGGATCGCGTGATTTTTTCGCCTGACGGGCAATGGATCGCGGCAGAGATCGCCCCGGAGGGGAGCGGCAATAACGAGATCTATATCCGCGCTCTGGACGGAGGTGAGCTTGAGCGCCTGACCCGTCATCCAGCCGCTGTTCGCTCGATCAGCTGGTCGCCGGACGGGGAATTTATCTATTACATCGCCAGCGAAACGCGCTCGGCAGCGGACCGCGAACGCCGGCGCCGGATCCATATTGTCGATCCCTATTATGAATCGACACGGCGCGCTCATCTCTGGCGGGTTCGGGTTGCGGATGGTGCTGCACAACAGGTCACATCGGGCGAACTCCATGTCCGCGGCTATCATCTTGCGGCCAATGGCGCGATCCTGGTGCGGGTTTCAGCCGAAACCGACGCCGACGCGACCTATCAGAGCGAGCTGATGCTTGCGGCCGGCCCGAGCGAGCCCTTTCGCCGGGTCACGAACAATGACTGGCCGGAAGGCCATGCGCGCCTGTCGCCGGATGGGCGCCGGGTCGCCTATCAGGCGCGGCTCGGCGAGGATGGGCTCGACTATGTGCAGCAAAAACTGGTCCTGCTCGATCTCGCGACCGGGGTGACGCGCGTTCTGGCACCGGATGCCAATTGGGAGGTCGACGGGCTGGCCTGGCTGCCGGGTGGCGAGAGCCTTATCGTCGCCGTCCGGGACGGTGTGCGCTCGGGCCTGATGCGTGTCGATGTCGATGCTGGCACCTTGACCGTCATCTCGCTTGAAGATCGTTCCCTGGCTGACTGGTCGCTTGCGGACGGGACGGGCGAGATTGTGGCCCTGTTTCAGACAGAAATCAGCAATGGCGATCTCTGGCATGTCACACCGGCCGGCGAGAGCCGGCGGCTGACGACGATCGGTGCTGCCACGGTCTCGGCCTTCAACCTGCCGCAGCAGCAAGCTATCGAATGGAGCAGTCATGACGGCACTGTGATTGAAGGCTTCTATTTCCCGCCCCTGACCAGCGGTGAGAGCCCGCCGCCCCTGGTGGTCCAGATCCATGGCGGACCCCGGTCCGGCGATGAGTTCGGACAATGGAAATGGTCGCGCTATGTCCCGGTGCTCGCGGCCGAGGGTTATGGTGTGCTGTGGGTGAATTATCGCGGCGGAACCGGTTATGGTGACGCATTCATGCGCGGCATGCACGGTGAGTATTTCGCCCATGCCGACCGGGACGTCCTGGCCGGTGTCGACAATCTGGTCGCGTCGGGCCGGGCGGATCCTGATCGGATGGTTGTTTCAGGTTGGAGCGCCGGTGGTCACATGACCAACCGGTTGATCACCCAGACCGGCCGTTTCGCCGCCGCCATGAGCGGCGCGGGCGCTGTCGACTGGGCCATGCATCATCTGACCAGCGATGTGCGCGGTGCCCGCCGGCTCATGTTCGGCGCTGATGTCTGGGCCGAGGGCGTCTATGACCGTGCCTTCGTCCCGCAATCGCTCCTGCGGGACCTGCACGCGGTAACCACCCCGACCCTGATTTTTGCTGGCGAGGACGATGAACGCGTGCACCCGTCACAATCGATCATGCTCTATCAGTCCTTGCGAAATCTCGGGGTTGAGACGCGGCTCTATCTGGTGCCCGGCGAGGAACACAGCTTCAAGACGCCCAGCCATCGCCTGTTCCGGCTCAATGCCGAGCTCGACTGGTATGGCCTCCATACTGGCCGGCCGGAACGGGATTGGCAGGCGCCACCGGCTGCGCCCGGCGATGATTGAACCGAGCGGAATGGCGGGCGCCCGCCTCTAATTGTGAACTCTCATAAGGTTGTTCATCGGGATTGAGTCCTTGAGACTGGTTGTTGCGAAGCAATCGGCCAGAAGGATCGCCCCCGATGAAGAGCCAAAGAAATGCCAGACCCGCACCGTTTGCGCGATTCCTAATCGTCGAGCGACGGCAGTCGGGTGAGAGCGTGGACATGATTGCCACCTCGCTCGGCATCTCCGTTGGCACGGTTTACAAGTGGCTCTCGCGCCATCGCAAGGGCGGGTGCGCCGCGATGCAGATCGGCCAGCGCTCGTCCGGGCGCTTGAGGTCGAAGGCCGGCCACATTGCCCAAAAGCATGGCCAGCGGACCATCCGATCCGCTGGATCGCAACGCCGCGTGTCAGGCCGGGTCGGGGTCGTTCGAGAGAAGGCTGCCAGGGTCGATTCCGCGCTTTTCAGCGCTGATGCGTACCGCCTCGCGCAAGGCATTGCTGCCATCGAGCAAGCGCCGAAAGCGTTCTTCGTCGAGTGCCAGCAAGGTCGAGGGCGCAATGGCGCGGGCCTCCGCCCGTCGCGGTTTTTGCATCAGGATCGCCATCTGCCCAAACATCTCTCCGCCGCCAAGCCGCCAGCTCTGACCTGCGCTCTGGAGTTCGATCGCGCCTGAGGCGATGAAAAAGACGCTTTTGACGACGCTATTCTTGCGGATGATGACTTCACCGGCATTGACGTAGCGGGTTTGAAGCGCGCCGCCCAAGCGCTTGAGCGCGGCATCGTCAAGTTCGGCGAAGAGCGGGAATTGCCGCACCAGCTCGGCACGCTGTAGCGCGATGAGCAGGCGCGGGCGGCGTTCAGCGGCGGCGCGGCGCGAGCTCAGCCCTTTCATCAATACGGCGAAGACTTCTGCTCCGATCAGCCCATCCTCGCGCATGGCGGTATATTCGCGTTCCTCGAGGCGCAGTGCGGTGCGCCGGATGAAGCGTCGTTCCAGCTGGTCGGCATAGCCTGGGTATTGCAGGCGCAGACCCTCGAGTGCGGTTTCCACCGACTCGATGCGCCAGGAGAGGAGCTCATGCAGCAGTTCGGCCACCCGGCGTCCGTGGATACGGCGGATGCGCCCGTCAATGAAAGCGTTCAGGTCGCGCAGGATCAGACGCTGCGACAGGAGAAGCTCGAACCTGTCGGCGGTCATGCGGGCCAGCGGGCCGGACAGGCGCAGCGGGCTGTGCAGGAAAACGGCGGCGCGGAACGCGCGGCCATAGGCGACGGTGCGGCGTGCGGCGCGCTGATAGCCCCTTCGGCCCTTCGACCGCGCGCCCTCGATCAACCGATCGGCATTCGACAAGACCTGTTCGGCCATCCGCGCCGAGATGGTCTGCTCATGCATGCGCGCGAGGATGGTGTCGCGTTCATGGCCTGCCAGCGCGACGAGGCCGAGCGTGACGCGATCATGCTCGAGCATGTCGGCGCTCTCCTCGGCAGTCTTCACTGCTTTGTCCAGCCGCTTGCCAAAGCGCTTGGCCTCGGAGCGCACGATGTCATGACTCAGCTCATAATTTTCGCTCGTGCGCGCCACATCCTCGCGCACGGTCTGCAGCGCGACGGCGACAACCTGGCGCGACAGTGCCTGGTCGATCGGCGAGAGCCGGTCCAGCCCGAGCCAGCCGATGACCGTCCGCAGGGTCGCCCCCTGCACAATCAATGTGAAGAGCGTGAAGCCCGTGGCGAGGATGCCGACCACGCGTTTGACTTCCACCGGGACGCTGACGCTCTCGGTGACGGCCAGGGCCAGCGCCAAGGTAACGGCGCCGCGCAGGCCGCCCCACAGGATGGCGACGCGGTAGGGTGGCTCGACGCCCGGTGAGACGCGCAGGACTGTCAGCAGCGGCAAGAGCACGAACAGGATCACCACACGTGCGGCGATCGCGGCGAGGATCACCACCCCGATCAGCACAAAGTCCCCGGCGCGCACTTCTTCGAGGATTCTGGGGATCAGCAAAGCTGCAAGAATGAAGATCAATGCCCCGCCCCAATGTGCCAGCAGGTCCCAGACCTCGCGCAGATAGGTCCAGGCTTGCGGCGGCAACTGACCGGGGCCGGTCAGGTTCAGGGTCAGTCCTGCAACCACCACGGCGATTACGCCGGAGGCACCAATGCTTTGCTCGGCACCGATATAGGCCAGATAAGGCAGGGCAACCGAGATCGAGATCAGTGCCAATTGATGCCGGGCGAAACGGGCCATGATCCATACGGCGATGCGCGCTGCGAGCCAGCCGGTCAGTGCGCCGCCGCCGATCAGCAGCGGGAAGCGTCCGAGCGCTGCGCCAAGACTCGGTTCCGCAGCGCCCAGCATCACGAAGCCCATGAAGAGGCCGAACAACGCAATGGCGGCGGCGTCGTTCAACAGGCTCTCGCCCTCAATGATCCGCGCCAGCCGCCGCGGTGCCGAAATGGACCGGAAGATCGATACGACCGCCGACGGATCGGTGGTCGAAACGATGGCGCCGATCAGAAGACAGGCGGCCAAGGGCAGCGCACTGGCCCAGGACAGGGCATAGCCGACACTCAGCGTCGCCACGACCACGGCCACGACTGCCAGTACGAGGATCGGAACCCAGTCATCGAGCATGCGGCGCAGATCCATCCCCAGGGTTGCCTGAAACAGCAAGGTCGGCAGGAAGACATAAAGGAAGACGTTCGAGCGGATTGGCAGGCCGAGGATCGCTTCCGCCACCGGGTTCAGGGCATCGGTCAGCTCAGTTTGCAGGAAGAACAGCGCGCCCGACCCGATCAGAAGGCCCAGCAAGGCGAGGATCACGGTGTATGGCAGTCGCAATCGCGCGGCGAGCGGCTCTGCCCCGCCGATGACGAGGAAAAGCGATGCAATGACTGTCGTGATCAGAACAATGTCCATGCCTCTGAATAGCCGGGAAGTCGGGCGCATGGAATCGGTCTGGTGCGGAAAATGACGGAAGAAGGATGAATTCGCATCCGGGCCGCAGGATTAGTTGGTGCCGGGGTCGCGAACGTGTTCCGGAATGCCTGCCCCCGCGACAATATGCGCCGGGCCGGGGCCTTGCGAGCGCCTGGCCGCGCACCCAATTTGAAGGGGTGAAGACATAAGGGAGACTGGCCGTGAGTACACCAATCGACGCTATTACCTGGGTCGCCGCGCTGGATGGCGGCAAGGCATTGATCTGGCGCAATGAGGGCTTTGACGACCAGCCCAATCTCCAGCTGGTCGATCAGGACAGCCAGCACAATCCCCCGGCCCGGGACCATAGCTCCGACCGCCCCGGCAGGGTTTTCAAGACCGGCGGCAACCGCGCCGCGATGGAACACACCGACGGGCACAGGCAGGCCGAGCATGATTTCGTCCAGTCGGTAATCGCGCAACTGAACCGGGAAGCCGGGAAGGGTTCATTCGACCGGCTCGTCCTGCTGGCGCCGGCACCGGTGCTTGGCGCGGCGCGGCCGCATTATTCCGAGGCGCTGAAGAAGACGCTGATCGAACGCGAACGCGATGTCGTGAATCAATCGACCGACAAGATCGAAGCCCAATTCGTCGCCGCCCTGACCGAATAGGCCCGGTGAAATCATCGCGCCGCTGCAGGCTGCCTGTTACTGGGAAGCCGCGGCGACGGGCTTGATCTCGAAGAAGTCCGCGACATCGGCAATCAAGGCCTGTTTCGCGATCGCGACGATTTGTGCGCCCTTCTCCGGTGTGGCCTGGGACGGATCCGACCCGATGCGACCGTCAGGGAATCGGGCGCGATAGTCAGCCGCATCGGTGAAGCCGCCTGAAGGGGCGATTTTCGGGTTCATGGCGACCGATTTGATCGCGTGGGGCAGAGCGTATTGCGTCACCGAGACTTCCGATGCGGTGGCGTGCGAGCCTTCGCCGACCGGAAACAGCGTGCGGCAAGTGTCCATGACACCCGGCAATTCCCACCAGTTGCGCTGCATCAGCCGCGCCGGGCAGGGCTCGGCATCGAGTGACCATTGCGCATAGAATTCGGCAAAGGCGGCGCTGATCGTGGTGATATTGCCGCCATGGCCATTGAAGAAATAAATCCGCTTGAAGCCGTGGCGCAGCAGGCTCTCGGTCCAGTCATTGATGACGGCGATCATGGTCGAGGGACGCAGCGTCATCGAGCCGGCAAAGCCGAGATGGTGCTGGGCGATGCCGACATTGAAGGTCGGGCCGACGAGGAAGCCGGCTTCGGCACCAGCCTCGGTGGCGATCACCTCCGGGCAGATGGCATCGGTGCCGACAAGTCCATTGGGACCGTGCTGTTCGGTTGAACCGATCGGAATCACGATGCCCTTGCAGCGCTTCAGATAGGTTTCGACTTCAGGCCAGGTGGCGTGGTGGAGCAGCATGGCGAGCCCTTCGCAGCGGGATTGGATTGCCGAGATAAACGGCCCCGGCAGCGATGTGCAAGTGTCTGCAAGCAGCGCGGGACGCTTAGTCCTCGCGGCGGCTTTCGGCCCGGTAAATGAAAGCCGCGCCGACTGCCATGATCGTCGCGATGGCCAGCATGAATTGCATGATTCAATCTCCCCAAGTCGCGGAAGGAATCAGGCTCCGGACACGCGCTCTTGATGCCAGAAAAAACCTTCCCAACGGTAAAGGTCCGACGTATTCGGGCAGGGAAATTGCCTCACGGCGAATTGATTGGCATGTGATGGCGACTGGGCGATGATGGCGCTTCATTCGGGGACCATTATCGGGGATCGTTCCATGCGCCTGCTTTTCTGTCTTTCTGCTGCAGCCCTGTCGCTGGCAGCCTGCTCGCCTGCCGCCGACTTGCCGGATGGCGACCACATGTCGACCCTTGCCCAGACGGCCGGGGCAGTCCCCGGGGAAAGCGCGGCGCCGCCGCTCGGCGACCCGATGCCGGCGGTGATCGAAGCGGCCCTGGCTGACACCTCGCGCCCCGAAGAGGACCGTCTGCTCGATGTTGACCGCCATCCCGCTGAAGTGCTGGCCTTTGCCGGTCTGGAGCATGGTTGGCAGGTCGCCGATATCGTTCCCGGTGGGGGTTATTATGCGCGCGTGCTCTCGGCCGCTGTCGGTGAGGAGGGCCATGTCTATGCCTTCAATCCGAGCTGGATTGCCGAACGCTTCACTGATGGCAATACCGCTCTCGGCGAGCTGGCGGACTCACGCGGCAATATGACCCGCATCGTCGATATGATCGAGAATTTCGATACGGCGATCGACGCGCCGCTGGATGCGGCCTTCATGGTGCTCTTCTACCACGACACAGCCTATGACGGCACCGACCGGGTGGCGATGAACCAGGCGATCTATAACGCCCTGCGCCCGGGTGGTGTCTTCATCGTCATTGATCACCATGCGCCGGTTGGTTCCCGCCTCGCCTTTGTCAATGACACCCACCGGATTGATGCCCATGTCGTGCGCGAAGAAGTGATGGCGGCTGGTTTCATTCTGGAAGCGGAAAGCGACATGCTCGCCAATTCCGGGGACGACCGGACCGGCAATGTATTCGCGCCGGACCTGAGGCGGCATACGGATCGTTTCGTCTACCGTTTCCGCAAGCCGGGTTGAGCGGAGGCGAATTCTGACATGAAAACGGGCGGCGCCGGCTGGCACCGCCCGTTTTCATGCCTGCCGCCGGCCAGACGCCTCAGGCAGCGTCAAGCGCGTCCTTGAACGTGTTCAATTCATGGTCGAGCTGAGTGGCCGACTGGTTCAGCTCTGACGAGGCGAGCATGAATTCCTCGGCGGCCGTGCTGGCGCGGCTGGCCGCTCCGTTCACATTGTCCATTTCCCGTGTCACTTCCGAGGTCTCGCCGGCGGCCCGTTCGGCCAGTTCGGCAATCTCGCGCGTCGCGCTGCTCTGCTCGGAGAAGGCGCCGCGGACGCTATTGGACGAGGCCCGCAATTCTTCAATTGTCTCGGCGATCTTGCCGAGCGAGCTGGCAGCGCCGCCCGAGGCGCCGCGCATGGCTTCAATCCGCCCGGCAATATCGCTGGAGGCGCGCGAGGTCTGTTCGGCCAGGGCTTTCACTTCCGAAGCGACAACGGCGAAACCCTTGCCGGCTTCCCCGGCGCGGGCCGCTTCGATGGTCGCGTTGAGGGCCAGAAGATTGGTCTGTTCGGCGACCGCCGCGACCAGTTGCATAATGTCCTCGATCTCCTTGGCGGCAGCCTGGAGATCGTCGATCGAACGGCCGGCGCCGACGGCTTCGGCAGCGGCGCGTTCGGAGACATTGTCGGAGTTCTCAAGGATGCGCGAGACTTCCGAGATCGAGGCCGATAATTCCTGCGCCGCAGCAGCGACGGACTGGACATTGGCATTGGTCTGCCCGGCACGATCGGCGGCGCTGCGGGCACCGTCCCGGGTTGCGCTGGCATCGGTCTGAAGCTGGCGGGCCAGCGAATCCACCTGTCCGGCCGCTCCGGTAACGCCGCGCGCGACGGTGCGCAGGGCGTTCTGGAAATCAGTCGCCAGGCTGGCGACCGCAGCGCGGCGGGTTTCGGTATCGGTCTTTGCGGATTGTTCGGCCACAGCGCTCTGGGCCGCGGATTGCTGGGCTGCATTGGCTTCCCGCGTGCTTGAATCGGCATCGGTGAGGGCCTTGGCCGCCTGGGCAGTCAGCCAGATCAGGGTCGCGCTCTGGCCAATAACAATCACCGCATGCAGCATGACGCGTACAAAGCTCGCGCCTTCCGGAAAGATTGCCCAGGGCAGGATGAAATTGAGCGAAAGATGGTGGACGGCGGTGACGGCTGCGGCGGCGAGGATGACGCGCCAGTCCAGCAGGACGGCGGTGGCTGCCAGGCAGGCGAAGAACAGCATGTGCATGTCGATCTGCCAGGCCGAGCCGCTTATCATGTAGACGAGCGCGGCGGGGAATGCGATCAGCGCGGCGCCGGTGGTGATGCGCGAGGCGACCGAATTGGGATCGGTCTTCCACGCGAATACGGCGGCGCCGGCGACGGCGAACAACAGGACCGTACCCGGTATCAGCCGGTCGGCGGCCAGGAAGAGGGCGCTGATCGGGTAGAGGATTGCGGCAGCGCAAATGACCAGCGTCAGGGCTGACTGGGCCTGTGATCTGAGTTGATCGAGACGATTCATGTCGAGATTCCGATGCTGGTGGCGTTGGTGTCAAACGGGGTGAGATTGTCGCGCGGCAGCAGGCAGCCACCCAGCGCGCCGGGTGGAAGCAGGAGCAGGGCGCCGGCCCGGCGCAGGTCGGTCAACGAGCTCTGATCGACGATCCGCACGATGCCGATATTGGCGAAGGCACCGAAACGGACGAAGGCCAGATCGGCCTCAGCCGTCGCAAGGACGGTATCGGCATGGGTCCAGCCCGGCGGGAAGATGGCGGCGGCTTCGTCGCCGCGCACCGGCTCGAAGGCCGAGAGCAGCGGCATGCAGATCGCAGCCAGGCTCACGACGATGGCGGGAAGATATCGGCGAAGGGCATTGGGACGCGCGCGCAAGGTTTCATTTCCTGACCAGATGTATCAGTCAGACCATGATTGTGGTTAAAGAAGCCTTGTTCGCGCTGCGACCAACGTCTCAGGGCCGGATCCGGGCGAAGATCAGGCTGTCGCGCACGCCGATATGGGTTTCCCAGGCGGCGCGCAAACGGCCCTCGAGCTGGAAGCCGAGCGATTCCAGCAGACGGATGGAACCGGCATTGTCCGGGTCGGTATCGGCATAGATGCGGCGCAGGCCGCGGGTCTCGAAGCCGTGCCGGAGAACGGCCTCGACGGCTTCGCGGGCATAGCCATGGCCCTGCCGGTCAGGGCGCAGCATATAGCCGGTCTCGGCCGCGTTATTCTTGCGGTCCATCAGCACGACCCATCCGAGCGCATCCTCGGGTGAGTCCTTGAGCGTGATCACGAAGCTCTCCACGCCGTCGCCGCGGATATTCCAGCCGAGATAATCGCGTACCGCCTCGATGCCGGCCAGCGGACCGCGCGACCAGTATTTCATCGTCTCCGGATCGGTCAGCGCCGGCAGGAAGGCCTCGCAATCCTCAAACGTCATGGGGCGCAATAACAGGCGCTCCGTGGTCAACAGGACGGGATCAAGACGTGGATAGGGTATTGTCAGGGCATCATCCGTGAGGGTGAGTCGGATCTCGTCGAAACGCTCCTCGATACAGGCCTGCATGGTCTTGAAGCAGTCCCGGGAAAACCAGTCATGATCGGCAAAACAGGCCTGGCGCATCGCTTCTGACGGCCACAGCGCATAGGACCAGATCTCGCCGTTTTCGCCCTCGTGCAGGCGCGCGCCATAGGAGTGGCAGCGCTGATGGATCAGGCGCGTGCCTTCGGCCCAGGCCGCGCGGAACTCGGTTTCGCGGCCGGGCTTGAGACGCCAGCGATAGAGAATGGCACAGGTCATTCGCCGGCGGCGGCTTGCTGCTCCAGCCGCTGCTTCTTCAACTCGCTTGCCTTCACCTTCTTGCTCTCCGAACGCAATTGGCCGCAGGCGGCGAAGATGTCGCGGCCGCGCGGGGTGCGGATCGGCGAGGCATAGCCAGCCTTGTTGACGAGGTCGGCGAAGGCGACAATCTGCGGCCAGTCCGAGCACTCATAGGGGCTGTTGGGCCAGGGATTGAAGGGGATGAGATTGATCTTCGCCGGCACGCCCTTGAGCAGTTTCACCAGGGCGCGCGCTTCGGCGAGGCTGTCATTGACGCCCTTCAGCATGACGTATTCGAAAGTGATGCGGCGCGAATTATTGAGGCCCGGATAGGCGCGGATCGCGTCCATCAGCATTTTGAGCGGGTATTTCCTGTTCAGCGGCACCAGCTCGTCGCGCAGGGCGTCATTGGTGGCGTGCAGCGAGATGGCCAGCATGGTGTTGGTGCGGGTGCCGAGCTCGGAGATTTTCGGCACCACGCCGGAGGTCGAGACCGTGATGCGGCGGCGGCCGATCGCCATGCCTTCCGGATCGGAGATGGTATCGATCGAATCCGAGACATGGTCGAGATTATACAGGGGCTCGCCCATGCCCATGAAGACGATATTGGTCACCTTGCGGTCGGCGTTGGAGCTCGGCCATTCGGCGAGATCATCGCGCGCGATCATCACCTGGGCGACGATTTCCGCAGCGGTCAGATTGCGCACCAGCGCCTGGGTGCCGGTATGGCAGAAGGTGCAATTGAGCGTGCAGCCGACCTGGCTGGACACGCACAGCGCCCCGGAGCGGGCGACATCGGGAATGAAGACGGTTTCGCACTCGACGCCGGGCGCCAGCTCGATCAGGTATTTGCGGGTGCCGTCGGTGGAGACGAGGCGTTCGAGGATGCGCGGCCGGTCGAGCGTGTAATGTGCCGCAAGGCGTGCCCGCGTCTCCTTGTCGATATTCGTCATTTCGTCGAAGGAGGTGCTGCCATAATGATAGATCCAGCCGAACAACTGGTTGGCGCGCATCTTCGCCTTGCGTTCCTCGACGCCGCAGGCGAGCGCGGCTTCGCGCAATTGTGTCCGCCCCATCCCGGCCAGTGAGGGCAGGCTGCGTGGCGTGGAATCGTCGATGCGCGGGGCATTGACGTTGGCGGCTGCGATGTTCAGCGCATGGCTCATGATCTTGGATGGACCGTTCAAATGTTCGGAAGCCGCGCGCAATATCACAAAAGCGCGGCGCGGCCTAATCGTAACGGCCTGCCGGCGAG
>NZ_CAXBKN010000057.1:0-19931 GCF_963976135.1 uncultured Maricaulis sp.
TATTCGATCAGCTGGTCCGGCCAGTATGAGTTCATGGAGCGCGCGAAGGCGAAGCTTGCCGTGGTGGTGCCGGTGACGCTGATCATCATCGTTCTGCTGCTCTTCCTCAATTTCCGCCGCCTGATCCCGGTCCTGCTGATCATCGGCACGCTGCCGCTCGCTCTGGTCGGCGGCATCTGGTTGCTCGACCTGCTCGGCTACAACATGTCGGTTGCGGTCGGGGTCGGCTTTATCGCCCTGGCCGGGGTCTCGGTGGAGATCGGGGTGCTGATGGTGCTCTATCTTGAACACGCCCTGGCGGACCGCCGCAATCTGGCGGTCGAGGAGGGACGCGAACTGGGTCTGGAGGATCTGACCGCGGCGATCATCGCTGGCGCCCTGCTACGCGTGCGTCCGATCATGATGACGGTTGCGGTGATTATCGCCGGCCTTCTGCCGATCATGTTCGGCAGCGGCACCGGCTCCGAGGTGATGCGTCGCATCGCCGCGCCGATGGTCGGCGGCATGGTCAGCGCGACCGTCCTCACCCTGCTGGTGATACCCGCGGCGTTTCTGATTTGGCAAACCCTTGCGCTGCGCCAACCCAAACAGCGAAAACACGGGCCGTCTGCGACCAGCGACTTGACGCGATGACGATCAGAGCGGGCGATGGCGCAACCGAGCGAACGGTCCAGGGGGTCCGATCACGCGTGGTGATCGACTCGCGATGCCGCCGTAGGCGGCGGGCCGATATCAATCGTTCACAAGAAATTCGAGAGTCGGCTCGATTGCCCGCCCGGCCCAGGACTCGTCATCGACACAGACAATGCCGGCGAGTGATCTGATCGTGGCAGGAAGCGCAAATCAACAGCTTGACCTTCCAGTCGCAGGAAGGTTCACGCTACATTGAACAGCGCCGCCGAGTATACGGCGCACGGGATTTGAGATCGAGGATGGGTATCATGCAAGACAAGCTTCACAGTGGAGGTGAGTGCTGTGGGGGCGATCATGCGCCCGGCGAAGCCACGCAAGGTGGAACAAACACCTTAACTGTTCTGGACCCGGTATGCGGCATGTCGGTCGAGCCTGGACCTGACCGGCCCCATTACAGCCATGCCGGCACGACCTATTATTTCTGCTCGCAAAAGTGTCATGACAAGTTTGTCGCGGACCCGGACCATTTTCTGTCCGGGGCGCACAAGACAGCCAGCGCCCCAATGCCGGCGGGCACACAATACACCTGTCCCATGCATCCGGAGATCGTGCGTAGCCAACCAGGATCCTGCCCGATCTGCGGCATGGCGCTGGAACCCATGGGCGTGCCAACAGGCGAGGAAGGACCCAACCCGGAGCTGATCGATTTCAGGCGACGCTTCTGGGTCGGCGCTATCCTGACCATCCCGCTCCTGATTCTCTCGATGGGACCTTTCGCCGGCCTCGGATTCATTCGTGACGCGATTGGCGAAACTTCGGCCATGTGGGTTGAATTGGTTTTGGCTACACCGGTTATCCTCTGGTCGGGTTGGCCGTTCTTCGAGCGCGGTGTCCAATCGGTCATCACCCGAAACCTAAACATGTTCACATTGATCGCGATGGGAACGGGGGCGGCTTACCTGTTCAGTCTGACCGCAGTGCTCGCACCCGGGATATTCCCGGACGGCTTCCGCGACGCCAATGGTCATGTCGGCGTTTATTTTGAGGCGGCGGCCGTGATCGTGGTTCTGGTGCTGCTCGGTCAGATTATGGAACTTGGCGCGCGCGAGCGTACCGGATCGGCGATCCGTGCCCTGCTGGATATGGCCGCAAAGACCGCGCGCCTGATCCGGCCCGACGGCAGCGAAGAGGAAGTGCCGTTGGAAGATGTCATTGTCGGCGATCGCGTGCGAGTCTTTCCCGGCGACAAGGTACCGGTCGATGGCGAAGTCGTGGAGGGCCGCTCCTCGATTGATGAATCTATGATCTCCGGCGAAGCCGTTCCGGTCGAAAAATCCGTCGGCGACCCCGTTACCGGCGCCACGATCAATGGAACCGGCAGCTTGATCATCGAAGCCAGGCGGGTCGGTGCCGACACCATGCTCAGCCAGATCGTCGAGATGGTCGCGACCGCCCAGCGCAGCCGCGCGCCGATTCAGAAATTCGCCGATGTCGTTGCCGGGCGTTTTGTCCCGGTGGTGATCCTGATCGCGGTGCTTTCCTTCATCGGATGGTCGGTGTGGGGCCCCGATCCGGCGCTGGCCTATGCGTTGGTTTCGGCGGTCTCGGTGCTGATCATCGCCTGTCCGTGTGCGCTTGGCTTGGCAACACCCATGTCGATTATGACGGCAACGGGACGCGGTGCCCAGGCCGGCGTGCTGATCAAGAATGCCGAAGCGCTCGAACGTTTTGCCAAGGTCGATACCCTGGTCGTCGACAAAACCGGGACTTTGACGGAAGGCAAGCCCAGGCTGGTCGCGGTCCTGCCAGAAGCCGGACATGAAGAAGCGGATGTCCTGCGCCTGGCCGCCAGCCTTGAACGCGGTTCAGAGCATCCACTTGCCGAAGCCATAGTTCGCGGCGCGGAAGAACGAGGCCTGGCGTTGGAGACCGCTACCGATTTTGAAGCCATCACCGGCAAGGGGGTAAAGGGGTCAATTGCCGGCCGCCAGCTCGCGCTGGGCAATGCCCGTCTGATGTCCGATCTCGGTCTCGACAGCGCCGGTCTCGTGAAGACAGCCGATACCCGCCGCGACCAGGGCGAAACGGTGATGTTTGTCGTCGTCGACGGCGTGATCGCTGGCCTGGTCAGTGTTGCAGACCCGATCAAGGCGACCACGCCGGAGGCGCTCAAAACCCTTCATGGCCTGGGTTTTCGCATCATCATGGCCACAGGCGATAATGAGCGCACGGCCAGTGCCGTTGCCGCACGCCTGGGGATTGATGAAATCCGCGCCGATGTCCTGCCACAGGACAAGGTCGATATCGTCAAGGCTCTCCAGGCGGAGGGCCGCAAGGTCGCCATGGCCGGCGACGGCGTCAACGACGCCCCTGCCCTGGCGCAGGCCGATGTGGGTATCGCGATGGGGGCCGGTGCGGATGTCGCGATCGAAAGCGCCGGCCTGACCCTCATCAAGGGCGATCTCAACGCTGTCGTCCGCGCCCGCCGCCTTGCCCGCGCGACCATGGCCAACATCCGCCAGAACCTGTTTTTTGCCCTGATCTACAATGCCGCCGGCGTTCCGATCGCGGCAGGCTTGCTCTACCCGGTCCTGGGGTTGTTGATTTCGCCCATATTCGCCGCTGCGGCCATGAGCTTGTCCTCAGTGTCAGTGATCTCCAACGCGCTCCGACTCCGGACGGTCAAATTATGATTAGTTTTGCGGAGCGCCGTTCTGGGCCGCGCTCATGGTCTACTCTTCCCGATGGCGGTCCTGAGCAGATTTGGAGTGCGATAGTGAATGACCGGCCTGACACAAGCCCTTTCACTCGATGGCCTCACTTGAATCAGAACTATTCTGGAGCGTTCAGAGGAGGTCTGACGGCCCATGTCAAATGACACCTATACGCCGGCATTGCGCTACGATGCGCTGACGCCGCTCTATGACACCGTGATCCGAACGCTAACGCGCGAAGAAGTATGGCGGGCGGCACTCATCGAACAGTTGGACCCGAAACCGGGTGATCGGGTGCTTGATGTGGGTTGTGGCACTGGCACGCTGGCCCTTGCGCTAAAACGGCGCGAACCGGACGCTGACATAATTGGCATCGACCCCGACGCGAGCGTGTTGGCGCGGGCGCGGCTCAAGGCGCACGCCGCCGGACAAACCATCAATTTCTTAGACGGTTTTCTCGGCACCACGCCATTACCGCCCGGATGGAGACCCAACAAAATCGTCTCCAGCTTGATGTTCCATCAAACGCCTTTGGAAACAAAATCGGCGATCCTGTGCACGATGCGGGGGCTGATACCGGACGCGGGAGAAATTCACGTCGCCGATTACGGGTTTCAGGAAACCGCGCTGATGCGAACCCTGTTCCGATTGACTGTGCAGTCCCTGGACGGCGTGAGCGATACCCAACCCAATGCCGACGGCGTGCTTCCTCAATTGATGCGAGAGGCGGGCCTGACGGTTGACACTACTCGGGTCATACCCACGCTCACCGGATCGATTTCGATTTTTCGGGCCGTCGTTGATCGAAAATCCATGACGCCATGAAACGTCCAGGCGAATTGAAGAGGGGCAATCCATGAAATCAAGCTACAAACCGAACAGTCTGACGCTGGCTGGTGCCATCGCAATGGGCACCGGCGTCATGATCGGCGCTGGCATTTTCGCCTTGACGGGTCAGGTCGCGCAATTTTCCGGACCGCTCTTCCCGCTCGCCTTTCTGCTGGCGGCGGTGGTCAGCGCCTTCAGCGCTTACACCTACATCAAGGTGTCGAACAAATACCCCTCCGCCGGCGGGATCGCGATGATCCTGCACAAGGCCTACGGTCCCGTGACGATCACTGGAGGCGGAGCCTTGTTGATGGCGTTCTCGATGATCATCAATGAAAGCCTGGTCGCGCGCACCTTCGCTACCTACACATTGCGGCTCTTCGATGCCGAGCCCGTGGCATGGCTGGTTCCTCTCCTGGCGGTCGGCCTGATCGTTGTCGCCTTCCTGATCAATATTGCCGGCAACAAGGTGATCGGCGGGATGTCGAAAATTGCCGCGATCGCCAAGATTGGCGGAATTCTGGTTTTTGCCGTTCTGGTCCTTTGGGCGGCCGGCTTCAGTTTTCAGCCCGCCGCGGTCGCGGGCGGCGATACGACGACGGTTCCGGGATTCCTCGCCGGGGTCGCCCTGGCTATTCTCGCCTTCAAGGGCTTCACCACCATCACCAATAGCGGCGGTGAGGTCGAGAATCCGCACCGCAATGTCGGCCTGGCGATCATCATCTCGCTGGCGATCTGCCTCGTCGTCTATCTGCTTGTTGCTCTCGCCGTCAGTTCGACGCTGAGCATTAGTGAGATCGCTGCGGCGCGGGACTATTCGCTCGCGGAGGCGGCGCGCCCGGCCTTCGGCGATGCCGGTGTGGTCTTCACCGTGATCATTGCGATCATTGCCACGGCGTCGGGCGTTATTGCCAGCATATTCGCCGTCTCGCGCATGATCGCCATGTTGACCGACATGAAGCTAGTTCCGCACAAACACTTCGCCATGCCGGGCGGGATCCAACAGCATGCCCTGGTCTACACCGTGGTGGCAGCGGGCCTGCTCGCGGCCGTCTTCGATCTTGGACGCATCGCCTCGATCGGAGCGATTTTCTATCTAGTGATGGACATTATCATCCATTGGGGCGTGCTTCGCCGAATGCGCAATGATGTCGGCGCCAACCCTGTTGTGCTCGCCACCGCCATCATATTTGACCTGGCCGCGCTGGGTGCCTTTATGGCGATCAAGGCGATGAGCGATCCAGCGATCATCGCGATTGCCGTGTCGGGAATTGTGGCGATTTTCCTGTTCGAGAAACTCTACCTGTCGCGGTTCCGCAAAGAAGCTGACGAACGCCACGAGACTGGCCACGGTTAAATGCGCCGCCGGCGCGACGCGTCAGAGCCGTGAGCTTTGCTTGCACACGGCGCCTGACCCCATCGGCCTCAGGCAGTCGCTGACCACTGTTTTTGCCCATTGTCCGAAAGGCGCGAGAACAACCGCAACAGCTGGCCATTTCGATATTTCACACCGTCAGGCGCGGCCCAGGCCAAACCGGTATCCTGGGCTCAGTGGTCGGTGCCGCCAAGCGCGCGACATCCTGCCGCGCTCAAAGCGCGAGGGCCTCGCCCGGTGCGGCGCGTATCTCTTGTATAGACCTCAAATTGTTTGAGGTTGTTGCAGGGGATACCCATGAAACATCTATTTCTTTCAGCGATGCTCGTCGGATTGCTGACCACCGGCGCCGCCGTGGCCGAAGACCACCAGGTTCAAATGCTCAATCGCGGCTCTGATGGGCCAATGGTCTTCGTGCCGGCTTTCCTGCAGATCGCTCCGGGCGATACGGTGACGTTCCTGCCCACCAATCCCAGCCATAATGCCGAGACTATTCCCGGCATGCTGCCCGACGGCGCGGCTGCGTTTACCGGCGCGATGAACCAGCCTGTTACCGCGACATTCGATCAGGTTGGCGTCTACGGCATCCGGTGTGCACCCCACTACGCCGCCGGCATGGTTGCACTGATCGAGGTCGGTGACGGCACATCGGTCAATGGTGCCGCCGCTGCGGCGGTCCGGCATCCTGGCCTCGCCCGGCGCCGGATGGGCGTCCTCATCAGCGAAAGCGAGAATAACTGATCTGGGCGGCTATTCACCCTCGAATGGTGATCGCACGACAAGCCCGAATAGATCGAAAGGGGTTTAACATGACTTGCCTAACAACAAAGAGGCCAGGTCTTCTGGCAAAGCTTATGACAACAGCTGCGGCCGGTTGCCTGGTTCTCGCGGGGGCTGCACCGGCTCTCGCGCAAAGCGCGCCGGATACCAGCTTCCGCGTGACCGGTTTCGCCGACGCCAGCTTCGTCTATCTCGACAACGGAATAACTACATCGTCCGAATTCACCTCCATGAAGTTCACCCCGATCTTCCAGTTCCAGTATCAGGATCTGGTTTTGTTCGAGGCTGAGCTGGAGATCGAGAACGCCGGTGGGGAGACGGAGGTGGCACTGGAATACGCCCAGGCCGACTTCTTCGTCCACCCCAATGCTGTGATCGTCGTCGGGCGCTTCCTCAGCCCATTCGGCCAGTTTTTCGAACGTCTGCATCCGTCATGGATCAATCGGATGGCTGACACGCCGGCCGGTTTCGGCCATGGCGGCCTGCAGCCAATTTCGGAAACCGGCATCCAGGTGCGCGGCGGGATCGATCTGGACCCAGGAACCTTCACTTATTCGATCGCACTGGGCAATGGTCCGCGTGTCGGCGAAGAAGGCGATACCGAACTCGAAGCTTTCGATGGCGACGATAATGACAACAAGGCCATCTCCGGCCGGTTCGGCCTGTTGGTCATCCCCAACCTCGAGCTCGGTGCATCATTCCTGACGGCAAAAGTTGTCGGACTGGAGGCTGAAGCCGGGCCGGGCCTGATCGAGCCGACCGAAGCTGACCTGTTCCAGTGGGGAACCGATTTTGCCTATACCGGCGGGGCCTGGGACATTCGCGGCGAATATATCCGCAGCAACCGTGATCCCATCAACACCGCCGTCGAACATGCCGTCGATGTTGAGGAGTTCCCGACGCTGGAAAGCACGGCCTGGTATGTCCAGCTGGCTTATCGACTGTCGGGAACACCGGGCTTTCCAGCCCTGGCAAATGTCGAGCCAACATTGCGATATGGCGAATACGATATCACCGGCAATCACGAACTTGCCGAGCACAGTGCCGAGAACCGCTGGGATGTCGGCGTCAATTACTGGATGACGCCCAGCCTGGTCGCGAAAACCGTGTTGCAGCGGCGTGAATTCACAGCCCGTGAACCGGATGAAGTAACAGAAGAGACCCGGCTGATTGTCCAGGTCGCCTACGGCTTTTAGAGGTGGAGAAGAAAATGTTCAGAACACTGTTTATCACGGGCGTCGTCCTGGCCGCCGGCTCCTCGTCCGCCGCCCTGGCGCAGCCAGCTCCGGACCCCGCCGCGCAAGCCCGGGCGGCCGAGGACGCGCTGGCCGACCAGATCGGTCGCGGCGCCGAGGCCTGGGTCGATACCTGCGCCCGATGCCACAACATGCGCTCCCCGACCGAGATGAGCCCTGAGGACTGGGACATGACGGTCAATCATATGCGGGTACGGGCCAATATTCCCGGCGACCTGGCCGAAGACATCAAAGCCTTTTTGATGATGAGCTCAACGCCGATCGAGGAGACCGAAAACCCCGACGGAAATTGATCCTGCCGGCTGGTGCAGGCGGCGGCGAGTTGGCCCACGCTCCGGGGCGAACCATCCCTCGCCTGCACCACCTGTCGCAATGCCGTTGTCGGTTTCGTTGCCTGGCCTCCTCTGAACGGATTCGAATTCTCGATCATCGAGCTGAAATCAATATGAGGGGTGCGTCAAAATAGCGCGTAATAGGACTGAAGACCTGCAACGGAGCATAAAATGAGCGTGTCGCGTATTCTGATATTGGGGCTGATGACAGTGGGTCTGACGCTGGCCGTCAATCAACCCGCATGGGCCCACCCGCCCGAAGAACACAGCGCCGCCCCGGTCGCTGCCGAACCGGTCACACCCGAACCGGTCGCCACGATCGAAGCCACGATCGACGAGGTATCTCCGCATGAGCACGGCACCATTGCGGGTCCAGGGCATCATGACGAACCGATATCGCCTCAAAACAACACCGCTGATGCGCATGACGACGCGCTCGCTGCGCCGCACGGGCATGACATGCCCACTATGGCGTCTCAGCACGACGAATCCGCGCCGCATGAGCATGAAGGCGCCACGCAGGACGCGCACGGTACGGCGGGTCACAGTCACTGGGGCGATAACGGTGCGAACACGCCCGTGGAGAAAGCTTTGGAAAGGCTGGGTGTTTTCCACCCGCTCCTGGTTCACTTTCCAATCGCCCTGATCCTGGCGGCAGCACTGGCCCAAGCGCTTAATCTGGCCGGGGTGCGCGCCTCCAATGCCGACACGGTTCGCTTCCTGGTCTGGACCGGAGCTTTCGGTGGATTGGCAGCTGGCTTGTTCGGTTGGGCCCATGCCGGGCCGATGGCCAGCGATGAGGCCGGCATCATGCTCGCGCATCGGTGGATCGGCTCTAGTCTGACCCTTGGACTGTTCGCGGTAGCCGCCGCGGTGGAATGGAACCGGAAAAGTCCAAGCGGCCAATCGGCCATTATCATGAACCTGGCCTTGTTCACGGCCGCCGCAGCCGTCGCAGTCAACGGCTTTCTGGGTGGTTCGCTCGCGCATGGCGGCGTCAATCATCTGATGGAGATGTAAAAATGAAATACACGAAGCTGATATTGGCCTGTACCGGGGCACTGCTGATCACCGATGTGGCCTTGGCTGATGATGCCGCTGAGATCAGCGCTGTCCTTGAATCCTACTCACTCGCCCTGGCTGCCGAGGATGTCGGTGCCGCCGAGACTTGGGTCCTTGCCGAGGGTGAGGACTTCACGGTATTCGAAGGTTCTGGCCGAGATGTTGGGTGGGTGAGCTATCGCGACCATCATCTCGCGCCCGAATTCGCCTCCGAGGACGTTAGTTTTCAGGTGTATGATTGGTCTGGATACACCATCCGTGCGGATGGCAATGTCGGTGTCGCAACTTTCGACATTCGGATGGAGTATTCTGTGCGCGGCGAAAACCGCGAGCGCAACGGGCACGGCACCGCAATTTTGAGCCGCACGGACGACGGTTGGCGCATCCGCCATCTGCACACGTCCTGAGGAAAGGACATGACCATGGATGACAAAGATCTTGATCGGCTCCTGCGGACCCTGCGAGACAAGTCCGCACTACCTGAGCCAGGTACCTTCGAATCCGCCGTATGGCGCAAGATCCGTCAAACCGTTCCGTGGCAGGAGCGCATCATGGCCGGACTGCGTAAACTGGCTCCGGCTGTCGCTTGGCGTGCGGCGCCCGCCGCACTGGCCCTCGTGATCGGCGGGATTTCTGGAGCCGCAATGGCGGCGCCGGCGTCTCACGACGAGCTAGATGTATTCCGGTCCAGTTCGTCCTATCTGATCACCGCCAAATTTGGCTCACAGGGAACTCGACACTGATGGTTCGCACCGGTCTCGTTGCAACAATTCTGGGCATTTTGGGCGGGTTTCTGGGCGTTTGGCTCGGCCTTACCTTCCTTGGAAGCAGCATCGAAGGAGGAGAGGATCTCCACCACGTCATTCATGAACGGCTCGTCTTGTCGCCGCGCCAGGAAGAGGCGATCGCAGCTCTGGAGGCGGATTTTTCGGTTCAACAGGCGGCGGATGAAGCCAGAATGAGCATCGCACGCCGCGCCTTGGCCGAGGCGTTGCTGCGAGACCAGGCACTCACGGCTGACGTGACGCGGGCAGCAGCGGATATTCATGGCGTGATGGGCGAACTCCAACTGACGACGCTCAGCCACGTGCTCGCCATGCGCGCCGAACTGGATATCAACCAGCGCGCTGAGTTCGATAGATACCTAGCTCAGGCGTTTGATGACGCAGACTGAGAAGCCTGTAAAGCCCGCGCTGACGGATTCCGAGTTGGTGATCTTGGCACGATCCGGTGACAACTCGGCGTTCGGCCAGTTGATCCGGCGGCACCAGAGCGCGATCTTCCGATTCCTCTCACATCAGGTTCGCGATCAGGTCGAGGCCAACGATATTGCTCAGGAGACCTTTGTTGCGCTGTTTCGGTCGCTCGACCGGTATGATACGGGTCGCCCATTCTTGGCCTGGGCCTTTGTGATTGCACGCAATAAGGCGCGCGATCATCACCGCCGGCGCGCGGCGCTCCGGTGGGTGGGCATTGACGATCATCTCGACCAGACAGCCTCTCAGCTCCCCGATCCAGAGCACGAGACTGCAGAGCGACAGGAGCTCACCCAGGTCGGGGTCCTGATCCAAGCACTACCGGAGAGTTTGCGAACGCCCTTGCTGCTCAGCGCTATGGAGGGCCTGTCTCACGAGGAGATCGGTGCGGCGATAGGCGTGTCGACCAAAGCCGTCGAGCTCCGGATTTATCGCGCCCGCAAAGCACTCCGGACTCAGCTCACACAGGAGCGTTGAGGCCCCGCCGCGACCGATCTGGCTGCAGTTCAATTTCTTGCACACCCACCCGGAGCAACAGATCCGGCGGGATGATCCGCCTCACTCCGCAACAAAATCCGTGTGATGGGCCCGCTCGGCCTCCCTGTAACGGTCTGCATCGGATCGATACGGCAACGGGCGACCGTGTTCGGGAGGACAGACTCCCTCACACTGAACGGTCGGGCTTCAAAAGACGCTGCCCCCAACCTTCATATCCGTAATCAAGAGTGCTGAGCGAGATCGATCGTCAAAGTAGCCTGATCGCTATGATAGACGCCATCGGGGCGTGCCGGCACAGTGATCCAGATTGCCGAGAGGAGCGCGACTCCCACCATCGACTCATCCAGCGTGATTTCGCCATTTTCGCCCGTAACAAGGTTATGGTGCCCACCGCCGCCAAGGATGATTTCCACGCGGTGCCCGGCAACTGGAGCTCCCTCATGAAGAAGTTGGAACGTCCGCCCCCCCGAGGTCGTCGCGACAAATTCCAGCGCCTGGCCGGTCGGAGCAAGGCCGGCTTCCAAGCCCGTCTCGCAGGTCTCGATGCACAGGAAGATTTTGGTGTGCTTTGTGTAACTCCGGTCCAGAGGAGGAGATCCTGGCAGATCGTCGAAGGCGCCGCGAACCGCTGCACTCGCCCCGATTTCATCCAGATAAGCAGACGTGTCGTCGGGGCCAATTTGCCCGGCGCGGAGGTGGGTGCTCACCGCTACTACGGAAAAGCCCGGGCGAGCTGCCCCGAAACTCATCGTCAGCGCCGTTTCGCTCTCTTCGAACTCAACGCCTTCCACAGCGGCATTGCCGGTGATAACCGAGATAAAGGCAATGCGGTCACGGGTTGGCCCGAACTCGATATTGGGAAACTCCAGGGCACTGGTCAGCACGACATCGACCGTCGCTCCGGCGTCCCAAACGTGCTGTTGTGATGCCAGAAAGGTCTTGTGCGCCAGGGATGCCGGCGCGGCCAGGACGCTCAACGCCACGGACGTTGCGAGCAGACGCAACCAACTGGTCGGCCGGTTGCCAGAGCGGTTCATATTGCATGATTCAATGATCACAGGCATGGCGTCGATTTTCCTTCCAACAAAGCCTCAAGAGACGCGGGCTCCCCTCAGAGGATCCCACCATCATTCACAATTCTTGCCTGCGCTGAAGCCGGGGGCGGTTGATTGCCCTGCGGCCGAACGCGCGCAAGCGCGACCGTAGACATGTCCGCAGCCCTTCGACGCCAGAGGTGTTTGGTGCTAATCAGCCAATCGCTCTCGATCCCTCGAACCCCGTCACGAACAGAAGCGAACGCCCTCGCCGGCACTCTCACTCATGCAAGGCAAAAGTCTCAATTCCGGCATCGCCGAATGCCCAGACCGTGTAGGACTCGCTGTATCCATCGATTTCCATGCCCGGAGACCCCGCCGGCATGCCAGGAACGGCTATCCCCGCGACAGACGGCCCTTGTTGCAGCAGCCGCCGGATATCTCCAGCTGGCACATGGCCTTCTATGACATAATCGCCAACGACCGCTGTGTGGCAAGACCACATCGATTGCGGCACTCTGAGACGCGTCTTGACCGGTGACATGTCCACAACATTGTTGGCCCGCACCGAGAACCCCGCGGCGCGCAAATGTTCGATCCACGCAGCGCAGCAACCGCAGGTCGGCGATTTGTAAACAAGCACTGCGTCGTCTGCGAACGCGAGGGGCGCGGCAAAGGCGACCAGGCCCGCAGCACCGAATGTTTGAAGAAGCAATTTGCGTCGGTCAATCATCTCCACCTCCTGGAAACGCGCGGATCGCCTCGTGCGCATCGCTCACGTCCTGAATGATTACGTATCAAAACGGCCCTTCCCTCAATCCATCGCGCATCACTTGACGACACCAGGTCGCCTAGAGATTTCCCGGCTTGGCGACACGCTTGCTGCGTCCAAACAATGACCTCAAGAGATCACCAAACCTGGATTTGGAGCCAAGGCTCGGCTTTTCAACGACGTGCCAGGAAAACGCCGCTACGATGAAAGATGCTGGCAGGGACATCGCCGCTATGAAAAGCGGGTCGGCATCTCGGTTCAGATAAAGGACCGATTGCATGATCGGGTAGTGCCAAATGTATATGCCATAGGACCAGTCTGGTAGTTTCGACCAGGTCGGCAATCCGGCCAGCCGGGCGAACGCCAGCCAGAACAAGGTCGTAGCGAGTGTAATATTCAAAAACGGCTCCGCCCAGGGCGCGTCACCGGCAAGCAACCAAACGGGTAGAGAGATCCCGGCGATCCATGGCGCGACCGGCAATGAGTGACGCCACCCATGAATGACCATGCCGAGTGTGAAGGCTGAAGAGAGCCGGGCCGAGCTGATTATCACCGGCGGTGCTTCGCTCCAGAATAGGGCGAGCGCCAGGTAGGTTGCGCCTGTTATCCCGAACAAAATCAGATGCGTATATTTGCCCCACGGCAGAGGTGAGAAGAAGATTATGGCCGCCGCGACATAAGCGATCATTTCATAACGCAGCGTCCACAGGCTGGCAGAAAACTCACCCGCCCATGGTAAATCGGCAAATAGACCTGCGGGCCCTTGCGATGTGTCCAGAAAACCAAGCACCTGAACCGGGAACATCCAGGTTTGCGCGCTGGCCCAATACTCAGCCGGGGCTAGTTCGGTGAAGTATGGTCCAAACCCGAACACAGCCGCAGCCGAGAGCAAGAGCAGCGCCGGCATGAGGCGTAGTGCCCGCGAGGCGGCGTAGGTGAACACATCGGCCCGGCGTTCGAGACTGTCAGCTATGAGAAACCCGCTCAGTACAAAGAAGGCATTCACAGCAACGTAGCTGAGCGACCATCCATTGACCGCCAGCGGCGGTGGCAAGAGCGGTCCTTGCGTCACGATGATCGCGTGTTCCGTCAAAACCGCCGTCGCAAGCGCCAATCGAATTAACGTGAGCCTATTGTCTCGCCCGGTATAAGCTTGGCCAATTGTTTTCATCACTCCAATGTTATTAGCTCCCTGCATCGCCTCTTGGGATTACGCGACAAATCGACGCTCCCCTCAAAACTTGGTCATCCGTCAACAGAACGGCTAGAATCAACTATGGCTATCCAGCTTTCACCGCATGTGCAGTGTCGTAGCGGAAGGCTACCCTGGTCGGGGCACCTCAGCATTCATACGGGTTGGGCGCATTACTTCGGACCGATCGGCGATTCGACATCGCATACGCATTACGCCGTCCAGGTCGTTTTTCCACCGACGGTGGGAAGTATTGATCCCGATTCACGTTCCGGGCCCGCGAAGCGAAAACCGCTCGTCATACCCAGCGGGGCTCGCCACCAATTGCGCAGATCTCACCAGATGAGCCATGTGCTCTTCATCGAGCCGCCGCTCTATGATGTTATTCATCCCCACCTTGGGAGCGCGGTCCCGGCATCGTCCTTGGAATCGTGGCTAGGATTCCTCAACCAATCCCGCCCTCGTGGTGCCGCCCTCAACAGATTAAACCCAATTCTTCTGAGCGCGGCGGATCACCTGCCGCCCGGATACTCGGCGCGCGATGCGGCGGTCGTTCTCGAACTGTCTCGATCTCGTTTTTCTGAAGTGTTTCGAGACACCATGGGTCTGCCGTTTCGGCAATGGGTGCTTTGGACTCGGCTGAGCCATGCCATCCGGTTCATACGCGGCGGTGCAGACCATACGCAGGCGGCCTATAACGCCGGCTTCTCAGATTCGGCACATCTCGCACGAACAACGAAACGGATGTTCGGAATCGCGCTCAGCGCGATGCGTCCGGAGAGCTGAGTACGCAGGTTCCACGATGCCATGCGAATGATCGTTGAAACGTTCAAGCGCCGGTTACCGGACTGTGTTGTCTTGCTCCGCTTGAGGGCAAGAACAGGATGTAACCATGACAATACTGCGTTGGATCGTACGATTGGGGTTTGTTCCGGCCATACTGGTCGGCGGCAATTATCTTGCAATTACAGTGTCAAGCAGCGGTGCGTCCCATGCGTGGCTGGCGGCATTGATATTGGGTGCTGTCCTTGCATCCTTTTTGGCGGAGAATTTCATTCCCTACCATCGAGCCTGGAATCTGGAACACAGCGATAAGTGGCGCGATATCTTTCATTTTCTGATCAATGAAAGCGCCAATTTTCTGTCGATCCTGGCCCTTCCCCTGCTGGCACCCGCCATTCCGGACCTCGGCTTCTGGCCCAACAACTGGCCGATCTGGGCCCAACTGTTGCTTGCGATCTTCATCGTCGATTTCGGTATCACAATGGCTCATTTCGCCAGTCACCGGATCAATTGGTTATGGCGTTTTCACGCCGTCCACCACAGTGCCAAACGGATGTATGGGTTTAACGGGCTCATGAAACACCCCATCCACCAGCTGATCGAAGGTGTGTGCGGTGTAGCCCCGCTCCTCATCCTGGGCATCCCGCAGCAGATCGCCTGGTTGCTGATTGTCGCGATCGCACTGCAACTCCTGCTGCAGCATTCCAATGCCGACGTTCGTATCGGCCCGTTCAAATATATCCTCGCGCTCGCGCCCGCACATCGCTTCCATCACCTCAATACTGCGCGCGAGGGTGACGTCAATTTCGGTCTGTTCACAATGGTTTGGGATTGGCTGCTCGGCACGGCTTCGTTCGATCCCACACGCGAGTTCACCTCAGCCGATCTGGGTATCGAGAATGATCCTGACTACCCAACCGGCTATGTCGCTCAACTCATTGCGCCATTCCGGGCGCGATAGGACCGACACCGCGCCGCGACAACCGCTGCCCTGGGCTCGGCCACACCGAAGTTTTTTTGAGGGGAAATCACGCGAGATGCGTAGTCATAGTGTTAGATCGAGAGGATTGAAAAAATGGACAAGTCGCCCCCCGAAACGACCGTCCGTGTCGTGCCTCTCGGTCTAACGCTCTCCAGCTTTTTGCTGGTCACCTACACGCTCTGTATCGTGTTCGGATTATTGGCCCCGGAAACATTCCACATGCACTCGGCCTGGGCCCCGCTCCTTCCCGGATTCGAATGGCTCACGCCTCGCGGTGTCCTCTTCGGCGCCATCGGCGCTTACAGCTATGGCTGGTATATCGCGATCCTCTTTGTCCCGCTTTATCGCCTGTTCAACCGATAACACGGCTCTGCGATATCCTGGGGCTTATCACGAAAAGCCCGGACGAATGCAAAACGCATCGTGGGGGGCGACCGGAATTCCATCCACAGCTCAATTCGTTTTGGAGTCGCGCCTTGCGAGTTCCATACGCACCAGCCTTTGCATCCGCAGAACCAGAAGCAGCAGGCCTGCCAGTACGGTTATCAGGGCGAATAATGACGCCGTGATCAACAGTGGGTTGTTAAAATTTTCCCGTTCTTCATAGTCCATAATGTGGAGCATCCAGAAGAAATCGAAAACGCGCCAGTTATCGTTTCGGCGAGCCGTCACAAGCCCACTGTCGGACGAAACATAAATGCGCGTGCCTTCGCCATCAGCAAAACTGATACGCCAAGCGGGACCCGATTGCCGATATTCCCACGTTGGTTCTTCGAAATACTCCACGGCCTCAAGGTCAGGCTCGCCGTTGTAGTCGGCCCGAGCGATTTCTACGGCTGTATCGCGGGAGATTGGTGTCAGCCGCTCACCGTTGCGGGCATCGATAAGGGTGGTGGTGCCATCTATCGCCTCGACCAAATATGCCGGGCGCCCCCGCCAGACTCGCAGGCGTATCTCTGACGCGCCGTCGCTCAGCCCAAGCGCCTCCAGGGCCATCTGCGGCGTCATCAAGCCGGCGGATTGGAGCGCGACGTCGGGGTGTTCCGCGATGTTATGCTCACCGCGCACCTTTTCGAGCGGCAAAACACTCATGACAACGCCGCCGGTGATCCAGAGAACGATCTGAATGCCCACGATCAGGGCAATCCATTTGTGCACCCGAATGGTCCAGCGCAACAGTGCCGTCATAGCTCGCCCCTTCAGTCGATCCCTCACGCGCTAGCCAATAGTCGGCGTCAGCAGCGACCGCAAGCGCGCAAGGGAGAGGGGTCGTATCTCCGAACGCACAAAATGAGGCGGCGCGCTTGAGCCGCGCCGCCTCGTTGCCCGTAGACGTTCATCAGTGCTGAGGATCAGCCTCAGGCGATCCGTGATCATGGCCTTCGGACGGCTGCTGATCGGCTGCGCCGTCATCATGCATGTTTTCCATCATTTCGTGGCATTGGTGCATACGCGTGCGCATGCCCTCGTCCATGTTCTCCATCATGGTTTGCCGAGACGCCTCATCGTGATGATCCGAGCTCTCACCCATCATCTGTTCATGCATGGAATGGCATTCGGCCATGGTTGGCATTGACGTTGCTGCCGCATGATCATGGGCACCATGAGAATGCTCTTGAGCCAAGGCAGCTCCCGATGCCAAGGCCAAGCCGACGGCACCAATTCCAGCAATAATTATCGTCTTCATTTTCAGTTCCTTGTCACACAAAAGAGTGGCGTGTCGCACTCAGAATCAAACACGCTGTCCAGCCATCATGGCTGTATTACCTGCTCATCGGGAAGCCCCCGGATGTCCGCGTCGCGGCCAAAGTCAGAGGCACAACCGGACACCGACATCTCCATCATGGTGTTTACGCACCCGGCTGGAAAAACCCTCACCAAGAAATATCCACCCCTTCCCCACTTTGGGCGACTGAACGACCCGCCAGGGCGGCGACGAGCAATCCGGTGTCGCTGGCGTTACCCATGAACCCAATCAGAGCGGTCGACTGCCCTCATTTGCGGTGCGCGCCACCAGAGCATCTTCGCGAGCACTGTCTACAGATTTGGCCAGTCTGAATTTGTGGGCGCGCGCGCACGCGCGGTGATGCGAAGCGCCCTCGCCGGGCCCACCGCAAATTACCCGCGCGGCCGCCCCGGCCGGATTGGCTTGATCACGCCCAGGCTTGATCGGGCCGATTGCTCCACAAGGTCGAGCGCCTGATCCGTGACCGCCGGACCGGCCATCACAGGCTCGGCTTTCTGAACGGTCTGCGCCGGCGGTGCCTCATCGGCAACCGCCAGCTCCAACGCGATGGCCTCGAGCGGCACCTCAACGCCAAGCGTATCTGGGTGTTGGCGAATGAAGGCCAGATCGGCCTCGCCCGCCATTTGGGGCGCGGCCTCTTGCGCTGCGGTCAGCGCCGGCAGGCTCCAGCCAAATTGCTCAAACGCTTCGCGAACAGCATCCGGATCGCCAAGCCGGACATCGACGCACGCGATCCTGGCCTGCCGCAAAAGGCTCTTGGCGGCGGCATTGTCGACGTTGGAGGCTAACAGCACCCCGGCTGGCTTCAAGGTGGTGCTATCCACGATGGCCAGGGCGACGCGATGGTCGCGCAGTCGATTGTTCATCTGGATCGCTCTTTGAGTGCCTTCATAACGCCGCGCGATCTGGATAATGTCACACAGGCGCGGCGCCCACAGATAGAGCAGACCGGGCACCAGAGTGGCGGCTTGGGCCGCGAGCGGCCCGGCGAGCGCGGCAGTGCGGATGGAGCTCTCCAGCGGGACAAGCTCATAGGCAGCGCAAGTGCGGCCGTGTTCACGCAAACCGACCTGGGGGCGGGGCCTTGATTTGAATTGCTCCATCCAGGCGGCAAGACGTCTGGGCGGACAAAACGCGTAGATCAAACCAATGATCGCCAAGCCTGGCAGCGCCAAGGGCAAATAATCGACGATAGCGCTCATGACGGCGGACCCTCGCGGTTGGGGCAGTGGTGAGCCCACGAAGGGGCGCTGGTGGGCCGTCCTGGCCGGCCAGTGCGGCTGCGGGGTCCGAGTCGATAAACAATTGCTGCAATGGCAAGGGCGAGCAGACACACAGCAGCAAAATCGAACCCTCCGGTCATCGCGCGACATCCCCCCGGCCGGCATCTCCGCGCATTGGCTGAACATCAGCCAATGCGCGTTCAAAACTTTGCTGCTGCACCATTGTGTCGTTGACAGAGGAACGTTCGGCATTGTCCAGGAATTTGGCCGGATCACTCGTCATAATCATCAACGGGCCAGTGCGACCGGATTGGTGCGCCCGGGCCGCCATGAGCGCAGCGCCCGCTGTAAATGCGCCGTCCGAGGCGCGGTCATGGATACCGGCGACCGCAATAATTGCGCTGGGCTTGGAAAGATCCGGCGCGGCCACAGCAAAGGCGGGCTGCAGATCCGACGCCTTGGCCGTATCCGGTGTCATGCTGGCGATACGCCCATCAGGCAAGGCCAGGGAGAATTGTTTCTCGGAAAGGTCGCGGACGATGCAGCCGACCCGCTGGGCGCCTGCAGTGAGCATCGAAACCGGGTCGCCATCGCCGATCTGGATTTGGGACCGGGTGAGGATGTCGAAACGCACCTGTTGCCGGTCCATCGCCGCCAGGGGCAGGCGAACATAATCGCTCGCTGCGTCCTTCACCAGGACCCTGGAATCGATGGGATTGACGTCGCGGATCACATATCGGTCACCGACTTTGTAGCCCGACGGTTCCGGCGCGGCGCGGACTTGCAGTACATCATGCATGCGCATTCCCGCCCCGGTCGTACGGTCATAGTCCTGTGCTGCCATCGCGGTGAAACTCTCGATGGTCAGGCAGGGGCCCTCGCCCTGGCCGGCCATCGATCTCTGGGCCGCGGCAACGGCGCGAGCGGCGAGGTTCAAATTGGCCAACCGCAAAGGATCGCCGGCGACGAGCTGGACGGGCGAGCCCGTCCGCACTGCTTCTGCCGCCCCCAGCCTGGCTGCGGCCATTTCCAGGGTTTCGCCGCGAACGGCTCTGAGGACATCACTGGCAGCGTGCAGGGGCGCGGCGGCCGACCCTGTTTCTGCCTCCCGTCTGAAGGCGTCCCCGACAACGACTTCCGAGACAGCGCCGGCCCGAACGGCATGCGCAAGCGGGGCCAGTTCGTGCGGCGGCGTCTGGTCCGGCTCAACCAGGAAGAGGACCTTGCCCACACCCATGGCATCGGCGATGCGGCCAATCAGTTCAGCGCGATGAGAAGACCGCACCGCAGCATCCGAGACAATCAGCGTCGTTAGCGGGCCATAGCCGAGGGAAGCCGGGGAATGGGTGGCCAGCGCCGCTCGTGTCGAGTGCAGAAAGTCGCGGGCATTGTGGAGATTGTCGGTTCCGATCGCAAAACGAGCGACATCAGGGCCGCGCTCACCATGAACGAACACAGCCCTCT
>NZ_CAXBKN010000058.1:0-19686 GCF_963976135.1 uncultured Maricaulis sp.
GCCGCGCCGGGCAGAGCCCGCCTTGAACCCTTGCCAAGCAGGGCGCCAGACTGGACTTGTCTCGTCAAGGGTCATGACCGCGCAGCGGCGCTTCGCGCCCTTGACGAGACAATTCCAGTCTGGCCGGATCTCGGCATGGATTTCAGGGTGAGGTGTGGCCCGCGCCGGGGATCGCTGGCCTTGCGGCGCCCGATCCTGTCCGGCGTTTGTTTCGATGCATGATCGAGCCCCGGGCGCCGGCCACCCTCATCTGCCCTTCGGGCATCTTCTCCCTGAGGGAGAAGAAGGGCGTTTGGTGGTGGAGGGGGGGCGGGCCTTCTCCCATGGGGAGAAGGTGCCCGAAGGGCGGATGAGGGGGGAAGCGCCGCGCCGGGAAACAATCCCCTCAGACGCCGCCCTATTTCTCCCGGTAAAGCCCACACAGCTTATTGCCGTCCGGGTCGCGGACATAGGAGAGGTGCATCGTGCCCATGCTGGTGCTGCGCGGGCCGGGCGCGTCCTCGATCGAGGTGCCGCCATGGGCGACGCCGGCATCGTGGAAGGCTTTCACCTGCTCGGGGCTGTCGCATTTGAAGCCGATCGTGGCGCCATTGGCGCAGCTCGCGGGTTCGTCATTGATCGGCTCGGTGATGCCGAATGTATTGCCGTCATGGCGGTAGAAATAGCGGACATGACCGGTCGGCGAGACATTGCGCATGGCCTCGCCTGCGCCCAGCGTGGCGAGCACGGCGTCATAGAATGTCTTCGATTTCTCGATGTCGGTGGCCCCGACCATGATGTGATTGAACATGCTGAAATTCCTCCCTGAATAGTGATCGTGTCGGGCCTGGATCAGTCCCAGTCAAGCCCGATGTCGAAATTCGGCGCCGAATGCGTCAGCGCGCCGACGGAGATGATATCGACGCCGGTTCCGGCAATCGCGCGCACCGTGTCGAGATTGACGCCGCCGGAGGCTTCCAGTGTGACCTTGCCGCCCGCCTGGGCGACGGCGGACTTCAGGTCCGCCAGTGTGAAATTGTCGAGCAGCACGCTCTCGGCCCCGGCCTCGATCGCTTCGGCGAGCTGATCCAGCCGGTCGATCTCGACCGCGACGCGGGTCATGTGGCCGGCATGGGTTTTCGCAGCGTGCACGGCCTTCCCGACGCCGCCGCAGACGGCGACATGATTATCCTTGATCAGGATGGCATCATCGAGCCCGAAACGGTGCATCGCACCGCCGCCGGCCTGGACGGCCTGGAGTTCGAAGGCGCGCAGGCCCGGTGTCGTCTTGCGGGTGTGGGCGATGCGGGCCCTAGTGCCGGAAACCGCATCGACATAGCGTTTGGTGAAGGTCGCGATGCCGCTCATCCGGCCGAGAAAATTGAGCGCGATGCGTTCCGCTGCCAGCAGCGCGCGGGCCTGGCCATTGACGGTGGCGATGATGTCACCGGGAGCAACCGCATCGCCATCGCCCATATGGCATTTGATCATGGCGTCGGGATCCATCTGCCAGATCGCCTCGACGGCCGCTTGCAGGCCGCACAGCACGCCGGTATCGCGCGCCTTGAAATAGAATTTCGCCTCCTCGCCAGCCGGGATGCAGGCCAGCGAGGTAAGGTCGCCGCGCCCGCCCTGGTCTTCGGCCAGGGCACGGGTGACGGCGTCCTTGACGATGAAATCAGGCAGGGGCGAGACGGGCATGAGTGGTCCTATTCGGCCGGCACGGTGTGAGCCAGGGTGTGGGGTCTTGTGCCCGCCAGATCGGCCAGCGACAAGCGCGTGTGACGCGCGATGGCATGGGCTTGCGGGAAGTCGGTGCGGAAATGGCCGCCGCGGCTCTCCTGCCGGGCGATGGCGCCTTCGGCGATGAAGCGCGCCGCGATCAACGCATCGGCCTCGCCATGGCGTTCAATCATGTCCCCGATCAGCGCGTTCAATTCGGCCAGTCCGGCACCCGAACGTTCGACACCGCAATTGCGGCTCATTGCCTGGCGCAGCCGGGTGAGGGCGAGCGGCGGCAGGGCTGGCGGCAGGTTTCCTCCCTGGCTTGCAGGGGAGGTGGCCCGCGCAGCGGGACGGAGGGGCGCTTCGCTCAACACCTTCGCGACCCGCGCCGCACTCACCAGCCCTTCGGCCAGCGAATTGGAGGCCAGACGGTTGGCACCGTGCAGCCCCGTCGAGGCGCATTCGCCAATCGCCCACAGGCCGGGATTTGAGGTTTGTCCATCAATATCCGTCGCCACACCGCCCATGTGATAATGCGCCGTCGGGGCCACCGGGATGGGTTCGATGCGCGGATCGATGCCGGCGCTCATACAGGCGGCGAAAACGGCAGGGAAACGGACAGGGAAGGCATCACCAATGGCAGAGCTGCAGTCGAGCAACGCATGTCTACCGGCAAGGTTATGACGATGCACCGCACGGGCGACGACATCGCGCGGTGCCAGCTCGGCATCCCTATGAATCGCTTTCATAAACCGGTGTCCGGAGCGGTCGACCAGGGTCGCGCCCTCACCGCGCAGGGCCTCGGTGCACAAGGGCGCCGGATCGAGCCCGGCATTCAGGGCGGTTGGGTGAAACTGAATGAATTCAGGGTCCTGGATGGTAGCACCCAGCCGCGCCGCCATCGCCATCGCCTGGCCCTGGGCCCCGGCCGGTGTTGTCGTCAGCGCGAACAGGCCTCCGGCACCACCCAGGGCAAGGATGGTCTCGTCCGCGAGGATGGGATGAATCGCTCCTTCGGGGTCGCGGGCCAGCGCCCCGGCGCAATCGCCCTTATCCCCGGCTATCAGGGTCGCCGCCGACCAGCCATTGCGGATCTCGACATGCCCGGCCGCGCGCACGGCCGCGATCAAAGTCTGCATGATCGCTGCGCCGGCACCATCGCCCGTCACCCGGGCGACGCGGTGGCGCGAATGGGCGGCTTCGCGGGAGAGGGACCAGGTCTCGCCCTCGCGCTCGAAGGGGGCGCCGAGCGCCGCCAGCTCGCGCACTTGCTGTGCCGCACCTCTGGCCAGCGCATGGGCGGCACCGGCATCGACCAGACCGGCACCGGCCTCGATCGTGTCACGGGCATGCAAGGCGGGGCTGTCATCATCCGCCAGCGCCGCAGAGACGCCGCCCTGGGCCCAGCTGGACGCTGCGCCTTCACCCAAGGGCGAACCGGTCAGCAGCACGGCCTGGCGCGGTGCCAGTTTCAGCGCTGCCCAGAGCCCGGCAATGCCGGCACCGATGATGAGGACGGGGCGGGTCATGATCTAGACCGCGACGATCTCGACGAATTTTTCCTGCTTCGCCGGGTCGAAATGCGCCGGCGTCTTCGGGCTCGGCAGATCAAGCATGGCCTGGACCGAGGCGCGGGCGCGCTTCGCGATCTCTTCGTCGACGATCACCTCATGCTGCTCCAGCCGCAGGGCGTCATAGATATTCTCCAGCGTGATCCGCTTCATGTGCGGACACAGATTGCACGGGCGGATAAATTCGATCTCGGGCACATCGATGGCGACATTGTCGGACATCGAGCATTCGGTCAGCAGGACGGCCTGTCTGGCGCCGCTCTTTTTGGCCCAGTCGGCCATCGCCGCGGTCGAGCCGGCGAAATCGGCGGCCTGGACCACTTCCAGCGGGCTTTCCGGATGGGTGATGATGACAATGCCCGGATGGGCGTCGCGCAGGTCCTGCACATCCTCGGCCGTGAACTTCTCATGCACTTCGCAAGAGCCCTTCCAGGTCAGGATGCGGATATCGGTCTGGGCCGCGACATTCTTCGCCAGATATTCGTCGGGCAGCAGGATGACGGTGTCGGAGCCGAGGCTCTCGACGACCTGGACGGCGTTCGAGGAGGTGCAGCAGATATCGCACTCGGCCTTCACTTCGGCGGAGGTGTTGACATAGGTGACGATCGGCACGCCGGGATAGGCGGCGCGGATCCGGCGCACATCCTCGCCGGTGATCGAGGCGGCCAGCGAACAGCCGGCGCGGGTGTCGGGGATCAGGACTTTCTTGTTGGGCGCCATGATCTTGGCGGTTTCGGCCATGAAGTGGACGCCGGCCTGGACGATGATTTCGGCATCGCTGGTCGCGGCCATGCGCGCCAGCGCCAGGCTGTCGCCCATCAGATCGCCGACGCAATGGAAGATGTCGGCGGTCATGTAGTTGTGGGCGAGGATGACGGCATTCTTCTCTTTTTTCAGCTGGTTGATCGCATGGATCAGCGGTGCCTTGGCCGGCCATTCCAGCGGCGAGACAAAGTCTTTCACCTTCTCATAGAGATGATCCGTCGCCGCCTTGACCTCGTCGGTATAGGGCAGGGCAGGGCGATCATTGACCGTCGGGCTGTAACCATCACCGCCGGTCTGGCGGTTGCGGTTTTGGGTGAAATCAAGAATTTCCATCATCACTCACTTTTGCTCTAATTGAGCATTTTATAGGCCTGAAAAAGCGCAATTCCAGTCTGCTGAAACCGCCTTTTGCTCGAAATGAGCCTATCTATGGAGTGCTTATATGCTCACTTTGAGCACATGGCAAGGGGGGAGAGGCTGGCCGGTGCGCGCCGTGCTAGTCGGGTTCGGCAGTTGTCGCGCCGAAAATCTCCTGGGTCGCTGCCTCGCTCGACGCAGTGTCGACTGAATAGAGCGAGGCGACGCCCTGGGTCGTCGCGGCCTGGGCGGTCGGGTTCGTCTCCTGCTGCGCGCCCGTTGCATTATGCGCCGCATTGGAGAGAGCCTGGCTGGTTTCCTGAAACAGATTACCCTCGGAAAGCGCAGGGGCATCGCCCAGTATTTCCACATTCGCCTGGGTGACGGCATCGGTGACTTGCGGATTGACCGGTTGCAGCGCCCAGGCCGGAGCGCTGGCCGTTGTCACAAGCATGAAGCCAGATGCAATCAGATGTGACGCGCGCATGGCGATCTCCCGGTTGATAGGCGGTGATTCTATTCGAGGGGGCTTGCGGGAGGATTAAGTGTGCGGCAATGCCGCTCGCGCGGGGCGCCCTAGAAGGCGGGCGGGCTGTTGAAGATCATGGGTGCGCCGCCATCGGGATGGCGGAAGGCCAGCGTTTCGGCGTGCAGGCACAGCCGGGGGCTGGCGGCCAGCGCCTCGGCGGGCGCGTAGAGATTATCGCCCAGGATCGGGTGGCCGAGAAAGGCCATATGGACGCGCAGCTGATGCGTGCGTCCGGTCAGCGGTGTCAGGCGCAGGCGGGTCCGGTCAGTCCCCGTCTCCAACACTTCCCAGTCGGTAATCGCCGGACGGCCATCGGCCAGATCGACATGCTGTTTGGGCCGGTTGGGCCAGTCCGACTTCATCGGCTGGTCGATGCGGCCGGAGACCTGCGCCATCTTCCCCCAGACGAGGGCGATATAGGTCTTGCGCGTCAGGCGCTTTTCAAACTGCTTGCCGATATGGGCATGGGCCCGCGCATTCAGCGCCAGCACGATCAGACCCGATGTATCCATATCGAGCCGGTGGATCATCGTCGCCGTCGGGTATTGCGCCCGCACTCGCGCCTCCAGGCAATCAGCCAGCTCTGGTGCATTCCCGGCGACGGTCAAAAGGCCCGCCGGTTTGTCGAGCACCAGGATGTGGTCATCGGCATGCAGAATGGGCAAGGGCCCGGCGGGCGGCGGGTTGTAGGTGAAGGGACGCGGTTTGTCGGGTGCGGACACGCCTAGAGCCGCGGTGTTGCCAGGCCCAGCGAGGGCAGGCCGGCCAGGGCTTCGCGGCGATAGCGGAAGAGTTCCGCCGGGCGGCCGCCGGTCATAGCTTCCATCTTGCCGGTGCCTTCGACAAAGCCGGTGCGGTCGAGGGCGCGGCGGAAATTCTGCTTGTGCAGGCGGTAGCCGACAATGCCTTCGACGACCTGTTGCAGGGCCGAGAGAGTGAAGAGTTCCGGCATGAGTTCAAACACGATCGGGCGATATCTGACCTTGCCGCGCAGCCGGATAATGGCGGTGGCGAGAATGCGGCGATGATCGGACGCCATCGCCTGGCCCAGCTTGGGGCCTGTTGGTGGTCCGTCGATCTGGCCATCGCGTTCGGCCTCATCGACAAGACCGGCCTCATAGAGAAGTTCGAAACGGTCCAGCGCGTGTTGCTCATTCCAGTTGGCGCCATCGAGGCCGAAGGCCTGCTTGACCCGGTCATGGCGCGAGGCGCGGCCGCCCGGCGCGCCGGCCTCATCGGCCCAGGCCTTCAGGCGCGGCACGATATCGGCATCGATCATGTCCGGCTTGCCGGCGCGCCAGTCTTCCCAGGGAAAGAAGCTGTACCAGCCGCGCCATTGCCCGCCGCCCTCGGGGGGCGGTGCCGCCACCGGCGTCAGGCCGAGATAGCCGATCGAGATGATGCGCGAATCCTCCAGACCCGACATCGCCGCGACCGGCGCTTCGCGGCCGCGATCACCAAAAGTATAGAGTTGTTCGACATAGCCGAGCTGGAAGCGTGCCTGCTCGGCGACCCAGCGGCGCAGTCCGATTTCGAATGTGCGGTGTTCGGCCGGATCGAACGGGCCGAAGGGCAGGGCGACATCACTGCCCGGATGCGGCACGATCAGCACTTGCGGCTGTTCGGTATCAGCGGCGAGGATCACCGCATTGAGGCCGACGACGATGGATTGTCCGGCCATTGCCATCAGCTGGTCTCAAACTCTGAAAGCACGGTCTCGAAACGGTCGAGGAAAAGCTGCTGGGCCTGTTTGACGGGAAGCGGGCGAATCTCGATCTCCAGATCGGCGGGCGGACGGCCGAAGAATTTCACGGATTCCTCGTGCGAGAAACCGGCAATTTGTGTGGCTTCGAAATAGGCACAACAGACATCAGCGCGCTTCACCTTGCGCTTGACCTCCTTGGGCAGTTTCGGTGGCAGGCCATAGCGCAAGTGAACCGCAGCCTCCAGCCGGTCTTCGAAATCGCGGTAATTGACGCCGAGCGCCGCCTTGAACGGGCTGATCATGTCACCGATCACATATTCCGGACTGTCATGCAGCAGCGCCGCCAGGCGCCATTTATGCGGTGTGCCTGGATAAAGCTGATCGAGGATGTCCAGCACCACGACCGAGTGTTCGGCGACGGAAAAGGCGTGATCACCCATCGTCTGGCCATTCCAGCGCGCGACGCGGGCCAGGCCATGGGCGATGTCCTCGATCTCGACATCGAAGGGGGAGGGTTCAAGCAGGTTGAGCCGGCGGCCTGAGATCATGCGCTGCCAGGCGCGCGGGGCATCTTTTTTCGTCTTGGCGGCGGGCGGCATGGCTGGGGTCTCATTTCGCGGCGGGCTGCGGAAATAGCAGACCGGTCTGACCTTCGCCACCGCGCGCTGAACTTCCTCCACAGTTGTCTGCGCCGCGATGTCGCAGGATCGCCGCCGTTGCGCGGGGCGGCAGGGCTGCGTAGATGTAGGGGGTCAAAACAATCATCATGGGAGAAATCGATGTCGCTTACACGTGTTGTCATGCGCCTTGGACGCAATCCGGATGCCGGTTTCCCCGACGGTGACGATCATCACGGCTATGTCGTGATCGCGCCGCTCGACAAGGACGGCAAGCTGGATATCGAAATGTGGCGTGCCAACAAGGAAGCGTGCACCGTTGACCGCTTCTCTCCCGATGCGACCGAGACCGCCGATGGCTGGCTCTCGCACCGCGGCACCCACTGGTTCTTCCGCTATGACGAAGAGGAGGAGGGCCCGGATGAACCGGTCTTCCGCCTTGGCGAGCATTCGATGCGGATCGGCGATTATCTCACCATCCACGAAGCCGATGGTGATGACCTGACTTACAAGATCACCGAAACGACACCGCTCTAGTCGGCGGCGACAATGGCGATGCGGTCGGCCTCCGGGCTGACCGCAATGCGGTTGACCTCGGCGAGGCCCAGCGCGTCCAGATCGGCAATCGCGGCCCAGGCCGGCGAGAGCGAGGGTGCGGCCGCGTCAGCTGAAACACTGCCGTAATACAGCGTGCCACCGGCTGCCGAGAAGACACCGTCAAAGGCAAACATGCCGGAGACCGGGCTGGTGATGCGCGCGAAATCCTGTGACTGGCCGGGCAGGTCGAAACCGTCACGGATCCTGCCGGTGACGAAGTCGAGCCGGTGAACGGCAAAACCGCCATCGGCGCGTTCCAGTGTGACCCAGGCTGTGCTGCCATCCTGGCTTCTGGCCATTGAGCGTCCGGGATTATCGGCCACATGCTGCGGCATTTCCGGATCGGCCGTGCGATCAATCAATTGCAGCGTATTGGTCTCGCCCAGCGCGAAGGTGACAACGTAGCGCATATCACCGCTGAACAGATAATAACCGACCGGCGCCAATGCCTCGGCGGCATAACGGTCTGTATTGTCGGCATTGGCCAGATAGGCATTGCCCGCATAGCCGCCGGGCGGCTGGTAGATATAGGCCAGCTCCGCCTCACCCGGCGGCACGCGCGGCGAATATTCACTTTCGCCCGGGGTCAGGGTGACAGGGGCAGTGTCGCCGCTGGCGAGATCGAGGCGCCAGATATCGGTTTCGCCACTGTCATCGCCGGCGGTGTAGAGCAGGCCGCTGCCATCCGGCGTGAAAAAGGGCTGGTTGTCATAGCCCGGACGTATAATGCCGCCCGTCGGCGCGCCGATGACCGGGCGGCCACCGACCCAGTCCAGTGCAAAAATACGGATATCCGTGCCCGGCAGGCCCGTCGCTTCCTCCGCCGGTGCGGCCGGCTCGATCTCGGCTGCCGGCGTGGCAGGGGCTTCGCGCACCGCCGGCGCCTCCGTGACATCGGGAGAGCAGGCGGCAAGGCCGGTGGCGGCCGCGAGGGCGAGATATCGACGCATCAGCGTTTCCTTATGGCGGCAGCGCCGACGCCATAGCCGGCTCCGTAGGCGCACATGATCCCGGTTTCGCCGGCTGTCATGTCGTCGGAATTCATCTGGAAATTCATCACCACGCTCGAGGAGGAGGTGTTGCCGTATTCCTCGAGAATGGAGGGCGCGTTATCGGGTGTGCGGTCGCGGCCGAGAATGCGTTTGGCGATCAGATCAACCATGCGGATATTGGCCTGGTGCAGCCAGGTGCGGCGGATTGCGTCCGGCTGCAATTCCAGCCGCTCCATCAGATCGCGCGCCACTACTGGTGCCAGGGAAACCACGTCCTTGAAGACCTTGTGCCCGTCCTGGTCGAGGCCCGGCTGGTAGTCCGGATCGACGATGCGTTCGGCGATATTGATGAAGCCGTAATCGGAGCGCAAATGGTTGGAGAACCTGTTCTGTGTGTGGGTGCCCAAGACCTCCCAGCCGCCCGGCGTACCGTCATCGGCCTCAACCAGAATGGCGCTGGCGGCATCGCCGAAGATGAAATGCACATCGCGGCGCGAATGGACATTGATGCAGGTCATGATCTCCGGTGAGCAGACCAGGATGCGCCGGGCCTGGCCGGAGCGAATCATCGCATTGGCGATATTGAGTCCGTAGAGCGCCGAGGCGCAGGCCATGGTGAGATCAAAGGACCAGCCGGTGGCACCGATCAGATTCTGGATCTCGCAGGACAGGCCGGGAAAATTGCGTTGCTGGGCCGAGGAGGCGACGATGACGCCGTCAATCCCGGAACCGTCGCGGCCGGCTTTCTCCAGCGCCGGCGTGACGGCGCGCATGGCAAATTCTGCCTGGACGGAGATGTCATCGAAACCACGCGGCGGGATACGCGGCGTCAGGTGATCGATGTCGAGAATGCCCGACTTTTCCAAGACATGCCGGCGTTCGATGCCCGAGGCATTGGCGATAAACTCGGTGCTGGAAAAGGGCACCGCCTCGCGCTCGCCCGCGGCAATCGCGGCTGAATGCTCTTCATTGAAGCGCGCCGCATAGGCGTTATAGCTCGCGACCAGCTCGGCATTGGTGATCACATCGGGCGGAGCCCAGAATCCGGTTGAGCGAATAATGCTGGTCTGCACGGTATCGGCCTCATCCCTGCTATCCATCCCCGACACCGTAATACATGGACACGCCTAATCAATGCGGCGCTGCATCGCGGCAGAAACGTGCTTGTTTGCCACTCGATCGAGCAAGTCTGCACCATTATGCGGCGCAAACCGGCGAAAGGCAGGAAAATTTCCCCCGGGCATCGACAGCCCGCCCCCCGCCTGCCTAGCAATGACGCACTGCAACATTCTGGAGAGGTCCGATGGAAGACGCTGGCATCGACACAGGCAATATCGCATGGATCCTGACGGCGACCGCGCTCGTTCTGATGATGACGCTTCCCGGCCTGGCCCTGTTCTATGGCGGGATGGTGCGGCGCAAGAATGTGCTCTCGACCATGATGCAGAGCCTCGGCGCCACGGCCGCCGTAACAGTGCTCTGGGCTTTGCTGGCCTATAGCCTGGCATTTTCTGATGGCGGCGGTCTCAATTCATTCGTCGGAGGGCTCAGCCGGATCGGACTGGCCGGCATTACGCCCGAGACGATGTCGGGCGATCTGCCGGAAAACCTGTTCTTCATTTTCCAGCTGACCTTTGCCATCATCACCGTGGCGATCATCGCCGGTGCTGCCGTGGAGCGTATCCGCTTCTCCGCCTTCATGATTTTCGCTTCGGTCTGGCTGATCCTGGTCTATGCGCCGATCTGTCACTGGGTCTGGGGCGGCGGCTTCCTGTCGGATGCCGGCGTGCTCGACTTCGCTGGCGGTGCGGTCGTGCACATCAATGCCGGTGTCGCCGGTCTGGTGCTGGCGAAGTTTGTCGGCCCCCGGCGCGGTTATCCCGGCGCCCAGATGATGCCCGACAATCTGGTCCTGACCGTGATCGGGGCCGGCCTGCTCTGGGTCGGCTGGTTTGGCTTCAATGGCGGCTCGGCCCTGGCGGCCGATGGCGCGGCAGCCCATGCCTTTGTCACGACCCAGCTGGCGGCGGCTTCGGCGCTTTTGACCTGGATCGCGATTGAGTGGTTGCAGCGCGGCAAGGCGAGCGTGCTCGGCGCCGCCTCCGGTGCGATTGCCGGCCTGGTTGCGATCACGCCGGCGGCGGGCTTCGTGCCGGCCTGGGCGGCCTTCATTATTGGCGCAGCCGGTGCGGCCGGTGCCTATTGGGGCGTCACGGCCCTGAAACGCTGGGGCAAGTGGGACGATACGCTGGACGCTTTTGGCCTGCATGGCGTCGGTGGTCTGGTGGGGGCAATCCTGACCGGAGTCTTTGCCTCGGAAGCCATCGGCGGCACGCCAGGCGCGATCGAGGGGAATCTGATGCAGGTCTTCACCCAGAGCTGGGGGGCACTGGCGGCGGCGCTGTATTGCGGCGTGATGAGCTGGGTCATCCTGTTCGCGCTGTCGAAATTCATGACATTGCGGGTCGGCGAAGAGGATGAGGTCACGGGCCTCGACACCACGCTGCACGGCGAATCCGTCGGTTCCTGACAAAACGCCCCCCGGCTACGGGCCGGAGGGCGACGGGGTCTGTCTGGCCGGTTTGGCCGCGCCGTGTTCGTGGCGTGTGGGCCGGACCGGCCGGGCAGCGGCGATAAGGGCCGTCTAGAGGCGTTCGACGAAGACTGTTCCGGCCGAATATCCCGCGCCGAAGGAACAGATCAGCCCTTTCTCACCGGCGGCGAAACCGTCATGATGGCGGTGGAAGGCGACCAGCGATCCGGCGCCGGCGGTATTGGCGAACTCGTCAAGGATGACCGGCGCTTCGCCCGGCTCGGCATCGCGGCCGAGCACTTTGCGCGCCACCATCAAATTCATGTTGATATTGGCCTGGTGCAACCAGAGACGTTTCAGGTCGGCCGGCGTCAGATCAATGGTGGCGAGATCCTCGAGGATCATCTCGGCGACCATCGGGCAGACTTCCTTGTAGACCTTGCGGCCCTCCTGCACGAAATAGCGGTCCTCAAACTCCGGCTCCGGCACTTCGCAGGCATTGAGAAAGCCGAAATTCGAACGGATATTGTTCGAGAATTTCGTCATCATCCGGGTGCCGAGAATGCGCCAGCCATCGCCATTGGCCATGTCCTCGGATTCGATCAGCATCGCCACGGCGACATCGCCAAAGATGAAATGGCTGTCGCGGTCGCGGAAATTGAGCTGCGCCGTTGTCAGTTCCGGACAGACGACCAGCACCGATTTGGCCATGCCCGACTTGATCATGTTGACGGCATTGATGATGGCGAATGTGCCCGAGGAACAGGCGACGGTCATGTCGAAGCCGAAGCCCTCAATGCCCAGCGCATCCTGGATCTCGATCGCAATGCACGGATAGGTGCGCTGCATCGAGGTGCCCGAACAGATGACGGCATCGACATCGGCCGCATCGCGACCGGCATTGCTCAGGGCCTGGCGCGCGGCAGCGACGCCGCACTCGGCCATGATCGAGATTTCCTCATTCGGACGCGGCGCCACGCGCGGACGCATGCGATCGACGTCGAGTACGCCGGCCTTGTCGATCGAATAGCGCGACTTGATGCCGGAGGCCTTCTCGATAAACCCGACCGAGGAGGGGTTTTTCGCTTCGACGGCGCCGCGTTTGATCGCGTCGGCATGCTCGGCATTATATAGCTCGACATGCTTGTTATAGCACTCGACCAGCTCCTCATTGGAGACAGTGTCCTCGGGGACCCAGAGGCCGGTGGACCGGATAACCGCATTCATGTGAGCAACTCCAGACTGGGCCAGACATGGCCGGACTCGGATCTTACAAGCGCGGCAACTTAGTCGGGTGCGGCGGCGGCGTCACGTGGGGATGACGGTTGCTCGGTTGCGGCGCCGGCGCCTGCACGAAAATCGCCACGCGGCTTGCCGCTGGAGGTTTGAGTGGATCACCTCGCAATGGGAGGTGTGTGGGACGCCGGCGAATGCCGCTTAGCGCAATGAGTAAGTCAGACATTCGACACGTCCCGCCAAGTCTTCCTGGAAAAAGGTGGGAGACTTACCCGGACGCCTTGCGGCCCGCCTCGAAACCGCAGTGGATGGGGCGGTCGAGCTTTGTGCCGCTTTCCTCGCCGATGGCCACGCCGGGGCTCGGGTTGTCATATCTCAGCCCGGACGAGCGCCAGGCTTCCAATCGCTGCAAATGACTGAGCTTGCGCCTACCGTGCGACCGGAACGCTGTAGGCATTGGCGCAGCTTGAGGGGCGGGGATAACTTGGCGCCAATTTGTGTGTCCAGCGCCCGATGGCCGCTAATTTTGTAGCGCAACCAGAGGAAGTCGCGCAGGATGCGCAGGAGCCTGTCTGCCTCGCCGAGTCCGCAAACCCGGTTCGGTGCGTTTGGCAGGAGCTCGCAAAACAAGGGAGAAGGCGTCCAATGACACCGTCAAGAATGCTTGGATTTATTGCTTTGGTGATTGGCATTGTCTTGCTGGTTTTCGCCTGGCAGGGGTCAAATGCCCCGGCCGATCAGATCACCGAAGCGCTGACCGGCACCTATACGGACCGCACCATGTGGTTTCTGATCGCCGGGATTGCATCCAGTCTTGGCGGGCTCTTCCTGCTGGTCTTCGGCAACCGCACCAGGTAGCGGACCCCGGCCTGCCGGTCTGAAGCCCGGCTTGCACGATCGCCGGGATCGCGGCTATCTGGCGGGCCAGGCTGGTCATGTCCGAGGGTGCCCATGAGCGAAATACCGGCGATTGCAACGGCGGCAGACTACATGCGCCAGGGCCAGGCGCAGCTGGCAGCCGGCGCGTCGGGGCCGGCATGCATTGCCTTCTGCCAGGCCCTTGATCTAGAGCCGCGGCTTGCGGCGGCGCACTACAATCTCGGTGCTGTGTTGCTGATGGGCGGGCGGGCGGGCGACAGCCTGCCGGGCCTGATGACCGCGGCGATGCTGCAGCCTGGCCATGCCCAGATCACCATCGCCCTGGCCCGTTCAATACTGGAAAATGGTGAGCGCGCGCGCGCGGCCAGTCTGCTTGCCCAGGCCTCCCGTGCCCAGCCGGAGAATGAGGCGTTGCGCGAGGCGGCAGCGCAATGCCCAACCGGTCCCGATGCACCGGCAGACCTGGACGGTTTCGCCAGCCGCGTCAGCGCCGGGGAGGGCAATGCCCGCTTTGCCGAAGCGGCGGCCTTGTTGACGGCTGGCCAGTTGGATAGCGCTTTCGCCAAGGCGGCGGCACTGGTCTGGGTCGCGCCGCAATCCGTGGCCGTCTGGATGCTTCTGGCCGAGATTTCCCGGGCCCGGGGCCGTGGTGAATATGCGGAATTCTGCGTCCGCCGGGCCTTGGCGATCACGCCGTCGGACGGGCAGGTCTGGGCCCTGCTGGCCCGGCTCGTCGCCGAGGCCGAGGGACGATTGGCGGAGGCGGAACGGATCTGGGCCCGGGTGCTTCAACTGGAGCCACTCAATCCGGATCTGATCGCCGAGGCGGCGGCCTTCCATGACCAATCGCTCGATCCTGGCCCCATGCTGGCCCTGCTGGAAACGGCCCGGGCCGATGGCGTTGATTTCAACCGTGCCGATCTGCTCGATGCGCTGGCCCGTGCCCTGTTCCGCGCCGGGCGGCTGGACGAGGCGCAAACCATGATTCTTCAGGCCCTGGACCGGCCGGGCGATCCTGACCAGATTCGCAGTCGCCAATTCACCCTCGGTGCCATCGCGGACAAGCGAGGCCGCTATCATGAGGCCCATACCGCCTTTCTGGCCGGAAACCGGTTGCGGGAGACGGTTTGGGAGGAGGAGGGGCCGTGCGACCACACCATGATCACACGCCGGATCGAGAGCCTGCATCGGCGGCTGAAGGCAGAGATCGGATCCGGACACAGCGCGGTGAGCGATGCTGACGCCGGGCCGGGCAATATTGCCTTTCTGATCGGCTTCCCGCGCTCCGGAACGACCCTGCTCGACACCATTCTGCGCTCACATTCGCGGGTGCGGATTGTCGAGGAACAGCGCGTGCTCAGCGATGCCCTGCGCCAGGTCGTGGACGGGATGAGCGGCGATGAATCCAATTTCACCGATGACTGGCTCGACCGGCTCGATGCCAGCGACCCGGCCGAGCTGCGCGCCACTTATCTGGACCAGATGGCCCGCTATGCGGGCGAGGCGCTCGACCCAGACAGAGTCTATATCGACAAGCTGCCGCTCAATATGAATTGGGCGCCGATGATCCATAAAATCCTGCCCCGGGCTGTCTTCATCCTGGCCGGGCGCAATCCACTCGATGTCGCGACCAGCAATCTGTTCCAGGACTTCAAGCCCAATAACGCCATGCTCAACCTGACCAGCCTGGCGCGGATCGACCGGCTCTATGACCTGAGTTTCTCGCTCTGGCGGGATTTCGACGCCTGGCGGCGCCCCCGTGTCGCTAACGTCAGCTACGAGGCGCTGGTCGATGATCTTGAGGCCAGTGTGACGCCGGTGATGCGCCAGCTCGGGCTCGAATTCGAGCCGGCCCAGGCGCGCTTTTTCGAGACCGCCCGCCAGCGTGGCCGTATCAATACGCCGAGCGCCAACCAGGTCACCCAGGCGCTCTACAAGACCTCGAGGGAGCGCTGGCGCAATTACGCTTTTGCTCTGGACGGGGAGGATAGCGTGCATTTGCGGTCATGGGCGCAACGCCAAGGTTATGCTATCGCCTGAGGGCGGGGTAGTCAGTGTCCGCTTCGCGGCCTTTTGAACCGACAAGACTGCGAGGAGCCAGTCCATGCCCGATGATGCATCAATTCCGTCCGTATTGGGCTACAAGGCCCAGCTACTTGCACTGCAGACCCAACTCGTCATGCTGCAGCGTCACCTTATCGCCAGCGATCAGCGTCTTCTGGTCCTGATCGAGGGGCGCGATGCGGCCGGCAAGGACGGGCTGATCAAGCGCATCACCCGCCATATGAGCCCGCGCGAAACCCGCATTGTAGCGCTAGGCAAACCGTCCGACCGGGACCGTTCGAGCTGGTATTTCCAGCGCTATGTGCCCTATCTGCCGGCCGATGGCGAAATCGCCCTCTTCAACCGTTCCTGGTACAACCGGGCCGGGGTGGAGCGGGTGATGGGGTTTTGTAACGAGGCGCAGCACGAGGCCTTTTACAGGGACGTGCTGACCTTCGAACGTCTGCTGGTTTCCTCGGGCACGACGGTGCTCAAATATTATCTCGACATCTCCTATGAGGAGCAGGCCGAGCGCCTCGCCGAGCGCAAGACCAGCCCGCTGACCTCCTGGAAGATCAGCCCGATCGATGCCGTCGCGCTCGACAAGTTCGATGATTATTCGCGCGCCCGCGATCGCATGCTGGCGGAGACCGGCGCGGAGGATCTGCCCTGGCGTGTCGTTTCTGCCGACAGCAAGAAGAAAACCCGCCTGTCGGTGATCGCCGATATCCTGCGCTCGGTCGATTGCCCGCATCTGGTGCCGCCGGCGCCGGGCGAAGCCGCGCCGGTTCTGCGCAGCGGCGGTTAGGGGCGAACCGCGCAGGGTCCGGCAATCGCGACTGCCGCCGACGTCGGGGCGCGGTCCTATTCGGTCCCGCGGCCGCCCGGAGCGGCGAAGACTGTAATGCCATCGCGTTCGAGACCGGCCGTCCACAGCTCGCCATTCCACACCAGCGCCGTTGTCGTGCCTTCCTGGGCTTCTGCAGGGCCGGTGAGGCCATAGACGGCGTGCCCGTCACGATCGACCGCGATGGCCATCGCTGGCCGGTCGGGCAAGGCCGGCAGACCAGCGAGCTGCAACCAGCGCCAGACCAGACGTTTGACGAATGGCCGGGCGTGCAACGCCTCCAGGCTCGGCGAGCGCAGTGAGGGCATTGCCGTCCAGATCAGTCCTGTCGCGCTGTCAAATTCAAGATTATCGGGATAGCCGGGCAGGCCCTCGATCAGCACGCTCATTTCCCCGCTATCGGGATCAAGGCGCCAGATGCGGCCGGTCCAGGTCTCGTTGATATAAACCAGCCCGTTTGCCGGATCATGATCGACCCCGTTGATGAAGCCGAGCCCGCCGGCGAGTTCGGTGAATTCGCCGGGGCTCGTGACCAGGAGAATGCGTCCGGTCTGTTCCGACTCCAGGAAGGATTCCATGTGGTGGCCATAGGGATGACGCAGGGAGGCGTCGGTCATCACGATACGCCCGTCTGCGAGCACGGTCAGGTCATCGGCGAAGACAAGTGGTCCCTCCGGTGCCGCGCCCAGCCAGACATCCCAGCCCGCATCCGTTCGGTGCAGCAGGCCGCGCAGGGCGTCGGCGACGAAAAGCGAACCGTCCGGCGCGAAGGAGAGGCCCAGCGGCCTGCCGCCCGTATCGGCAAATTCCACCCAGTCTCCGTCCGCCGCGCGCACCATGATCCGTCCATCAGCGAGACTGGTATAGAGGCGGCCATCGGGGCCGGGCTCGAGGTCTTCAGCGCCATGCAGATCGGCGCGCTCGGTGCGTAGCGGTTCGCGGACGGGTGCGAAGAGGGATTCCAGCGCCGGATCGGCCGGCCTGTTGACGAGCTGCATGGCATTCAGCGACCCCGGACCCCAGGCAGCCAGAGACACAAGGGCGGCGAGACAGCCGATCCCGATAACAATCCAGCGCATGGTGACCCCCCCGATAGCTATTGGAAGGGTGACCTGTCTTGGCGGTACGAGCAAGCTGTGTGGGTCATGTCTCGAGAAATTCGGCCTAAGCCTTTGGCATATTGTCTTGAATTTGCCCGTCCAGACGGTGGAAATCTTCGCATTTGCATCTATTTTGATAATCAGCTAATTATCAAAATATGAATAGCGCCTTCAAAGCCCTCTCCGATCCAACCCGGCGCCGTGTGCTCGAACTGCTCAAGCAGGGCCCGATGAGTGCGGGTGAGCTTGCGGACCAGTTTGAGGTTTCGAAATCGACCATGTCGGCGCATTTCGCGATCTTGCGCGAGGCAGGCCTGGTGGCATCCGAACGGCATGGGACATCCGTTGTCTATCACCTGCGATTATCGGTGCTGGAAGACGCATTGCTGGGTTTTGCCCGCCTGTTCGGCTGGGAAATAAGCGCGAAACCCTTACCCGGTATCGCGCCAGACGATGACAAGGAAACCGAGACATGACGTTTAAATCCGAGACACCCAGACTGCGCATCAGCCCGGTACTGATCGCCATTCTGGTCTTGGCTGTGCTGGCGATCGCCGCCGCTGCCGAATTTGACCTGATCGATCGCGAATATGCAAAGCGCGGCGTCGGTGCCGCTCTGGCGCTGCTTCTGCTGGTGCTTGGCAATCAATTGCCCAAACTGATCCTGCCAAGAGCGGTGCGCCAGGCCAATCCGGGTCCGGTCCTGGCGGCCGAACGCTTCGCCGCGACAATCCTTGTGAGCGCCGGTCTGGCCGCGCTGGCCGTGTCGATCTGGTGGCCGGCGGCGGAGATGATGGCGCTGGCGGGCGTGATCGTCCTGGCGGGGTTCGCTTTGTCGGCGGCCAACTGGGCGCGCGTGATCCTGACCGGCAGCGCACCGGCGCACGCAGCGGCGGCCGGCCTGATGGCATCACCATCCCGCATGGCCGTGCTGATGCTGATGCATGCCCTGTTCTGGGTCGCGGTCATCTTTCTCGCGGACTCGATCTGGGGCGATATGGTCTCGCGGTGGCTGACCGTGCCCTTCATCCTGATCAATGGCGGGCTGGGTGTGTTGTTCGCGCGCCGCTTCCGGCGCCAGGCCTAGGAGTCTGTGATCTGGCGGATTGACTGCCTGGGACGCAGTCCCGCCAGATCACGCCCCCCGGGCCCGCGTCTGCTATTGCCGGCCGAGCTCCGAGATCGACAGGGTCGAACGGGCATATTCGCCGCTCTGATAGGAGCCGACCCAGACGCTGTAGCTGCCGGACATCGGATTGCCGATAGTGACGATCGGGTTGAGGCCATTGCCACTGTCATCATCGCAATACAGATTGCCATTGGGGGCCCGGATGACCAGGGTCGTGTCGGAGGATGAGGTCGACGAGAAGCTCAGATTGAAAGATCCGGCGACGTAATTGACCTGGTAGTCCACCGAATTGGCGATCCAGCCACGGCAACTCGACGAGACCGAGCTTGCATTGACCGAACCGCCAGAAGTGATCGCGACCCTGAAAGGATCGGGGGTAAAGCCGGCGCGCAGATTGACGCTGCCGAAAGTCTGGGCCTGTCCGGCCGAGGCGAGTGTGGCCGCCATGATGACAGCAGTGAAGACGGTTTTCATGAGATATCCTTTCTGGATCCATTCGTGAGAAGACGTGGGGCGGCGATCAGCCAGTCACCGTGTAAACAACGCCGCCGCCGGACCGGACGTGCAGGTTCTGGCGGGCATCATGTCCGGCCAGTCCGGCCAGGACAGACCAGCATTCGGCGGAAACGCGGAACGTATAGCTCTGTCCCGGTCTGATGCTGACGCCTGACGGCAGGCGGTTGAGACCGTAGGAGGGTGCACTGCAGCGCGAGAGCAGCACCGAGGTCAGGGTATAGCCCGAGCGGTTCACCACCTGGATGATGCCCGTCGTATCGCCCGGACGCACCAGCGGTCCGCCGGTGACGAAATTGTCGACGACGCTGGTGCAGCCGCTGAGGGCGAGCGTGGCGCTGAGCAGGAGGGCGGGAAGGGCAAGTCTCATCTTGGCGTCTTTCGCTAGGCCCGGCCTTTCGATCTCAGGGCGAGATCCTGCTTGGCTGGGACGGTGATCCTGATATTTGTATTGAGTAAATCTGCGGCGCTCCGGCCCCGCCATCCCCTGTTTCGGGGAGATCAATCAGGCTGGCCGCCGGCGTAAAACCACGCTGGGGCAGGCCGGTGCGGGATGTGCCGGTGATGGG
>NZ_CAXBKN010000059.1:0-19605 GCF_963976135.1 uncultured Maricaulis sp.
CGACATTGGCGGCGCATATTCACCGCATCGTGCAGACCGGTGTCTCGCGTGCCGCCGCACCCTTATCGCGCACCGCTTAATCAGTAATTTAGTTCTTTCGGGCAACTCAATATTGCCAGTCCTTTGAGGTTCGTCATGCCGAGTGAAATTCTGCTGGGAGTCCGCATCCTGATCGTCGAAGACGTCGCTGCGACCCGTCGCCTGATCGCCCGCTTGCTCGGTGGTCTGGGGTGCCATGACCTGATCGAGGCCGATGGTGTCGAAGGCGCATGGCAACACCTCAATCGGCAAGATATTGATTTGATGCTGCTGGATTATGAGCTTCAAGATGGCACGGGTATCAGGCTGATGCAGGAATTGCGGGCCAATTCCGCCTCACCCAATCGCTCAGTCCCGACTATCATGCTGACCGGACATTCCGAGGCCGCCGTGGTCGAGGAATCGATTCGCGCCGGGGCCGATGGCTTCCTTGTGAAACCTGTCATGCCGGACAAGCTGGGTCGGCGAATTCTCGAAGTCCTGTCCAGTCGCAAAAGCGATATTGTCCGTGCCGCCGGGCGGGGGCCGAAGACCGAAGTGCAGTGGATCTAGAACGACCTGCCCTGGCGGCCTCATGCGTCGTCGAACACATCAGCCTCGATCACGGCGTCCAGCCCGGTCTCAAGATAATCACCCAGCATGGGCGCTCCGAGCAGATAGTCCGCCGTTGGTGAGCTGCGGCGTGCCTGGGCTTCCCTGACCGCAGCGACGAAATCACTGCCGTCAAAATCGCCGCGGCCGATCCAGTAGAGCGCGACCAGCTCGACCTGGCTTTCCTCATCCAGACAGTCGATCCAGTTCTTGATTTCATCGCGGATGGGGTCGCGATCACCCGTCAGCATCGTCTCGACCATATCAATCTCGGAACTGTCGGGGTCGGATTGAAAATCGTCGATCTGTTCCTTGCTGTCATAGGCCCGGGCCCGCAGGATCAGACTGCGGACTGATTTTTCTGCCATATTCATGGCCGGATCCTCTTCCTCAAATGCCGGCCCAGACTAGCACAAAGCGGATCAAACGAGAGTCGGCGATTTCGGATCGCCTTTGCCGGCGTCCCGGGGCGAAGACGTTAACCAGGCTAAGTCGTTGGAAACCTGTCCAGCGCTGCACAAACTGGCGCTCTGACCCCGTCGCTGCAGGCCGGAGCAAGACTTGGTTAAGGTCAAACGGGCAGACTTCAGGACATTAAGAGTTTCACCTCCGCTCAGTGAGAGCCCATGTCCGGCAGTTTCGACCGCATCCGTGTCCTGATCGTTGAGGACAATGCGCACATGTCGACAATCCTGCGCACCATCCTGCAAGGGTTTGGTGTCCGCACGATTATCGAGGTGCGTGATGCCGCCGATGCGTTTGAAACCATGCGTGACGTCAATCCGGATTTCGCTCTGGTCGACTATATGCTCGGCGATCTGAACGGGCTCGAATTCACCCGCCTGGTGCGCACCGCATCCGATAGTGCCAATAAATATCTGCCGATCATCATGGTCACCGGTCACACGGATCGCTCCAAGGTGATCGAGGCGATCAATGCCGGCGTGAATGAATATCTCGCCAAACCGGTTCGCCCGGTTGACCTGTTTCGCCGCATCTCGGCCCTGATCGAGCGGCCGCGCCGCTTTGTGAAGGCCCCGACCTATTTTGGCCCCGACCGCCGTCGCCGGCAGGACCCCCGGTTTTCCGGCCCCTGGCGCCGCTCGACCGATGATGAAGAGTCCGAGGCCTCCTGATCCGGGCGCTCAGCTGGATGCCGGGCCGTCAAGGGCCAATTCCTTGTAAATATTGAAAACGATGACCGCTTCTTCGGCACCGACGGCTTTGCGTTTTCGGATGATCGAGGCGAAATCTGCGTTATTGACCAGCAATTCCGGCCCGACCCTGACCAATTCCTCGCGCGTGACCAGGGCGGTGTCGCAACTCAGCGGTGCGCCGCAGCCTGAGCGGCAGCTGATCGCATCGGCCTCTGCCAGCATTTCGCCGAGCGCCCGGGCGGCATCACGATCGGCAATGAAAACCCGGCCATAGGGGTCGAACCCCACCGAATTGAGACGAAACAAAACTCCGCGGCCTTGTGCCATGGCTCCCTCCTTCAAGCGGAAACGGGATTGTACCCCTTTTGTTCCGCAATCTCAAGGCGAGAATCAAACCGCCGCGGCGATCAGGGATTTGATCTCGTCAGCCCGGGTGCACCAGCTGGTGACCAGGCGGGCGGACCCATCGGGCCATTGGTAGAAGCCGGCCCCGCCTGCACGCATCCGGGCCGCTACGGGCTCAGGAATGCGGGCAAAAATCTCATTACCATCAACCGGGTGCAGGATTTCAACGCCCGGGAGGCCCGCCAGGCCGGCGGCGAGTTCGGTCGCGCGGGCATTTGCCGCTCGCGCCAGATCGAGCCAGAGATCGCCGTCCAGCCAGGCCTCGAACTGGGCCGCCATGAAGCGCATCTTGGGCGCCATGTGCCCGCCGCGCTTCTGTCGCGCCTGCAGGGCCTCGAACCGGTCCAGGACGGACGGGAAGAGCACGACCGCCTCGGCGCCCAGTGCGCCATTCTTGGTCGCCCCGAAACACAGGGCGTCGACCCCGGCCTTCCAGGTCAGTTCCGCCGGAGTGCAGCCAAGGGAGACCAGCGCATTGGCGAAGCGCGCGCCGTCCATATGGATGAGGGCCGGGCGGTGTTTGAGGCGGTCTGCGCGCTCGGCGACTTCAGCGACTGTGTAGGCGGTGCCGCTTTCGGTCAGGTTGGACAGTGAAAGCACGCGCACCGGGCTGGTATGGACGAAGCCTTCGGGGATTTCGGCCAGGACCCGGTCCAGCGCGGAGAGTTCGATCTTGGCATGCGCGCCGGCGAGCGGGACCAGCTTGGCGCCACCGGTATAGAATTCCGGCGCGCCGCGCTCGTCACGATGGATATGGGCTTCGTCATGGCACAGGATGACGCCGTCAGCGGGACACAGGACGGAGAGCGCCAGGGCGTTTGATGCGGTTCCGGACACTGCAAACAGAACCTTGAGCTCGCATTCGAAGATCTCTCGCAGCCGGGCCTCAACGCGGGCCGATATCGCGTCCTGGCCATAGCTGGCTTCAAAACCGGTATTGGCGGCGCCGATCGCTTCGATCAGTTTCGGATGCGCGGGGGCGGTGGTGTCGGAGAGGAAGTTCATAGGAGGCAGAAGAAACCGGCTTGGCGTGGATCGTCAATCGCGAAACGCCGGGTCGGGATGGCGCGGCGGCAGGCTGTCGCGCATCTGGTCGGCGGAGGAGGTCGGGCGCTGGCTGGTATCGCCCAGGGTCGGCTGCCCGGACAGATCGGCCAGAGGCAGTCCACCGGCCTCGAATAATGCCCGCATTTGCTCCGGACTCATGCCGTGGCCGATCGCGGCCCGCAGCCCGGCTTCCAGATTGGCATCGCTGGCATAGCGCAGCATGGACAGTCCGTCCGGGTCAGGATCATCCGGGCATTGACCGGCTTCGCGGGTCGCCTCCGATGAGGTCAGGCAGAAAATCTCGCGGATGACAAACGGGGTTCCGGTCAGAGCCGCGCTCTCGGGGAGGGGGGCGATGGCATAATTGGCTAGGGCATTCGCACCGACGGCCTCCGGGCGATCAGGCAGCCTCATTTCATCGCTGCCGGGATCCGGCTCGGCCCGGTCCTCCTCTTCCTCCTCCTCCGCCGCATCGTCGGGTGTTTGTGGATCGGCGTCCCCATTGCGCGCCGCCGGCGGCAGGGGCGCAGGGTCGGGCGGCACCGCGACCGTTTCGGCGTCAGCTTCAGGCTGGGGCTCAGGCTCTGCCTGCAGCGCCGGTTCGGGTGTGACCTCGGCGACCAGCTGCAGATTGATGACATTGAGCGGCGGCGATTCGAGGCGCGGTCGCGGCACCAGCAGGATGGCGGCGAGCAGCGCGGCATTGGCCAGCAATGCCCCTGCCCAGGCGAGGACGCGGCGCGCAGGCACAAATGCGGGTCGGACGGCGGCCTGGCCCAAGTAACACTCCCAACAGCCCCCGCCGTGCGTCTATCGCTATCCGAGCCGGCGTCCGGACGCCAGCCCGCGACTATGACAATCCGGTAATCTGCGCCCCCGCCTATCGGCTTGCCCGTGCCCTCGGCGCGGCGCATTGTGCCTTGTGGGCGCGTAACCTCACGCCTGTCGAAGGAGACCTGCCCCATGACAAAGATTATTGCGGTCCTGCTCACAGCGGCCGGTCTGTGCGCCGCGCCGGCTCTGGGCCTCGACCATCACGGGGCCGATGCGGCGCCCGCACCGAGCTATCAGGAATGCGTCGCCGAATGGACCGCCTTCTTCGGCACCGACACCCAGTATGACGATGCCACCCGGGCCATCGCCATGGATGGTCTCTCCCCCGATGAACGGGCCCGCATGGAGACCTGCGACCAGATGCTCGATGGCGGCCGGGCCTTGCGCGGCGAATAGGCTGTCTGATCGGCCATGACGGAACGCTATTACGACAAGGGCATCGCTCCCAAGCTGACTCTCGGCTGTCCGCATTGCCGCGCCGGAGCCCGGTTCGAGAGCCTGTATGGCGATCTGCCGTTACCGGTGATGCTGGCCGACGGCAAGAATGGCACGAAGCTGTCCTGGGCCGGGCGGCTGAGCTGCCTCGTCTGCGGTCTCAACCGCACCCATGAGGTCGACTGGCCGCGCGAGGCTTTTTACCAGGTCGCGTATCGCGGCGAGATCCTGTGGGCCTTCGACCGTGCGATGATGGTGGATACCCTCGCCTATCTCACCGCCGGGGCAGACCGTGATGCCGTGCGGCGGAACAGTCCCTATGCGACTCGGCTGCTGCGCTTGCCGAAAACATTCCTCGCGGCGAAGGCGCGCGAGACGCTGGCGGCGAAAATTGAGGCCTTGCTCGCGCGAGGCTGAACTGGAAACGGGATACGCAGCCGGCGCGCGCCGGGCAAGGCTCCTCGCCTCCCTAGACCACCGCCCATTGGCGCATCAGGTTGTGATAGATTCCGGTCAGGCTGTTCAGCCGTGGATCATTGTCATCATGGTCCTGGCGAAGTTCCTGGATGGTGCGGTCGAGATCATAGAGCATTTCGCGCCGGGCGCCGTCCTGGACCATGCTCTGGATCCAGAAGAATGCGCTGATACGGGCCCCGCGTGTGACCGGGGTGACCTGGTGCAGGCTGGTCGCGGGGTAGAGGACGAGATCGCCGGCGGCGAGCTTGACCGGCTGGGCGCCATAACTGGTTTCGATCACCAGTTCGCCGCCGTCATAATCTTCCGGATCAGTCAGGAAGAGGGTGGCGGAAAGGTCCGTGCGCACCGTCATATTGGCGCGGTCGACATGCATGATGGCGCTGTCGATATGGGCGCCATAATGGCCGCCGCCGGCGTAGTTATTGAACATGGGCGGGTAGATTTTCTGCGGCAGGGCGGCGGAAATGAAGGTCGGATTGCGCCCGAGAATACCCAGAATGTGATTGCCGAGCGCGATTGCGGTGTCGCCGTTCTGGTCGAGCTGGCGATTGCGCTTGACCGCCTGGGAGACGGAGCCGGCCGAGGCCTTGCCGTCGACCCATTCCGCCTGGTCGAGCCGTTCGCGCAGGGCCTGGACGCCGGCCTGGTCGAGCACGTTTTCGATAATGATCAGCATGGCAAAAATCCGGTGCGGCCTGCGATGATGCCAGTCATCGGCAAGCCAGCTGCGGGTGTCAACCAGAGCCAGGGCACTGGCTGACACCCGCCAGGGGCTAGAAGGAGGAGATGAGGGTCAGGCGCACATTGCGGGCATCACCGATATAGGTGAAGGCACCGCTGCGATAAGCCGCCGTGTAGTAATTCTCGTCGGTGAGATTGCCGACATTCAGGCGCACGCTCGTCTGCTCGGTGAAGTCCCAGGTCGCGAAGGCGTCGAGCACCGTATAGGCCGGGATTTCATAGCTGCCGCCAGCGGAATCGGGCTGGCCCGAATACATTTCGCTGGAATAGGTGACGGCACCACCGAAGGAGAGTTGCGGCGTCGCCTGGTAGCGCAGCTGCAGATAGGCGCTGTTATCGGCGAAATTGCTCAATGTGCCACCGATCTGGGCGGCATTGACCGATTCCGTCACTTCCGAGGACATGAAGGCGGCGCCGAACTGGACCGAGAGCGCGTCAGTGAGATTGCCGACAAGGCCGAATTCGATCCCGGTGACCTGGTTCTCGCCGGTATTGAGCGTGCCGAGCACCTCGTAATCGCTGCCGACGCTTTCCATCACATTGCTCTTGGTGATCTGGAAGGCCGCGACGGTGAACAGGAGCTGGTCGTCAAAAAAGCTCCACTTGCTGCCGAGCTCGATATTGAGCGTGTCTTCCGGCTCGCTCAGCACGACCTGGTCCGGCGTGCCGCACAGCCCGCCATAACCACAACTGCCGCCGACATCGGATTCGCCGCCATTGATATTGCTCGAGGTCGAGAAGCTCAGATAGATATTGGCGTCTTCGGTGACATCATAGACCAGACCGATATGGCCATTCCACAATTCGTCGGAATAATCATAGGACGTGGTTGTGCCGCCCCGGGTCACGCCATTGGTATAATCGAAACTGTCCAGACGCACGCCCGCGAAGAGCGAGAGCTGGTCGGTCAGATCGACCGTGTCCATCGCGTAGAGCGAGAGCGTGTCGACATTATAGTCCGAATCCTCGGCGCCGCGGCTGATATCGCGGCCCATCAGCGTATTGAGATTGGCGACCGTATCGCCATTGGCGTCGAGGATGCAGTAATTGGGCGCCGCGCCACCACGGCCCGACGTGACGCAATTGGTCGCGCCGGTATTGGTGATGTCATAGACGCCATTGGTAACGCTGAGATCGGAATATTCGACGCCAAACACGAAGCTGTGCGACAGGCCGGCCAATTCAGTATCCCAGAAGGCATTGGCCTGGTCGACGAGATACTCGACTTCCTGCCAGCCCTGGTGGGTGCTCAGGCCGATCGTCGGTGCGCCGGGTGCATCGGGATCGGTCGCGTCGCGATCCGTGCCGCGCGCGCCGGTGACGACATAGCCGTTTTCCGTGGTGCCATAGCGCAACGCATTCTCGATGCGCAGATTGCCGGCCGGCTCCCAGCTTGTGCGGAAGGTGAAGACATTGACGGTGGATTCCAGGAAATCCTCATCCTGCAGATAGACCGGGATATCATCGACCGGCGCACCGCCACCGGGGATGATATAGGTCCCCAGATCGGTATCGCCCGACGCGTCGAGGAAATAATAATCGGCGACGAAGTTGAGCGTATCGCTCGCCTCGATGGCCAGTGACAGGGCGGCACCATTGCGTTCACGCTCGGCCGGGCCGCGATCGGGCACTTCCTCATAGGCGTGCAGGAGATTGGCGCGCAGGGCGATTGTGTCGCTGAGGGGCATGTTGGAATCGAGCGTGAAGCGACGATAGCCATCCGTGCCGATGCCGAGCTCGAAATTGTTGAAATCATACTCCAGACCGGCCTGTTTGGTGATCGAGTTGATGGCACCGCCGGTCGAGCCGCGCCCGGCAAAGGTCGAGCTCGGGCCCTTGGTGATCTCGATCTGCTCGACCGCAAAGCTTTCGCGGATCGTCATGCCCGGATCGCGCAGACCATCGACGAAGACATCGCTGCGCGCTTCATGGCCGCGGATGACATAGCGGTCGCCGAAGGCATTGCCGTTCTCGCCGGTGCCCAATGTGATGCCCGGCTGGCGGTCGAGGGTTTCGCGCAGGTCGGTGGTGCCCGCTTCCTGGATCGCCGTCTGGGTCAGCACGCTGATCGTCGCCGGGGTCTCCGCGATGGTTTCGGTACGGCGGCTGTCGCCGGAAATGCGCGCCTTGTAGGGCGCGCCGTCTTCTGCATAGGGATTGGTGTCGAGCGTGCGCTCTTCAATCCGCAGCGTGTCGAGCTCGAGCGTGCCTTCCTCACCCGACTGCTGCGCCATTGCCTGGCCGCCGAGCAGCATGGCCGAGGCGCCCAGCGCCAGCATGGCCTTGTGGCTGCCGGTCTTGGTCGGGGTGGGGTGGCGCAGGCTGACGGGGCGCCGGATGGCGGGGGATGTCTGGGTCATGAGTGTCTCCGGAAAATCAGTTGGTGATGAGGGAAAATTCGATGGGAAGCGTGATGGTGAGCCGTTCCAGCCCCATGGATTCGGGGATGGGCGGCAGGGGGCTGGCGCGCTGAAGCACGGCGAGGGCGGCCTGGTCGAGGCCTGCATGGCCAGAGCTTTCCGCCAGTTCCGCCGACAGAACATGGCCCTCGCGATCAATCGTGAAACGGACGCGGACAATGCCTTCGACATGCGCGCGCATCAGTTCGGGCGGATAGACGCGATGCTCGACCAGGGCCGCCATCAGGGCGCGGATATAGTCCTGCTGCTCGCGCGCCGCGCGGCGCCCTTCACGGCCGGAACGGGCACCCCGGCTGGCGGAGGGCTCCTGGCTGGTCGCCTCGGTAGCGGCCGGCCCGGTCTGCTGCGTGCTGCCCGGCTCGTTATGGGCGTCTGTGGCGGCGGCGGGATCAGGCGGGGTCCCGGAATCGGGCAGGGGCTCGACCGGTTCGGCGGGTTCCGGCTCCGGTTCGGGCTCAGGCTCCGGTTCGGGTTCGGGTTCGGGACGGGGCGGCGGTGTGGGGCGGACCGGTTCCGGGCGCGGCTGGGCCGGTTCCGGCAGGACCGTGTCCGACACGGCATCGACTGGCACCAACTCGGTCTCGACCGGCTGAGGCACCGGCCTGGGTTCCGGCGCGGGCGGGGTGAAGCGGACCAGATTGACCTGGCGCATCGCTGCCGGCGCGGCCGTTTCGGCGCCGCCCTCCGGTACGGCAGGACCAGCGGAGGCGGACAGCAGGAGAATGGCTGTCAAACCGGCAGCATGCAGCAGGATAGCGGCAAGAAGGGCGGAGAGCTTATCCATCGGCAGGCGTCTCGCGGGCCGTGATCAGCAAAATCCCCTGTGAACCGGCGCTCTCATAGGCGCGCAAGATCTCATTGATCCGGGCACCGGACGCCTCGACATCGGCGAACAGGACGCCGCGCCCCTCGATCAGCGTGCCGGTAATGTCTGTAATTTCAACGGTGTCGCCGCGAAACGCCAACCGCCCGTCGGCGGCAAGATAGAGCCAGTCGGCGGGGGCAAATTCGACATCATCAAAACTGACCGCCTGGGTCGGCGCCATGATCGATTTCTCGATCGGCGATTGCATACTGCCGGCCATCAGGAAAAAGATGAGCAAAAGGAAGACGATATTGATGAGCGGCAAGGCCGCCTCGACGGGCGGCCGGCGCGTATCATGGCGCGCGATGAAATCGGCCCCGCTACTCATGGCTGCGGTGCCTCGCCAGCCAGGCCGAAACTGACATCATGGCCGCGCTCGATCAGCCGGGTCTGAAGGTCGATCGCATCGCCAAGCCTAGCCGTATCGGCAATGCCGAGCACGACCGGATTGACGAGGCTCTCGGGCAGGGCCGACAGCGCCGCCTCGCAGGACATGTCGATCTGGCGCAGACGGCAGGCGCCGTCACCGGCAATGGTGATGATCCAGTGGTCCTGATTGTCCTGCACCGGCGCCGTCGTGGTCGTCACCACCGTCATCGGCACTTGCTGATACTCGCTGAATTGCACCACAAGCATGAAGAAAATCAACAGGATGAACACGACATCGATCAGCGGTGTCAGGCCGGTGGCGGGTTTGCGCCGTGTGGTGGATTCGGGGATCATCGCGCCGGCCCTAGCTGGCGGAACCGGCGCGCTCACTGGCGCGCAAGGCATTGGAGATCCGCGCCAGAAGCGCATTCATCGCGATGCGGGCATTCTCCAGGCCGCGATCAAAATGGTGCCAGGCGATCAGCGCCGGCAGCGCCACGATGAGACCGGCAGCGGTCGTCAGCAGGGCTTGCCAGATACCGCCGGAAAGGACAGAGGGATCAATCTGGCTGCCCGCCATTTCCAGCTGTTTGAAGGCCTCGATCATGCCGAGCACCGTGCCCAGCAAGCCCAGTAGCGGTGCCGCGCCGGCAATGACTTCGAGCAGGCGCATGCCGGTGCGCAGATCATTCAATTGCCCGGTCGCCATTATGGTCAGCTCGTCGAGGATGTCCTGGCGCGGCGTGCCGGCGCGGCGCAGCTTGCTCGCATTTGCTGCCAGCACCTCATAAGGCGTGCGCGCGACGCTGCCCTCGGGACCGAGTGCCGTGGCGAGCAGGGCCTCGGTCCGGCGCGGGTTGAGGGGCAGTCTCGCCGCGGAATGCCGTGCAAAAACATAGAGAATAGCCGCGATCGAGACGACTGACCCGACGGCCAGAATCCAGATCACCCAACCACCTTGCACCAGCCAAACCGGAACCAGATCCATCGCCATACGCCTGCCCTCAACCCGTGGAGTTTGTGAATGCGAATAAGTCGCATTATCGGATTGGGGTCAAGTTTCGTCTTCACCGGCAGGTGTTGTCGGAGAGTGGAATTCTGCAGACGCGGTATTCAAGCCACAGTGCGGCTCAAGGCGCGGCGAAGGTCTCTGCCAGTTCGACCGGGCTCGCATCGACGCGTTCAGCCCAGACCACATAGCGTAGAGGCCCCGGCGTGATCGCGCCGAAGGGCCAGCAGGTCACCAGTGCCAGCCGCGGCGGACCAGCCTCGGGCTCAATGCCCGAGCGGGCGGCGTCAACGATTTCCATGCGGGTGACGCGGTAGGCGATCTGTTCGCTGGCGGTGGTTTCCAGCATCACGGTGTCGCCGACGCCCAGCTCCCTGAGGAATTGGAAATGCGTGTCGCGGTGGGCGGCGATGATGGCCGTGCCCGGCTCGCCGGGCGTCGCCGACACCGTGAGCAGGGCGGGACCGAAGGCGAGGGCCTCGCCGCCGGCTTCGGCGAGCACGATGGCGTGCGCCCCGAGGGAAGGGACGGAGAGCCGGGCCACGGGCCAGGTATCGGCCCAGGGCCATGGTGTGGCCGCGATCTCTCCGTCGATCGCACGCGTCCAGGCCCTTGCGAGCAGGATTTGCGCGAACTCCGCTTTCGCGGTCAGGAAAAGGCCCTGACCGAAGATCGCGGCGCCGATGATGAGCACCAGCGCCGCGATGATGGTTTGGCCCCTCACCACAGGCGGCGCTCGCGATTGGCGATCAGCCAGATGAGGGCGATCAGCATCATCAGGCCGCCGAGCCACATCAGCAGTTCGCGCGGCGTTGCTGTGGCGGGCAGTGGAATGCCATCAGCGTCGAGCGGTATGGCATCGGGGTCATGACCGGGGCGCAGGCGGGCGAGCGTGGCCGGGTCGAGGGCGGCGTGCTGGACGGGGGCGATGCGATCATCCATCACCGCCTCGAAATCCCAGCCATGCGGCACCATGAGCGGCACATCGCGCTGGACGAGTTGATCGCCAACCGGGCGCGCCGGGGTCGCATCGACGGCCACCAGGCTGGTCAGCCGGGTGACAAGGTGGAAGTCGAGCGCAGTCTCCAGCACCGAGGCATCGATGGCAGACGGTGTGGCACCCTGAAACCGCATCTCCTCCAGCGCGCGAATGCGGTTGCGGGCCCAGAGCGTGGCCACACCTCTGGCGGGGCGGGCCTCGGACAGCGGGATGTTCTGCTGCCAGACCGAGCCGGCGAGCTCACCCTCAAGACGCATTGCGCCTTCGGGCCCGGCCAGGCGCGCGGTCAGCAGAACCGGCTCGCCATAATAGAGATCGGGCAGAGGCGCCGGCCAGATCTCGCTCAGCGCACCGGCCGGGAAGAGGGCGTCGAGACCGGTCATGACCGGGCGCTCCAGCGCCGTGAACAGGCGCTCCATTTCGCCGGCCACTTCATTGACATCGCCGATATGGGTGAAGGTGCCGCGGCCGAGCCGGGCGGCGCGGCTCATGAAATAGGTGTTCGGCGCCGAGCCGATCCCGACCGGGAAGAGCCGCGAGCGGCCGAGGCCCTGATCGATGGCGGCGAAGAGTTCGGCCTCATTGCCGATGGCGCCATCGGTCAGGAAGACCAGCTGGCGCACTCGCGCGGTGTCTTGCGGGGTGTCATCGATAAGGGCGGCCTCTAGCGCCGGCAGCATCACGGTGCCGCCTTCAGCCTCCAGCCTAGAGGCAAAGCGCCGGGCCTGGGCGATGTTGGAAGGCGTGGCATCGACGGCGGCAGGGAAGAGGCGTTCCATCGTATTGTCGAAGCGGATCAGGTTGAAGCGGTCGCCCGGCTCGAGTCTGTCGAGGGCCGCCACGAGGGCCTCGCGGGCCTGGCGCATGGAGGTGCCGGCCATGGAGCCGGAATTGTCGATCACGAAAATCGTCTCGCGCGGCCGTCGCGGTGTCTCGGCATCGAGTGTGGCGGGCGGAAGAATCTGGGCCAGGAGATAGGTCTGGCCATCACGTTCTTCGGTGAACAGCGCCGCGCTGGGGGCCGTCTCGTCGGCCGGGCGCCAGGTGAGGACGAAGTCACGATTGGCGGGGATGGGGCCATCGGCGAGCGTGATCACGGCATGGCCGGGCTCGGAGCGATCGACGAGGGTGGCGTGATACCGACTGGCGACGGGGCCGAGATCGAAGCCGGGCAGGAGATCGGCATGGATGGTCACCGGCAGGCGCAGATATTCGCCCGGCTCGGCCGAGGGGTGCATCAGCGGCGGCGTGATCCGCATCGCATCGGCAAGGGTCGCCATCTGCTCGCCGCCATCGGAGGCGAAGACAAAACCCTCGGGCTGCGGGATATAGCGCGGCGTGATCGCCAGCGGCACGCGCAGCTCGAATGTGCCATCATTCAGCCGGGCGACGTCCTGGTATTCGATCTGGACGATAATCGTCTCGCCGGGACCGATATTGGCCACCGATGTGGTGAACATGTTGGGACGTTCCTGCTCGACCAGGCTGGCGCGCTGGCCATTCGCGCGGGCGGTCTCATAGATCTGGCGGGCCTGCTCGCGCTCCTGGATCTCGCCTTCAATGAAACGGTCACCGATCTGCATGCGCAGCCGGTCGACACCGCTATCCTCCGGCATGGGGAAGACATAGGTGCCCTCGACCCAGGCAGCGGACGGGTTCTCAAAGCGTTGGGTGACGACCGCGCGCACAATCGGCCCGGCAATGTCGAGCCGGATGTCGGTGGCGACCAGCGGTGCCGGGACGTAGAGCCCGCCCTCCACGGTCTTGAGCAGGAGTGCGCCCTCATTGATCTCGCTGAGGCGGACCATGCCGGCCTGACTGATTTCGGCCGGTGTCAGCCCGGTCGGCGTGGGGGCTGTGTCAGCGTGCGCTTCCGACCAGAAGAAGAGGCTGGCGCCGAAAACGGCGATAGCGGTGATGAGTCCCAGCCAGGCCTGTCCGCCAGCGGGTCTGCGCGAGTGTCCGGATGCCATTTCTCTTCCCCTGTGTCATGACCGGCCACTCGCTATACGTGTTCAAGGCGAGCGACCGGCCTCCCTGTCCAAGGTCAGGCTGGGCCGCGAATTTGCGCGCCAGAGGGCCGGTTTGCGGCCATTGCGGGGAGAAATGGGGCGATGTCTGGGCGTGCCACCAGGTGTTGCATCGCAGCAATTTCCTGCAAGTTTTTGCGGCAGGCGCGGGAATTTGCGCATTTCTCTCTGCGGCGGGGATTGGCGCGTGCAGATACGGGGACTAGGTTTGCGCAACACCAATCACCCGATTCAGGACACTCCCGATGACTTTTGTGCCTTCCGCCGCGCTGCAGCGCGTCAAGCCGTCCGCGACCCTCGCCGTGACCCAGAAGGCGCGCGACCTGAAGGCAAGGGGCGTTGATGTCATTTCGCTCGGAGCTGGCGAGCCGGATTTCGACACGCCCGATCACATCAAGCAGGCCGCTATCGACGCGATCCAGCGCAATGAAACCCGTTACACGGCAGTTGATGGCATTGCGGAGTTGAAGGACGCGATTATCAAGAAATTCCGCCGCGATAATGCGCTCGAATACACTGCAGCACAGGTCCATGTCGCACCGGGCGGCAAGCCGGTGATCTTCAATGCCTTCGCTGCCACGCTCAATCCGGGTGATGAAGTCATCATTCCCGCGCCGTATTGGGTGACCTATCCTGAAGTCGTGCGCCTGCTCGGTGCTGAAGCGGTGTGCGTGAAGACGGATATTGGCAATGGCTACAAGATCACCGCGGACGAGCTCGCCGCCGCGATCACGCCGAAGACACGCTGGCTGATCCTCAACTCGCCCTCAAACCCGACTGGCATGGGCTATACCGCCAGCGATCTGCGCGGGTTGGCCGATGTCCTGCTGAAGCATCCGCAGGTCTGGATCATGACTGACGATATGTATGAGCACATCGTCTATGGAGACTTCAAATTTGCCACAATGGCCGAGGTTGAGCCGCGGCTCCATGACCGCACCTTGACGATGAATGGGGTTTCAAAGGCCTATTCGATGACCGGCTGGCGGATTGGTTATGCGGCCGGCCCGGTCGAGCTGATCAATGGCATGCGCAAGGTGATCTCGCAGACAACCTCCAACCCATGCTCGATCAGCCAATGGGCGGCCGTGGCTGCGCTCAATGGTGATCACAGCTTCCTGGAAGCGCGCAATGGGGCTTTCCTGCGGCGCCGTGATCTTGTGCTTGAATGGGTCAATCAGTGCGAGGGGCTGGTCGCGCCGACACCGGAAGGGGCGTTTTACGTCTTCGCCGATTGTACCGGGGTGATCGGCAAAACGGCGCCGGACGGCACAGTGATCAATAATGACAATGATTTCTGCTCGGCCCTTCTCGATGCCGAAGCTGTCGCGGTCGTGCCGGGGGTCGCCTTCGGGCTTGAGCCGGGTTTCAGGATTTCCTACGCGACGTCAGATGATCTTCTCAAGGAGGCGGGGGTGCGGATCAAGCGTTTCTGCGCTGCCCTGGTTGCGAAATAGAGAAAATCTATTGCTCCGCCAATGTTTCCTGATTGGAATTATGTGGTGGGGTCAGGCAAGTTGGTTTCAGACACAGCGGCCACCGCCGCAGGTGACAAGAGGAGATAGATCATGAGCATCAATATGGGCCTTACAGACGATCAGCGCACGGCCATGGCCAATGCCGTGACGGCAGTCTTGGCAGATACTTATGCGCTGTATTTCAAGACGCATGTCTACCATTGGAATGTCACCGGACCGCGTTTTCACGATCTGCATCTCCTGTTCGAGCAGCAGTATAACGAGCTCTGGCTGGCGACAGATGACATCGCCGAGCGCGTCCGCGCACTCGATTTCAAGGCACCGGCCTCCTACGCCGCGATGGCCGCGGCCGCGGCCGTCAATTCCGAGGGCAAGGCCCAAAAAGCCGATGTGATGATCGCCGATCTGTTGCGCGGTCACGAGGCCGTTGTCGCCACGATCCGCAAGGCATTGGAACTGGCAGCCGAGCATGGCGATGATGCCACGGCGGATGTGCTGAGCCCCCGCCTCACCGCACATGAGAAATATGCCTGGATGCTGCGTTCGACCCTGGGCTGATCCCGCCTCGTGACCGCGACCGAATACAAAGATGCCCCGGCCGACTGGCCGGGGCAGTTTCGTGTCTGGGCTCGGGGAAGCCTGAAATGAGGGCGCCGGACCCGGGGGGAGGGGAGGGTCCGGCGCAATTTGCATACCTCACGGGGAGGAGGGGTATGCGAATCCCATTGAAGGGAAGGAGGCGGTGTCGCCACCGCGTCTGTGGGAGCTATATGCGTGATGTTGCACTGCAGCACCAGACGCGATCCGGCATATTGGCCATGCAAAAATGAAGCATCGAATTGAATGACCCATGCAGAAGCCTGAGGGCTTGGCTGTACCCGGCATCACCAGCGCCTGCGTCCCGGTGAAACTCGCGCCGCGGGGCATGCAGGGCCGAGCCTGTCGGGCTCAGCTTTCCCAGCGGCGCGCCTGTTCAATCAGGAAGTCGCGGAAGGCAATAATGCGCCGCGAGCCACGCAATTCGCTGGGATAGACGAAATAGACCTCAAAATTCGGACCGTCGAGATCAGGCAATATGCGCTGAAGCCCGCTGTTCTCGCGGGCCACATAATCGGGCAGGGCGCCAATGCCCATGCCGGCCTCAATCGACTTCATCACACCATGGATTGTATTGACCTCGATCACCGCGGGCCGCTGGGGCTGCCCTTCCGCCCGGCCGACCTTGGCGGCCCAGTCAAGGCCGGGGATTGGCGCCAGCTGGGGCGGGCCGTAATGGATGATCGAGTGGGTGTCGAGGTCAGAGGCGTTGGCGGGGGCCTGGTGCCGCTTGAGATAGTCGGCACTGGCGTAGAGGTGTTGATTTACACTGAGCAATTTGCGCTGCACCAGATCATTCTGTGTTGATGGCCAGGGTCGAATCCCGACCTCGGCCTCAAGGCCAGCGAGGTCGAGCTCGTGATCATCGAGCATCAGACGAATGCGGATTTGTGGAAACCGGTTATGGAATTCGCCCAGGCGCGGGGCCAGCCAGATTGCGCCGAGCGCCATCGGCGCCGTTACCTTCAGCTCACCACACGGCTCGTCACGAGCATCCTGCACGCGGGCCTCGGCGATCGCGGCCTTGGCGGCAATCTCCTTGGCGGCCTCGAACAGAAGATTGCCGGGCTCGGTCCGGATAAGCCCGCGGGCATGCCGGTGGAAAAGTGAGGCGCCCAGATCATCCTCAAGCGCCGCAATCTGACGGCTGACGGCTGATTGTGACAGGCCGAGCATCTCGGCGGCCCGGGTCAGGGATCCGGCCTGTGCAGCTGCATGAAAGGTTTTCAGTTTGTCCCAGTCCATGCGCCGCAGTCTCCCCGCCACCATTCCCGATATGGGCAGTCTACAGGCAGGACGCCGCGGGGTGAAAGCCTCCCCTGCCGCTGGACCGGTATCAGCTAAGCCAGGCTAGTCTTCCGGGGTTTGGGCCGGCGCGCTACTGGCCGGACGCAGACGCAATGGATTGCCGTTCGGATCGGTCGGAATATCGACCGTTCGGACCTCTCCATAGCGGCCTTCGCGCATCAATTCCAGCCGCCGCTCCTGGACCGCATTCATCAGAATCAAGCCATTGCTGGGCAGCGAGGTGCAGCTGAGCGGGGCCGCGATGGCGTCGGAACGCGGGGCCCCTTCAATCGTCGTGGAATACATCAACGCCGCACCGCCCGTGCCGGTGCAACGGGTTGAGCCATTGATGAGATCGGCGATGTGCCAATCCTCGACCGAGGTTCGCAGTGGGCGGATATCATTGACCTGTTCAGCCGTTTCCTCATTCGCAAAACGATTGAGGTGGGCCCGCAGATCGGTGTCGAAATTGGGGAAGAAGCGGCCCGCTTCGCGATAGATATGCGAGACACGCAATTCAGTCCGGGCGACTTCGACGCCGCGCAGCGAGTTGACGAATTCCGTCGCATTGCGGTCGAGCTGGCCCCAGACCCGCGCGCCATCATAGGCGTCACGCGGCAATTCCGGGCCGCCGATGGCGCCGTTGAAGAAGCCGTAAATGACCCGCGGATCATCCCATTGGGCGTAAACGATACGCAGGCGAATATCATTCAGGCTGAGCGGCACGCCGTTCACGGTGAGGATCTTGGCCTCGAACACATTCTCGCGGCTGCCATGGGCGCGCATCGAATCGATGCGGGTGACCGGGTATTCCAGCATGATCTGTTCAATGATCGCGACATTGTGCAAATTGAACCAATAGGCCAGCTGTTCGTTGCTGCTCAGGCTGGCCAGGTCGATCTGGTCGGGCAGGGCTTCAAGGTCTTCGCGGTAGAATGTGATCGCCTGACGATACTCGTCCGACATCATGTTGTAGGCGACGCGATTGGCCTCGAACCGGTAACGCGACTCGTTGGAGGTCAGCGCCCGGCTGCCGGTCAGCTGTGTTCTCCGGCGCTCGGGAATACGGTCCATCACGGGCACATTGAGAACGAAATCATGTAGCAAGTCGGTCCAGACTGTGAAATCGACATGCCGTCGCGAGCCATCATCGAATTCGGCGAATTGCCGGAAATCGGCGGCGGGCTGGGCGAGGGCCGGTACGCTCGCAACGGAGCTCAACAGGGCGACCGCCAAGCTGCTGATAATCACTTTACGCATGATAGTCCCTCGTCCTGTTTTCACTTTGACCCTAGACACTTGTGAGTTGAGTGGAAATTACACAACCATGACGTCGCGGTAAGGGGGATAGGTGGATGCCCCGTCCCCTGCGCCCTGATCGCCAGTGTCATGCCGGGTGCCTAGACGTTGATGTTTCTCATGCCGGTTTCCGGATAGCGGGCGCCCTTCACCCGCGCGGCGAGCCCTTCCAGGCGTGCGATCTGCGCGCTCGTGATCGTCAGCCCGGCGGCGCCAAGATTGCCGTCGAGATTGGACCGCTTTGTGGTGCCCGGGATCGTGACGACATGCTCACCCCGGCCCAGAACCCAGGCCAGTGCCACCTGTGCCGGGCTCGCCTTGAGCGCTTCGGCGATGGTTTTGACTTCCTCGACGAGCGCGAGATTGGCTTCGTAGGCCTCGTCACCATAGCGCGGTTGATAGGCGCCGGAGCGATAGTCATTCTGCGGCCGGTTCTCCCGCGTGAAGCGGCCGGTGAGGAAGCCGCGACCGAGCGGCGAGTAGGCGACCAGCGTGGCGCCAATTTCCCGGACCGCTGGCAGGGGGCCGTCTTCGATATCGCGGCTGAACAGGGAATACTCCGATTGCAGGGCGCTGATCGGATGGACGGCGTTGGCGCGCTTGAGCGTTTCCGCCGAGGCTTCCGAGAGACCAAGGGCGCGGACCTTGCCTTCAGCGACCAGTTTGGCCATCGCCCCGACCGTCTCCTCGATCGGCCGGCTCTGATCCATCCGGTGCAGATAGTAGATGTCAACATGATCGGTCTGGAGAAACCGCAGGGATTCCTCGATGGCTGCGCGCATATTGTCTTCAGAACCGTCGACACCGGTCAGGGCACCGGTCTCGCGGTCGCGCGTCGGCCCGAATTTCGTGGCGATCACGACGCGGTCCCGCCGATCCTTGAATGCTTCGCCGAGCAGGCGTTCATTGGCACCCATGCCATAGAGCTGGGCGGTGTCGAAATGATTGACCCCGGCATCGACCGCACCCTGGAGCAGGGCGATCGCTTCGGCGGTTTCCGTGGCTGGTCCATAGAATTCCGACAGGCCCATACAGCCCAGGCCGATGGCATTGACCGAAATGCCGGATTGTCCGATTTGGCGCGTGATCATGGCGTCTTCCTCTTGGTGGGTGGGCTTCAGGCGCATTGCTCCAATACCGGACAATGGTGTCCGCTCCCGGTCAAGCCGAGGGAAGCCTACTCCTGGCTGGCCAGATAGCGTTCCGCCTCAAGCGCCGCCATGCAGCCCATTCCGGCTGCGGTGACAGCCTGGCGATAGATGTCGTCGGTGACGTCGCCGGCCGCAAACACGCCCGGGATCGAGGTTTTGGGCGTACCCGGCTCGGTGACCAGATAGCCGCCCTGCTTGGTTTCCAGCTGCTCCAGGAAGAGCTCGGTCGCGGGCGCATGGCCGATGGCAACGAAAAAGCCATGAGCCGGGATATCGCTGACCACATCGGTCTTGAGATTGCGGATCCGAACACCGGTGACGCCCGGCGGGTCCATTTCGCCGAGCACTTCCTCGACCTGGGAGTCCCAGATCAC
>NZ_CAXBKN010000060.1:0-18930 GCF_963976135.1 uncultured Maricaulis sp.
GTCACGCGCGCTTCGTCCTCGGTCTCGCCTATTCGCTTCCAGACAGTGTGCGGGCGATTGTGAGCAGGGGGCGCCCGATCGCCCTGTCGCCGGTTACGGTACACAGAGTGCCATCGGTCGCGCGGTGGTAAATGACCGTGTCCCTGGTCACATCATAGGCCGCGCCTGCGGCTTGAAAGAAGTCAGCCGCCGCGGCGTCGAGCGCCTGACGGGAGGCGTCCGGCATTTCCGCGATCGAGAACTCAAGATCTTCGGCGCGCCCTGCGACGAGGCTGGAGATTCGAACCACGCCGTCAGGCCCGCGTTCCAGCAATGTCTGGCCGGGCTCGAGCAAGCGGGCCGGGCTTTCAGCAAAGCAGGCTGACGAGGTGGCAAGATGGTCGGCGTCATAGGCCGGGGCGGCACTATTGACCGTCTCCGGCTGGGAGCATGCTGCGGTCAGTGTGACTGCGACGATCGCAAGCAGGGCTTTCATAGTTCGCGACTCCGAGTGGCGATGAGCGGCGAGCTATATCGAGCGGTGGGCAGGGTGTGAAATGAAGCTTTTGTGTCGTGCTGAGCGCACGCTGCCTCCAAGAACAAGGCCCCGGCTGCCCAGTGCTGCAAGCCGCGATCGGCAGGAGTCTCAATTGGAAAGGCAGCTCCCCGGCAGCAGGCATCGCGTGCCGCCGGGGCGTGCGCCAGATTGCCGGCGACAAATTCGGTGGCGCGTTCTAACTGGTCGGTGCGGCTGCATCATGCTGGACGCGGAGGGCGTGTTCGGTGAGCCGGGCAGCGTGCAGCGCGGAGAGGCCGGGATTGTCGACCTGCGTGATGGCCGCCGCCAGAACGTCAGCCTCGCACTGCTTGGTCACGACGCCGAGGTTGAACTGCTCGCAATACAACCCGGTTTGCGCGACCAGGCGTTCATAGGTCTCCAGAATGCCCGCGTCAGTAAGAAGCGTGGCCTGGTCGGTCTGGAAGGTGAAGACGTTGGTGGATTGAGCCTGTACCGCCGGCATGGTGGTCGCCAGCACCAAGGCGGCGCCTGCGAGGGCGAACAGGCGGGTGGGATGCATCATGATTATTTGCTCCGTTTCATCGATCCAGACGCCGTGTTTGACATCTAACTGTCGCAATTCTACCGCATCCGGATACGGATTAAAAGATGCTCAATATTCTGACGAATGTCCGAGCTTATTTGTATGTGGTACAACATGTTACATGGCCATAAGTGAGATTTTCTAGATTCGTCAATTAGTGCAATTTCGCCGAAAATGATTATTCGGAAATTCGCAAATTACCAACTTCTTAGGAAAGTTTTCCTTCATTTCAGCAGAAATATGACATTTATCCACAGGCCCGTCAGCGGACCCGATCGTGCCTGTATTGCCCGGCAGCCGGTCAGGGGGGCGGACCACCCGAACGCACTCACGCGTCACAAAAAATTCAAGCATTCAACCAATCAAGGCGCACGGCGCCACGATGTGGCTGCCGCTTCAGTCCTGGGCAATCCTCTTCCGGACTTTCCGAAATACCGAACTCCCGGCGGAGCGAGATGTCCCCCGCTCCAGCTGGCCGGCCGACGCTCTTCACGTCACGGCACCGTCACACAGCCTCTATAGGGCCAAGCTGGAAATGGGCCGGTCAGGATCGGTCCGCATGGCATGGTTTCTTTAAGGGGTGTCTCAAATGTCGAAACAAGAATTCCGCAAGTTTCTGCTCGCCGGCACGGCATGTGTGCTGCTGGCATCGTGCTCGGATACGTCGATCTCGTCGCCGGGTGTTACCGATGTCGGGACAGCTCCCGGCGGCGGCAGTGGTGGCGGCGGTGGTACCGGCAATGTGGTGATTGATCTCATCCCGGCCGGCGGCTGCGGCACCGGCTCGATCCGCGAAACAAGCGTCACGCAGGGTACGACGACCATCAATGCCTGCGAGATCACCGGCAATATCACTTCGAATACCACGATCGCTGCCAATGCCGGCGTGATCGTCACCGGACCGGTCTTTGTCGGTCTCGATGATGGTGCCACGGCGCAAAAACCCAATGGAGAGGCCGCTGGCGGCACGCCGGTTACCCTGACCATCAATCCGGGTGCCACTCTGTTCGGCGCTGCCGGCTCCGACTATATCGTCGTCACCCGCGGTTCCCGCATCGAAGCAGTCGGCACCGCCGACTCGCCGATCGTGATGACCTCCCGGTCCGACATTGAAGGCACGGTAGGCGCCAACGAAATTGGTCTTTGGGGCGGTCTGGTCATCAATGGCCGCGCACCGATCAATGCCTGTATCGATGGCACGGCCGTTGGCGGTTCTGCCGATTGTGTGAAGTCCGGTGAAGGTTCTTCCGGCCTGTTCGGCGGCGACAATCCGGCCGATGATTCCGGAATTCTGCGTTACCTCCAGGTTCGCTTCGCCGGCTTCAAGGTGAATAATGAAGACGAACTCAACGGTATTGCTTTCCAGGGTGTCGGCAGCGGCACGGAAGTTGACTATGTCCAGGTCCACAATAATCAGGACGATGGCGTCGAGATGTTCGGCGGTGCCGTTGATCTGCGCCACCTGGTGCTGACCGGCAATTCCGACGACTCGATGGATTACACCGATGGCTGGAACGGCCGCGCACAATATGTGCTCGTGCGTCAGTCTGCCGATGGCGACCAGGGTTTCGAGTTCGACAATCGTTCGTCCAACAATACCCTGCTGCCGCGTTCCAATCCGCGCATCTCCAACTTCACCCTGATCGGTCAGCGCAATGGCACCGGGTCCAATGACTCCGACCAGGGCATGCTGATCCGCGCCGGTACTGCCGGCGAGCTCTATAACGGCATCGTTGTCGATTTCGGCGACAATTGCCTCGACATTGACGATGCCGAGACCTTCAACCGGATCGGCGCCACCGGTGCTGCCGGCGATGAAGACCTGATCATGCAATCAGTCGCGCTCGACTGCCCGGTCAATTTCTCGGAAACCGCCGGTGATCCGGTCGATGTCTCAGACTGGTTCCTGGGCCAGGCCAACAATGCCGAAATCGACAATACGATGTCGGGCGTCTTCCCGGGACCAATCGAGCTGGCGGTGGCAACCACTGACGTCAATGCCCTCGACCCCTGGTTTGACCTGACCAGCTATATCGGTGCCTTCTCGGATGCCGAGAGCGCGGCCTCCAACTGGGCTGCCGGCTGGACCTACAATCTCTTCGCCGATCCGGGCTGCCCGACCGGCACCATCGAATCCGCTGAAGTCATCAATAACCAGCGCATCTGCCAGATCACCGGCAATGTGACTGCCGATCTGCATCTGACCCGCGGTTCGATGTATGAACTCGTCGGTCCGGTGTTTGTCGGTGTCGACCGCGGTCCCGATGCTGCCAGCCCGGCGCCTTCGGGCATCGAGGTCGAGCTGACCATTGATCCCGGTGTCACAGTCTTCGGCTCGGCCGGCTCCGACTATATCGTGGTCGCCCGCGGTTCGAGCATTCGCTCCAACGGCACCCGCACCGCGCCCGTCGTGATGACGGCTAGAGCGGATGTCGACGGCACGGTCGGTGCTGCTGAAATCGGCCTCTGGGGCGGACTGGTGATCAATGGTCGCGCGCCGATCAATGCCTGTATCGACGGTACGGCCACGGGCGGTTCGGTTGATTGCGAGAAATCCGGCGAAGGCTCATCGGGCCTGTTCGGCGGTGCCGATCCGACGGATGACTCGGGCAATATCTTCTACACCCAGGTCCGCTATGCCGGCTTCAAGGTGAACAATGAGGACGAGCTCAACGGTATTGCCTTCCAGGGTGTCGGCAGCGGCACGGAAGTTGACTACGTCCAGGTCCACAACAATGCTGATGACGGCGTTGAAATGTTCGGCGGGGCCGTCGATCTGCGCCACCTGGTGCTGACCGGCAATTCCGACGACTCGATGGATTACACCGATGGCTGGATCGGGCGCGCCCAGTTCGTCATCATCCAGCAGTCGGACGATGGTGATCAGGGCTTCGAGTGGGACAACCGCTCGTCCAACAATGCGCTGCTGCCACGATCCAACCCGCGCATTTCCAACTTCACCCTGATCGGCCGCCGTAATGGTGCGGGCTCCAACGACTCCGATGAAGGCATGCTGATCCGTGCCGGCACCGCGGGCGAGCTCTACAACGGCATCGTGGTTGATTTCGGCAATGCCTGCCTGAATGTCGACGACAACGAGACCTTCGACCGTATCGGAGCCACCGGCGCTGCGGGCGATGAAGACCTCATCATCCAGTCGACCGTTCTCGATTGCCTGACCAACTTCAAGGAAACCGCCGGCGATCCAGTCGATCTGTCGACCTGGTTCCTCGGTCAGGCCAACAATGCCGAGATCACCCATTCGATGAGCGGCTTCACCTTCATCCCGGGTTCCACCGGTGTTGTTCCCGGGGCCACCGAGCTGGCGGTCACGACGACCGACGTCAACGCGCTCGATAGCTGGTTCGAACCGGTCACCTATATCGGTGCCGTCGAGGACAGCAACGACACTTGGTACCAGGGCTGGACTTTCCAGGTCACTCCGTAACGCACGACCTCATGCCCGGCCGGCTCATGCCGGCCGGGACCAGGTTCCGTTCAACCGAAGTCTCACGGTGATGAAGATGAAAACGAATCGTATGGCATTCATGGCCGCCCTCCTTGCGTCGACGACGCTGGTGCCGGCCGCTGCGCTCGCGCAGGATGCGGAAAGCCCCAGTGATGTTGAAGTCATCACGGTGCGCTATCAGTATATCCCCGAAGCCCGCCGCGTGACCTCCGAGGTTTCGGCGTCCCTCTCGATCGACGACCTGATCACGACGGGCGATTCCGATCTCGCCGGTGCGCTGGTGCGGATCACCGGCCTGTCGACAACCCAGGGCCGGTTTGTCGTCGTTCGCGGTCTCAATGAGCGCTATTCCAACACGCTCCTCAACGGCTCGCCCATGCCCTCTCCGGAGCCCTTCCGGCGCGCCGCTCCGCTCGATATTTTCCCGACGAATATCCTGTCGAATGTCCTCGTCCAGAAAACCTTCTCTCCCCGCTTCCCGGGTGAGTTCGGCGGCGGCGTCATCGGTATCGAGACCTCGGCCCTGCCGGAAGAAGGCTTCTTCACCGCCGATGTCGATGGCAGTTTCAACACCATCACGACCGGCAATCGCGGCATCACCTATAACGGCTCCGACACCGACTGGCTGGGCTATGATGACGGTTTGCGTGACATTCCGGCCGAACTGGCATCGGTGTTCCAGACAACCCGCGTCGGCAATAACCTGCCCGCCGACCAGCAACAGGCCATCGGCCGTTCGCTCGTCAATTCCGAGCTCTGGGTTATCCAGAATGTCGACACCGACGCCAATGGCTCGATCTCGTTCAACGCCGGTGATCGCTTTGATTTCGAGAACTTCTCGCTCGGCGTGATCGCGGCTGCCCAGTACAGCAATGCCTGGGAGACGCGTGAAGGTCAGCGCGGCAAGGGCCGGATCGGTGCCGGCGATGAGCTGGTCTATGAAAACGGACCACCGCTCGCCGACCGTTCGGGCATCGCCCTTCCGGGTGAGGGGATCAATAATTTCTTTGGCACCGAGAACACGATCGACGTGTCCGGGATGGTGTCGGTCGGTGTTGATTTCTACAACGACCACTCGATCAATTTCCTGACCATGGCGCTGCGTTCGACCTCGAAGGAAGCGCGCATCGAGGAAGAGTTCAATGCGGGCGCCAATGGTGTCTTCCGCACGGACAGCACCGAATGGTTTGAACGTCAGGTCCTGTTCAACCAGCTGACCGGTGAGCACCTGTTTGACAGCCTCGGCGGCCTGTCGGTCGAATGGCGGATCTCCGAAGCGACCGCGACCCGTGATGCGCCCTACCAGCGCAGCGCCGACTATGCCTACACCAATACCGGCTATGTCTATGAGGGTACGGTCAATGGCAACTCGACTGCTTTCTCGGAGGTTGAAGACAATACCTCTGACTACGGCGTCGATCTTGAACTTCCCGTCGAGCTTGGCTCGATGGACGTCTCGCTGACGGCCGGCTATGCCAATACCAGCCGCGAGCGCGATGCCTGGACACGCCGCTTCTCCTTCGCACCCGGTTCGGTCGGCATTCCGTCCGACCTGCTGAGCAGCCGTATCGACTACATCTTTGCCAACCAGAACATCACGGATGAGCGCCTGCGGCTCATCGAGACCGGCGGCCTCTCGCTGCCGGAGGCCTATCACGGCCAGCTTGACGTCGATGCCTATTATGTCGGCGCCGATGTTGCACTGACCGATTTCGTTCGTGCCGCATTCGGGGCGCGCTTCGAAGACGGTGAGTTGAGTGTCGACACCTTCGCTTTCCCGGCCAGTGCGGCGGATAGCGGCCTGGTCGAGACCCAGCAGCAGGAAGACTATGTCCTGCCGGCCGTGACGCTGACCTGGACCTTTGCTGACAATCTCCAGCTCCGGACCGGTTACTCCCAGACGATCGCCCGCCCGCAATTCCGCGAGCTGGCCTTTGCCGAATTCTTCAACACGGACACCGATCAGCGTTTCCAGGGAAATCCCTACCTGGAAAACACCGAGATGACGAATTATGACGCCCGCCTCGAATACTATTTCGGCCGGGAACAATTCGTCACCGTCGGCGCCTTCTACAAGGAGCTGACCAATCCGATCGAGGAATTCATCATCCCGATCGGTGATGGCCTCAATACCTCCTTCATCAACGCACCGAGCGCGACCCTGACCGGGGCCGAGTTCGAATACGAGAAAACCTTCGACTTCTCGGATCGTTGGGACCAGCCCTTCTTCAATGACCGCGAATGGTTCGTGAAGACCAACTACACCTACATCCAGTCGGAAGTGTCCGGCGAGGGTACGGTCACTGTCGCCCAGGGTGCCTTCGGCAACCCGCAGGCGCTGGTGCTCAATGCTGCCGGCTTCATTGAAGACGGCCGCGCCCTCCAGGGCCAGTCAGAGCATCTGTTCAACGTCCAGGTCGGTTTCGAAACCTTCGACGGCCGGGCGCGCGGTGCACTGCTCTACAATTATGTCAGTGACCGGACCCGGGCCGTGGCCAACCTGTCCGACAGTCTCCCCGAGATCGTCGAGCAGGTCCCGTCATCGCTCGACTTCGTCTACAGCCGCACAATCAATGTCGCGGAAGCGGACTGGGATGTCGGTTTCTCCGTCCGCAATATTCTCGGTGACGGCTACAGCGCCACCCAGAATGCCGGCGGAACCGAACTCGCTGTCGATACCTATGATCTGGGTACCACGTTCAGCGTTTCGGTCAGCCGTACCTGGTAAGCCAGTTCGTCGGGGCGGGCCCTTGGGTCCGCCCCGCATGCCGGCCTTTGCCCCGGCGACTACCCTTTCGCCCAATTCGAGTCGGTTTTTCGCGGCGTTGCGAAACTGTCATACGGGTGTCGCAGAACTGTCGGCAGTCACGTGTAATCGGAAGGCCAATGAGGGTCGGCAGCACGACCACTTCTTCGCTGGTCCGTGACACGGATTATGCTGTGGGCGAAATCAGCATGAGCAAGTTGGCACAATATCTGGTTACAGAATCCGGCCGCCATCGAGCACTGGCTGCTCTGGCAAGTGGCTGCGAGCTTGTTCTGGTCGCCCTGCTCGGCCTTCTGCTGGCCCGGGCAATCTGGTTCATCGCCTTTGGCGCCAGTGCGGCAAATATTTCGTTCGAGGATGCGGTCCAGCCTGGCGGCCGCACCCGAGACGCCAGCTACACATCCGGGATCGACAGCTTGCCAGCGGCGCAGATATTCGCCGATCGCACGGCTTCTCCGTCAAGCGCGGTCGAAATCGCCGCGATCCCTGAATCCCGCCTCAATCTGGTCGTGCGCGGCATCCGTACCGGACAGTCCGCCACCGACGGGGTCGCCTTTTTGCAGACGCCCGATGGCCGCGACGGGATGTTCCGCCAGGGCGATGAAATCGTCGAGGGCGTCACCCTGCATTCGCTCGATCAGGATCGCATTATCATTGACCGCCGCGGCGGGCTGGAAGCGCTTGTTTTGCGCGAAACCCAGCGCCCGGCAGCGGCGGCAGTGCCGACGGCAGTGGCTACTTCGGCCGGCCGCACGCGGGGGCGGGCTCCCAGTGACATCTTCCGTGTCGTCCCGGTGTTCGAGGGCCAGGCATTGATCGGCTACCAGATGGCGACCGAATCCGACGTCGTCCTCACCGCCCTCGGGTTGCGCCAGGACGACATCCTGCTCGCCGTTGACGGCCAGGTTCTGGCTGAGTCCGGCGATGTGGCCGAGCTGTTCGAGAGCCTGCAGGGCCGCGAAACAATCTCTCTCTCAATCCGGCGCGGCGGTGTGCCGTTGACCCTCCAGGTGGATCTGTCCTGATGTTTTCGATTCCAAAACGAGCCGCCGCTTTTGTCGCCGCGATCGCTATCCTCATCTCGGGGCCCGCACAGGCCCAGGACAGTATCGTCAATTTCAATCAGGCTGATATCCAGACCGTTATCGACGATGTCTCGGCGGTTACCGGTCACACGTTTATCGTCGACCCATCCGTGCGGGGGCGAGTGACCATCACGTCCCAAACTGCGCTGACCGCGGAGGAGTATTTCCAGGTCTTCCTGTCGACGATGCGGGTGCATGGCTATGTCGTCGTGCCGACAGCTTCGGGCGCCTTCCAGATCGTGCCGGACCAGGCCGGTGCGCGTTCGGTCAGCCCGGTCAATGCGGAAATTCGCGGCGACCAGTATGCCACCCAGGTCATCCACCTCCAGCATGCCAGTGCCCAGGATGCGCTCGCCGTGCTGCGGCCGATCATTCATCCGCAGGGCAGCGTCAATGCCGCACCGGGCAGAAATGCGCTCGTCATTGTCGACTTCGCCGAGAATATGCAGCGCATACGGGAGGTCGTTCGTGACCTGGATCGCGATACGGCCGTTTATGAAATGGTTGAGCTGGAGAACGCTTCTGCCTCGGAAATGAGTCTGATTATCCAGCGCTCCAGCAATTCGGGCGGCACGGGGGAGGGGCAAACCCGCAGCGGTGTCACCGTCGCACCACTCTCATCGTCGAACACATTACTGCTGCGCGGCACGGCAAATGCCGTGCGTGACATGGCCGCCTTGATCCGCCGCGTCGATGCGGCGAGCATCTCCAACCAGGGCTTCCGCGTCGTTTATCTCAACAATGCCGACGGCGAAATGTTGTTGCCGATTCTTGAGGAAATGGTCGACGCGATGAGCGCCGGGGCTCCGGGCGACCGTCGGCCGACAGTCGCACATCACGCACCGACCAATGCGCTCGTCATCAATGCCAGCATCGATGTCCAGCGCGAGCTCGAGCGCGTTATCCGACAGCTCGATGTGCGCCGCCCGCAAGTCCTCGTCGAGGGGATTATCGTCGAGATATCCGACAGCGCCGCGCGCGAACTCGGCGTTCAGATGATGCTCGCCGGCGGTGACAATAGCACCACACCGCTGGCCCTCACACGGTATTCCTCGGCCAATCCCGACCTTCTCGCCCTTGCCGGCGCTGTCGCGGTGCCCGGCGACAGTACCGATACCGTGGTCGCCGAACTCCGGGACGCGGCTCTGGCCTCATTGCTGGGCGTACGTGGTGGCGCGCTTGGCCTGGGCGGGCAATTGGGCAATGGCGGCCTGTTTGGCCTGGTGCTCAATGCCGTCGAGAACGACGTGAATTCCAACGTGCTCGCGACGCCATCCATCCTGGCTATGGACAATGAAGAGGCGAGCTTCATCTCTGGCCAGGAGATCCCGGTCACGACCGGCGAAACGCTCGGCAACAACAATTCCAACCCCTTCCGCACCGTTCAGCGCGAGGAAGTCGGTGTCAAACTCCTGGTTCGTCCCCAGATCACTGAAGGCGGGACAGTCCGGCTCTATATCGAGCAGGAAGTATCCAGCGTCGCTGGCAGTGTGGTCGGCGATTCCGCCGATCTGATCACAAACAAGCGCCGGGTCACGACCACTGTTCTGGCCGATAATGGCGAGATCATCGTACTCGGCGGTCTCATCCAGCAAGATGATGATGTCGATAATTCCCAACTGCCCGTACTGGGCGACTTGCCCGGGATCGGTAACCTGTTCCGGTCGCGCTCGCGCACGACGCACCGCACCAATCTGATGATCTTCATTCGCCCGACCATCATCAGGAGCGCGGATGACATGCGGGCCGTGACCGATGGCCGCTATAACTACATCACGCGCGAGCAGCGGCTGTCCCATCCCGATGGTGCGAGCAGCCTTGAAGCCTTGATGAGCATGATGGATGCGACCTCGACGCGCCTGCCGGAAGTTGGGGATTGATCGTGGCCGACAGCCTGAGCTCCCCCTCCTTGCCACCGGTGCGCTATGCTTTCGCGCGCCAGGCGGGAATCGCCTTCATTCCCGGCGACGCGCCGCGATACGTGGTCAGGAGCGGGGCCGACCGGCGACGCTTGCTCGAAGTGCGCCGGGTGGTTGGTGGCAATTATCCCGTCAGCGAGTTGGGCACGGTCGAGTATGACCAGCTCCTGCGCGATCTTTACGCTTATGCAGGGCTCGACGAGACCGAGCTTGAGGAAACCACTCGAGCCGAGTCCCTGTCCGATCTGATTGACCAGATTCCCCAGTCGGAAGACTTGCTCGATGATTCATCGAGCGCCCCGGTTATCCGTCTGATCAATGGGCTGATCGCCGAGGCCGTGCGCATGCAGGCTTCCGACGTGCACGTGGAATCCTTCAGTGATCGCGTGGTGATTCGCTACCGTATCGATGGGGTGATGAAGGAAGCGGCCAGCGTATCCGCGAAGCTTTCGAAACTGCTCGTGTCGCGGATCAAGGTGATGGCGCGCCTGGACATCGCCGAGAAGCGGCTTCCCCAGGATGGCCGGTTGTCGCTTTCCATCGGCAGCAAGTCGGTCGATATCCGCGTCTCCACCCTGCCGTCACGCAATGGCGAGCGGGTCGTTTTGCGCCTGCTCGACAACTCCGATGCGCGGTTCCGGCTTGATGATCTGGGCATGTCGGCAGAGGTGCTTGCGGCGTATGAGCGGGCACTCGCACAGCCCAATGGCATTGTCCTGGTGACCGGCCCGACCGGTGCCGGCAAGACGACCACGCTCTATTCGGGCCTTAACCGGCTCAATACGCTGGCGCGCAATATCCTCACAGTCGAGGATCCGATCGAATACGCCGTCGACGGGATCGGCCAGACCCAGGTCAACGCCAAGATCGGGATGACTTTCGCCGGTGGGCTGCGCGCCATCCTGCGCCAGGATCCCGATATCGTCATGGTTGGCGAGATCCGCGATGCCGAAACCGCTGAAGTCGCGGTGCAGGCCAGCCTGACCGGGCATCTCGTGCTTTCAACCGTCCACACGAACTCCGCCGTCGCCGCGATCGCCCGTCTGCGCGATATGGGAGTTGAGACCTACCTGCTTGCCTCGACACTGACCGCGATCATCGCCCAGCGGCTGGTTCGCCGCCTTTGCCATGCCTGCCGCGAAGCCTATGCGCCCGACGCAGCTGAACGGACGATGCTCGGTCTCGGCGAGGCGGAGGAGGTCGTGTTGTACAGGCCCACAGGATGCCCGGACTGCAAAGCGCTTGGCTATGCAGGGCGCGTCGGGATCTACGAGATCGTCGAGGTCGATGAAGTCCTGCGCAAGCTTATTCATGAAGATGCCCGCGAGAGCGTGATGGCGGCACACGCTTTCGCGCACAGCCAGACCCTGTTTGAGAATGGCGCGCGGCTGGCCCTGAGTGGCGAGACCAGCCTGGCGGAGGTGCTGCGTCTGTGCCGTGACGATGGGGGCGCGCGTCATGCCGGCGTTTGAATATAGCGCGCTCGACGGACGAGGGCACAAGAAGACTGGCCTGATCACCGCCGATTCGGAACTGGCCGCGCGGCGCGAACTGCGTCTGCAGCACATGGCGCCGCTGACCCTGCACCGGGCCGATGCCCGCCGTGGTGCCCACACGCCGGGCAATGCGCTTGGCCGATGGATCGAATACGCCTCGCAGCGCGATCTGGGCACGCGGGACCTGATGCTCATCACCCGCCAGCTGGCGGCGCTGGTCGATGCGGGCATGCCGGTCGAGGAATCGCTGGATCTGGTTGGGCGCCAACTTGAGAAGCATGCGATGCGGCGCGTAATCATGGCAGTGCGCGCCAGGGTCACCGAAGGCAACCGGCTGGCCGATGCCATGGCCGCTGCTCCACGCAGTTTTCCGCCGGTCTATCGGGCCCTGATCGCGGCGGGCGAGGCCAGTGGCAGTCTCGGCATGGTGCTGTCGCGCCTGGCCGACCACCTCGAAGCTGAGGACTCGGTGCGAAACAAGGTTGTTGGCGCGCTGGTCTATCCTGCGGTGCTTGCCGCCGTCGCGATCGGCGTCATCATCATGTTGATGCTTTTCGTCGTCCCCCGCCTCGCCGAACAATTTACCGGCATGGGGGTCAGTCTGCCGGCCTTGACCCGCATCATGATCGCGAGCTCTGACTTTCTCGCGGTTTCCTGGCCCTGGATCGTCGCGATCTCTGCCGGCGCTGTGCTCGCCTTCGCCTTCGCCTATCGGCAACCCGCCTACCGCCGGCTCCATGATGCCATCGTGGTTCGCCTGCCCTTGATTGGGACATTTCTGCGCCAGGTCGAGGCGGCAGCCTTCGCCCGCACCATGTCCATCTTGATCAATTCGGGCACGGTCCTGCCCGATGCATTGAGGGCAACCGGGCGCGCCGGATCCAACCACGCCTTCCGCGAGATGATTGCGAGTGTCGTCTCCGACGTGGAGGGTGGGCGCGGCTTGTCCGACGCTCTGACCCGCGGCGGCTGGATTCCACCACTTGTGATCTACATGGTCGCGGCGGGCGAACGCTCGGGCCGGCTCGACGAAATGTTCGGGCGCGCCGCCGACCAGCTCGGCCGGGATATCGACAGTTCGATTGCGGTCGGCCTGTCCTTGCTTGAACCGGCAATCATCCTGGTTCTCGGGATGGTCGTCGTCCTGATCGTTCTCTCCATCCTGTTGCCCATCCTGCAACTCAACACACTCGCCCTCGGCTAAGGAGGCTCTCATGACCCCGTATGACAAAGACGCGGACGCCACCGACAGCGAAGCTGGGTTTTCCCTGCTTGAAATCATGATTTCGATCTCCATCCTTGCCTTGCTTGCCACGATTGTCGTGATCAATGTCATGCCGGCGCAGGACCAGGCGATGGTTCAGAAAGCCTCAGCCGATATCGCGGTGCTGGAGCAGGCGCTCGACGCCTTCCGGCTCGACGCAAGGCGCTATCCGACCGTGGAAGAGGGGCTCCAGGCTCTCGTTGAAGTGCCGGCGGCCGGCGGCGCGGCCTATCGCGAGCAGGGCTATATCCGTCGCCTTCCGGCTGACCCGTGGGGCCATGCCTATCAATATGTCTATCCCGGAGAATACGGCGTGTTCGATGTGTTTTCGCTGGGCCGGGACGGCCGCGAAGGTGGCGAGGGGCTGGATGCCGACATTGGGAATTGGGAGCGCGAAACATGAGCATCAAGACCTCGACAGAGTCAGGGTTTTCCCTGCTTGAAGTGCTGATTGGAGTCTCGATCATGGCACTGATGGCGACCACGATCGCGCTTGCCGCCAGCCCTGAGCGGGCACCGCTGCGACGCGAAGCGGAGCGCCTGGTTGTGCGGCTGCACGAGGCCGAGCAGGAAGCGGTGATCTCCGGGCAGCCGGTCGGGCTAACCCTCACAGATGGCGGTTATGCCTTCACCAACTATGTCGACGGTGAGTGGCGGCTGCTGCGTAATCACCCAACCCTGCAGCCGCGCGGTTTCGCCACCGAGATGAGGTTGCGCAGCGATGCCATTGCCCTGGCCTGGCATCCCGAGGGCGTCGTCGTGTATCCTGCGGTGTTTTTCGATCCTGCCGGCTTCAATGACCCGTTCCGCATCCTGTTGGAGGAAGGTGGCCAGGCCTACGCCATCCTGCTTGACGATGCCGGACGCCTGCGTGTGGAAGCCGTCGCGGGATGAAGCCTCGCAGCGCCCATAGCCAGTCCGGTTTCTCCCTGATCGAGGTCATGATGGCGCTGATGGTCCTGGCGCTGGGCGGGATCGGCATGCTCAGCCTGATGCAGACCTCGACCCGCAATGCGGCCGCGATCCAGGAGCGCGCCCTGGCGGTGATCGCGGCCGAGAACCTGCTCAACCAGGCTCTGCTGGAACCGCGGATACGCGGCGGCGATGCGGGCGTTTATGAGCTGGCCGGCGGCAGTTATGCCTGGCAGCTCCTGGTCGAGCCGACCACCGACCGTGATCTGTTCCGCATGATTTTGCGCGTCAATGCGGCCGACACGGGCAATGAACTGGCCCGGCTCGAGACTTTTCGGCGCGGGAGCGGCGGATGAGCACTGCCAACAACCAGGCTGGTTTCTCTCTGCTCGAGATCCTGGTCGCGTCTTTTGTTTTTGCGCTGATGGCCAGCGTTGCGGTGACCTTGCTCTCAGCCAGCGTGCAGGGCTCGGAACAGGTTGATGGCGCCCGCGACCGTGTCGGTTCCCTCGACCGGATGCGGGTGATGTTGCGTGACGATATGGGACAGCTGACGCTCCGGCCGGTGCGCGAAGCCGATGGATTGCGCGACCCGGTCGTGTTTGCTGCGGCAACCGGTGGCGTCCCGGACCGTCAGAAGGCCAATCCCGCCGATCTCATCCTGCTCGTCTTCACGCGTGGTGGCGCGATTGATACCAGCGCCAGCCGGACACGCAGTTCGCTGATCAGGGTGGAATATGTCCTGCGGGGCGACAGCATCGTCCGGCGGGTTCGCGGCCATCCCGATGCCGGTCTGACACACGGATTTCGCGAGCAGATCCTGATCGAGGGTGTCAGCGAGGTCGGGCTTGAAGTGCTCAATGGAGCGGTCTGGGACGACACGATATTTGTGCCGGCCGGCTTTGCCGAGCAGGCTGTCGGGCTGCCGCGTGCCGTGCGTCTGTCTTACAGTCTCGCCGGCCTGGGCCGGCTGGAGCACCTTGTCCTGACCTCCGCCGCGGGGGTTGTGGCGTGATCGCGCGCGAGGACAAGCAGGCCGGTGCCGCGCTGATCACCGCCATCCTGATGGTGGCGCTGATGTCGAGTCTGGCGCTGGCGATTGCCTCCGGAATGCGCCTCTCGCTACGCCAGGCCGCCAATATGGAGGTGCGGGACCAGGCGCACTGGTATGTGCTCGGCGCGCGCGATTATGCCGAGGCCCTGCTGTTGCGGGCGCTTGACGATTCCAGCCAGGCTTTTCGCCCGGACGCCGGCTGGCTGAACACACCCCGCGTTTTCCCGATTGAAGGCGGCCAGATTACCGGCGAGATCCGTGACGCCCATAATTGCTTCAACCCCAACGCGCTTGTCACCGTTGACGCCCAGGGCAGGCTCGCCACCGACCCTGAGCAGCAGCGCCATTTCGAGCGGCTTCTGACGGAGGTCGGGATCGCGGCCGGGCAGGCGATCCAGGTCGCTGCGGCGACGGCCGATTGGCTCGATAGCGATCTGCGCCCGATCTCGTCCGGAGCCGAGGACGAGGTCTATCTGCGCGACGGGCGCGGCTACCGGACCGGCAACACCTATTTGTCTGAAGTCGAGGAATTGCGCGCGATCGCCGGTGTCACAGCTGACGCCTATCTTCGGGCAGCGCCGCTGATCTGTGCCTTCCCCGGTGGCCGACCCCTCGCGCACGATATCAATACATTGCGGCTCGATCAGGCCCCCCTGCTGGTGGCGGCACTGAAGGGTGCCCTGACCCGGGCCGAGGCCGAGACCGTCCTGCTGCAGCGGCCTACGGCCGGCTATGCTGACATTGAGGCTTTCTGGGCCACGGACATAATGGGCGCGCTCGAGCTCGATGCGGCTGAAAGGCCTGAGTTCGGAGTGACCTCGCGGTTTTTCGAGATTGAAATCACGGTGCAATATGCCGGTATCCGATACGCCCTGCGCGAGCAGGTCGAAGTGAGTGGCGGCCGGCAGATCACGCGTGTGACGCAGCGGCATGGAATCTTCCTATGAGTCAGACCCTCGTCCTGTTTCCAGCGCCACCGGGTGGTTTGCACTGGTCAATCCTTGAAGGTGAGCGCGATGCCGTGGTGCGGGCCTCGCACGGCGACAGTCTGGCTTCGCTCGATATGGCTCTGCTGCAATCAGTCAGGTCTACCATTATTGTCCTTCCCTCTGAGGATGTCTTCGTGAGCCAGGCCGTTTTGCCGACCCGGTCAGAGCATGATGCCCGGCAGGCCGCGCCATTTCTGATCGAGGAGGAGCTCGCCTCCAGGCTCGAGGAGGTCGATGTCGCCATCGGCGCTCCCGATGAGGACGGGCAGCGATGGGTGTTCGCTGCGGCCAAATCAGCGGTTGAGGCCTGGCGCGATACGTGCCGGCCCTACCTGCGCGGGACTGTTTCGACGGTCCCCGATTGCCTGCTTGTTGCCGAGGATGACGCCGCGCTGACGCTTCGCCATGAGCGGGGCCGGGTCATTTATCTCTATGGGGAGGCGCTGCGGCAGCCTGGCCGGGCTATTGGCGGTGCCGCGAACGGGCGCTTGTTCGACTCCTTGCTTCACAGCCTGGCAGCATCGGCCAGCGAGGGGCTGATCGCGGTCTCGCCCGCGCTTGGCCTGGCCGGAGAGCGCATAAAACCCTTGGAGGGCCGGCCGCTCGATCTGGCGGCGCACGGCTTGCCGGAGGTCGCTCTGAAACGGATGCCGGCATTGTTCGGACAACGGTCTGGTGCCGGTCTCGACTGGTCGCGGACACCTGGCCTGTTTGCACGTAGTGCCGCCCTCGCAGCCAGCCTGCTGATCGGCCTGGGACTCTTCATGCTCGGTGAGAGTGCCTATCTGCTGCAGAGGGCCGAGCGCTATGATGCGGCAAGCGTTGAGCTCGTACAGACAGCCTTCCCTGCCATTTCCGGCCCGCTTGACCCGGTGCGTGCCCGCAGGATTCTTGACGAGCGGCTCGCCGAGCGTCACGGCCGCGAACGAAGCGGAGAATTTCTGCCATTGCTGGCCGCGCTGGCGAATCTGTCGGACGGTCATGACTCCGTTGTGATCCAGACGATCCGCTATGATCAGTCTCGTCCCGAGCTCAATGTTTCGGCTCGCTATGACGTTTTCTCCGATTTCGACGCGCTGAGCGAAGATGCACAGGCGCGCAATATCGAACTTGTCGATCAGGGCGCGCGCGATGGCGCTGCCGGGATAGATGGTGACTTCATGCTGAGGATCCCATGACTTCTTTTCTGTCGAGCATTCCGACGCTTTGGGCCGGCCGCACGGGCCGCGAGCAAGTGATGATCCTGGCCTTCGCCGGTCTCTTGCTGGCCTGGTCGGTTCAAACCCTCTTGGCCGGGCCGCTGCTTGATGTTCACGAGCGGGCCCGTCGCGATTATGTAGCGGCCGTCGAACAGTACCGCGAGATTCGGGACGGCCTGGCTGATTATGCCGTTCTGCCCGCCGCAAATACCGACCCGAACGGCGCATCCCGGTCGCTGCGGACCATAGTGGGCGCTGCCGCGACGTCGCGCCGTATCGCCATCGCCGGCATTGTCCCGGGCGTCGATGGCCGGCTGAGCGTACATATCGACCGCGCTGATTACGCCGCCGCGATGGGTTGGCTCATCGAGATGGAACGTCGCCATGGCATTGAGGTGATGTCGATCACCATGGCCCGGCTGGATCACGACCAGGTCGAACTCAATCTCGTTCTAACCAGGACGGGGAGCTAGGCCAATGCAACGATTGCTGGCTGTTTTCATCGTCGCATTGCTCGCCGGGCTGATTGCCACCCTGCCGCTGAAACTGGTGCTTGGACTGACCGGCCATGGGATCGATCTGAGCCGGGCTGAAATTCATGGTTCGATCTGGAATGGCACGATACGGGGAGCCCGGTTCGGTCAGCTCTCCATACGTCGGGCGAAAATTCACACCCGGCCCTGGCCTCTGCTGGGTGGCCGGCTCGCAATCGACTGGGTGTTGGCCGATGCCGGATTACGCGGCAGCGGGCTTGCGTGGATCGATTTGCAGGGTGACTGGCAAGCACGCGACGCCCATCTTGTTGGCGTGCCGGTCCGGCTGGGCCTGCAGCGAATACCCGGCCTCACGGAAGGGACGGTCATCACGGTCAGTCTCGACCGGCTGGAAATCACCGACGGCCATTGCGCCGCTGCGAGCGGCACGATGAATGCGGCCGTCTCCGCCGATCTGTCGCAGGAATTCGGCCTCGCCGTGCCTGAACTGAGCGGTGTACTGGAATGCCGCGGCGGGGATCTGGTGGCCGCGCTGGCCGGGGAGAGTGAGGATATGAGCATCGCGGCTGAAATGAGTTTTGGCTTGACCGACATCGCGTGGAGGCTCGGCATCACAACGGCCAATCCCGATCTGGGCAATGCGCTGGCCTATTCAGCTTTCAACCTTTCGGATGGGGTCTGGCGGCGAAACGGGGAAATGCGTCATGCGGATTGAGGTGGTCATTGCCCTGGCTGGACTAAGTCTGGCTGCGACGGCCTGTCAGTCCTTGCCAATGCCGCTTTCAGCGAATGCCACCCCCTCGGCTGGAGAGACGGTCGCTCTGGAGGCGATGACGTCGCTCGGGCCGCAAAGGCTTGCTTCTGGAGAGTGCGGCGTTTTCCTTTGGCGTGCGGGTAGTCCTCATGACTTGCTGGCCTTTGAAAATCTCACGCGCGGTGAATTCAGGGTTCTGGTGGATGCGGAAATGCTGCGCTGGGCCAGCCCGGTGGTTGAGGGTGTGATCGCTGTCGGCGATCTCTATGAGCGTCGATTTCCTGGCTCTGGCAGCGTCCGCGATGTCGTGGTCTCTGGCCGTTTCGACGAAATTGTCGCGGATGGATTGCGCATGAATCGCGCTGTTCTGCGCCTGGATGGCGTCGATGGAAGCCGCAGGGTAAATCCGGTTCTCGGTCATTACTCCTGCCGTGGGGACTAGGGCG
>NZ_CAXBKN010000061.1:0-17922 GCF_963976135.1 uncultured Maricaulis sp.
CTAGTCGCCCGCCTCCCCGGTGCCGACGCCCTCGGCGGATGCCGCTTTGGCGGGTTCCGTCTTCGCGGGCCCGGCGACGGGCGGCACTGTCGGCGACGGCGCTTCAGCCGCCGCACGCTTGCGCGCATCCCAGTTGGCCACGGCCGCCGTCGGCCCGAACAGCAGAAAGGTGAAGGCGAGCTGCACGGGGATCGCCAGCCAGATCAGGTCACCATAAGGATTGGTGGACATCGCCATCATCACGTCAGGGTCCTGCATCGCCGCCGGATCGGTCATCGCCAGCGTCACGATTTCCACGAGGCCCGGCGAGAGCAGGATGGTAAGGCCGATCATGACCAGATAGAGCAGGATGTGCGCCCAGAGCAGCTGCATCCCCGCCCCCTTCGAGGCCTTCCAGCCACCGAGCCGGAAACGGCGATCGCGTATGGTCAGGGCCAGCCCGACCATGAGGCGGCCGCCGGCATAGACATAGAACAGCATCAGCGGCACCGAGATCAACAGGCCCAGAATGAACGCCGCCGCAGCGCCCTGCGAACCGCCTGCAGAGCCGAAATTCAGGCCCAGCTGCACAGCGATGAAGGCGAGAATTCCGATCACAATCGACAGCACGATCGTGCCGAGCAACATGATTACGAGGCTGAGCAGCAGGACCAGCAGATAGACGCCGAAGGTGCGCAGCTCGTCAAAGCCCAGCTGAAGCGGCAGGCGCAAGACCGGTTCATCGCGGACATAGACCCGATAGGCGCCGGCGATCATAATGCAGCTATAAATGATCGAACCACCCATCAGCAGCGCGAAATACCCGCCATAGCTGCCGAAATCACCCTGGACCATGTCCTGCGTCGATTGCAGATAGCCGGCGAAGAACTCCATGCCGGCATCCGACTGCATCCAGGCATAATAGCCGTAACTCAACAGCGAAATCACCGCGATATAGGCCAACGCCCGTACGGGCCGCCAGAATAAGGTGCGAATGCCATAGGTCAGCGCGTCGAAGAAACGAAAGCGTTCGGTCATGATGTCCCCCCCAGGTTCAGGTCGCAGTCTGGCATATCCCGCCGGAGCGGCACAATCGCTTGTTTCAACCCGACGTCGAATTTTCATTACCGGGGCCGGTCAGCCTAATTTGCTGCGGTGGCAGCAGCTGCAGCGACTGGCCTGGCCTCAACCGCGAAGCTCGCGAACGTCCCACGCATCAACAGCGCGGCAACACCCGCCACCAGCACCAGGCTCGTCACCACGCTCGCCTCGGGACCGAACACGCCGCCGGTCAGCCACCAGGCCGCATCGGGGGTGTCGGCGAGATCGACGATGACGGGTGTGACCAGCACATTCTGCCCGCTCACCGGCAGGCCAAAGCCCGACGCCAGCAGCCAGTTCCACGCCGCATGCCAGCCGCACACGCCCCAGAGCGAGCCTTCCTTCGCCGCGTACAGGCTGAGGAAGACACCGACCAGCACGATATTGGCGAGGCCGAAGATCAGCTCCTGCGACCAGGCAATATTGCCGGCATGGACCAGGCCGAACATGGCGGAATTGATGAGGATGGCCAGCCAGATGCCGTGACGCGAGGCGATCAGGCCCATCAGCCAGCCGCGAAAAAACAACTCCTCGGTCGAACCCTGGATGATGAAGCCGGCCAGCAGCCAGGTGACCGGAATCAGGCTGGCTATCGCCAGGCTGCCGCTCGCCTCGATCTGATAGCCGCCGAGCAGCCAGATCACGGCGATGACACAGGCCAGAAAGCCAAGCCCCAGGCCATAGCCGCGTCCGAAGCGAACGGCGAAACCGGCATTGAAACCCACCGATGCCAGCCCGCGGCGTTCGAAAAAGCCCGTCCAGAGCAGGAGAATAATGGCCGCCGCACCGAAGCCGGCGAACAGGATATATGCCATCCCCGTCCAGCTCATATCGGCCGGATCGGGATTGACCCAGCCGAGCAAAATGCCCGGAATTGTGCCGATGACCTGTCCGCCAATCATGAAGACGATCAGCAGCATAATGGCCGCTACGGTCCAGGTGCGGCGATGCCCTACCTGCCGCGGTGCGTAGATTTCCCGTCCGGTCATATTGCCCCCGCAAATTCAGCCAGATCAGCGATCAGCTTGCCCGCCGCAGCGGATCGCGGCAAGCGAAAGCTGGACGGCCCGCCGGAAATCCGGCGGGCCGTCTGGCGTTTCATCCGAGCCGGCTGCAGCCTAGCCTTCGCTGGGCGAGGCACCGGCGGGGTGGTCGGCGGTCAGGGTCGGTGAGTCGGTTTCCTCGACATCGCCGCCAGCGCGGTAGCGCACCGCATTATAGGCGCCGACACCGTGCCACATGCCTTCGAACATGATCTGCATCGCATAGCCGAGCACCAGACCGGTCGCCAGGCCAACCATGACACCGGGATTGTTCAGCATGCCCTGCAGCATGGCGATCACTTCGTCCGGCGAGACGTCACTATGGCCCTCGGCCATCTGCGCGAACTCCATGATGACCGGCAAGAGTGCGCCCAGGAAGACCAGCTGGATGACAGTGCCCAGAATGGTCGAGAGCACGAGGATCAGACCGATCACCACCAGATAGCTCAGCGCCATGTGCCAGAAGACACCCTTGCTGGCGGTCCAGCTTTCAAAGAAGCGGATACGGCGATCGACCATCGTCAGCGCGGGAGCGGAAGCGAGGCGGATACAGAAGACGATGACGATAATGCTGATCGTCAGCACTCCGAGGAAGACGATCAGGCCGGTCGCCATCCCGCCCGCCATCGAGCCGTCACTGCCGGCAAACACACCCGCTGCCACCAGGGCGACCAGGCCCGCGGCCATGGCAATGCCGAGATAGGCGGCGATACCGACCACGATATAGAGGAGATTGACGCCCAGCAGGCGCAGTTCATCGCCGCCAAGACGGAAGGGGATGACCGCAGCGATCTCGCCGCGGGTCAAAAATCGCAGCCAGGCCGCCTGGAACATCAGCGTCGAGACAATGCCCAGCAACGCGATCAGCGGCATTGAGGCGAGGAATGGTCCAAGCAGGGTCAGGACTTCGCGCTCCATTTGCGATTCGGACAGCGTGCCGCCTGCTTCCTGTGCCACCAGATCGAACAGGCCGAGATAGAAGGGTCCGAGCAGCGTGATCGCCAGCGCACCGAGGGCAGCGACCAGCAGCGCCTGGCACACCGCAATCCAGATCACGCCCAGCGGATTTTCGCCAAAGCGTTTGAAGAAGAAGAAGATACCGTCCCCGATATCGAAAGCCTTGCCTGTCATATCGATCCCCTTTCACAGCCTGTGCTGCTCTATCAGTTGATCATGACGGATTGGCTATCAAATTCCAGAGGGATGCTGGCCGGCACCGTCCCCCGCCGCCGCAGCGGCCGTGCGGTTGCGGTAGATATAGGCATAAAGGCCTGAGAAAACCGGCACATTGATGAAGGCCATCAAGCCGTTCCAGCGCAGATATTCCTCCGCGGCGGCCAGGGCCGGCGCATTGATCTGCTCACTGCCGACGGGGACGGGCAGGTAGAGCGGCCGGGAGCCGAGGATGGCGCAAATCAGCTCATACAGGCCCACTTCCAGCGCCAGCAATGGCAGACCGGTCAGGAGCAGGGCTGCAGCGATGCGCATGGCATTGCCGCCGCTCAGCGACCAGGCGCTGAGCACCATGATCTTGCGATTGGCGATCGTCGCTGGCAGCGCCAGCGCCAGACGCGCGGACAGCCAGACCAGAAGCGCGGCCGCCGCCAGTCCGGCCACGCCCGCAACGGCCCAGTCAGCGGCGCCGAGATAAGCCATGGCATCGACGAGTTCGAGCCCTTCCGCTTCCGGATCAATCCCGGCGCGGCTCATCGCGCCGGCGGCAATCGAGCCCAGCACCACGGCCCAGAACATGAAGGCCATGATGAAAACCAGCAGGGTCAGGGCCGCAACCAGCAGGCTGACGATGAAGATGCGCCCCTCATCAGCCCCGGCCTTGAGCGAATGCCAGCCGCTGTAATCGCCCAGCACCGCCATCCGCAGACAGGCCGCCGACAGCGCCAGGCTGGCAATCACCGTCACCAGCGAGAGCAGGAACATCCCCATCGCCAGCAGCGGATTGGCGGTCGCGCCGCCGAGCGACTGCATCAGCACCAGCTGCGCGGCATAGGCCAGCATATAGGGTGCCGCCGCGACCGCGGCGCGGCGCCAATGCGAGATCGCGAAGGCATAGCCGGCCATGACGCTGCGCAGGATCGGGACGGACGTCGTGGTGGGTGTCGGGTTCATGCCAGGCTCCGCAGACAGGGGGGTTGCGTTCAACGCCCCCGATCTGGACGCGACGGGCCGCGAAGGCAAGTTCCGCGCTGCATCAATGACTCAATCCGTCTCCGCGGCTTGTTGCAGGCGGCAGGCCCGCACACTGGGCAGGTCGCACATGGTGAACTGGAACTCGATCAGCTTGCCCTCACGGCGAACCACTTGCCCATCGATCATCGCCGGCTCATAGCGCCAACGCTCCACCGCGCGCAACGCCGCCTCTTCGAATATGCCACCGGGCGCCGCGGCAATGACCTCGGCGGCATCGGTGCGGCCTTCGGCTGTGACGGCGTAGCGAAGCAGCACGATCCCGTCCAGGTCATGCTGGGCCGCAGCGACTGGATAATCCGGTGCGCGGCGCTGGTTGGGGACGGCATCGACATCATACATTGCAGCATCAGCCGCCTCATGGTCCCAGATATCGGTGAAGCCGGTGCCCGGAAAGTCAGAGGCGGCAATCTGCGCATCGACCGCGGCGAGTTCCGCTTCGTCGCCGTCAGCACGGGCCAGATCGACCCAGAAGGAAGTCGTGCGAACATTGCTCTCCTGGTCCGCTGCATCCGTCATCGCATAGATCGCCCGGGCCATGTGAAAATCGAGGATTGAGCCGATCCGGTCATCCTCGAAGAAGCGTCCCACGCCGGACAGATAATAGGCATTGGCGTAAACGAGATCATAGGGCCGCCCGGCCTCCTTGAAGGCGGTCACGGCCAACGGCGCGTGTTCGGCCATCGCATTGAGCCGCCCCAATTGCCCGCTGGTCGAAGCGACCATGTAGTGAATATCCCCGCTCAGACCGGGGTCGATCGGCGGCTGGCTGGTTGCGGCGGCTCGCGACGCCCGCACCGAGCACTGCCGTGCATCGCGCAGCTCGCCCGTCGCGAAGGCCGACAAGGAGGCCCGATACCAGCGCTCGGCCCGCTCGGATTCCGGGGCCCGCAAGCGGTCAGAGATTTCCGCGGCATTGCGCCAGGCCGGGTAAGCCTGCGCCGGCGCACCAAGATTGAGCGCGAGATTGCCGTAATTTTCCGCCAGGATGCCGACCAATTCAGAATCGATCCTCTCGGAGCGTGCTGCTTGCCAAGCCGTCTCGGCGGCCTCACTGGCGGCCGCATAGTCCTGCGCGGTCATTGCATTTTCATAGGCCAGATAAGCCCGCGCCACGCTGTCCGGCAGCGGCTCGTCCTGGGCGATGGCCCCGGTCGTGATTGCCAGCAAAAGCGTTAGAACAACTGTAAAATGCGCCATCAAATAACTCCCCCATCACGCGATCATTCACCGCCCGGCCGGTGACTGTCAACGCCCCACTGCCCCCAAATGCTTGACTTGCCCGCCCCCCGGCTCGATATGCCGCGCATGACCCAAACCTCCCCAAGACCTGTTCACATCATCGGCGGCGGCATGGCCGGCTCCGAGGCTGCCTGGCAACTCGTCTCCCAGGGCGTGCCGGTGATCCTGCACGAGATGCGCGGCGTGAAGGAAACCGAGGCCCACAAGACCGACGGGCTGGCCGAGCTGGTCTGTTCCAACTCCTTCCGCTCGGATGATGCCCAGACCAATGCGGTCGGGCTGTTGCACGAGGAAATGCGGCGCTGCAATTCGATCATCCTGGCCGAGGGCGATAATCACCGCCTGCCGGCCGGCGGCGCCCTCGCCGTCGATCGCGATGCCTTCTCGGCTGCCGTCACCAAACGCCTGACCGAGCATCCACTCGTGACGATCTCGCGAGAAGAGATCACCGGTCTGCCGCCGGAAGACTGGGACAGCGTCATCATCGCCACCGGGCCGCTGACCTCGGAGAGCCTGTCGGCCGCCATCCTCAAGGAGACCGGCGAGGACGAGCTGGCCTTTTTCGATGCCATCGCCCCGGTGATCCATCGCGACAGCGTCAATATGGACAAGGCCTGGTTCCAGTCGCGCTATGACAAGGGCGAGACGCTGGCCGACCAGACCGCCTATCTCAATTGCCCGATGGACAAGGACCAGTATGACGCCTTCATCGACGCGCTGATCGCCGGCGAGAAGACCGAGTTCAAGGAGTGGGAAGGCACGCCCTATTTCGAAGGCTGTCTGCCGATCGAGGTGATGGCCGAACGCGGCCGCGAGACCCTGCGGCACGGGCCGATGAAACCGGTCGGGCTGACCAATCCGCACAATCCCACCGTCAAGGCCTATGCCATCGTGCAATTGCGCCAGGACAATGCGCTGGGCACGCTGTTCAACATGGTCGGTTTCCAGACCAAGCTGAAATACGGCGTCCAGACCGAGATTTTCCGCCTCATCCCCGGCCTGGAAGAGGCGCAATTTGCCCGCCTCGGCGGCATTCACCGCAACACCTTCCTCAATTCGCCGCGGCTGCTGGATGATCAGCTGCGCCTTAAATCACAGCCGCGCCTGCGCTTTGCCGGGCAGTTGATCGGCGTTGAGGGCTATGTCGAAAGCGCCTCGATGGGGCTTCTCGCCGGACGCTATGCGGCTGCCGAACGCCTCGGCAAGACGCTGGCCCCGCCGCCCGAGACGACGGCGATGGGCGCACTGATCCGTCATGTCACCGGCGGCCATCTCGACGCCGGCAAGGGCAGTTTTCAGCCGATGAATGTCAATTTCGGCCTCTTCCCGCCCATCACCCAGCCCACCCAGGACGCCGAGGGCAATCGCATCCGCGGCAAGGCCAAGACCCCGGCGCGCAAGACGGCGATGTCGCAGCGGGCGCTGGATGATCTGGCGGCCTGGCTGGGTTAGCGTCCCGTCAGCGACAGCCAGCTGAGCCGCGCCTGCCGCGCCAGCAGGGCACGCTCGGGCGGGACTTCGAACGGGTTTTTCGGCAGGCTTTTCAGATAGCCTGGTGTCAGCACGGCATAGCCGGCCGCGGGCACCGCCTCGACCGGCAGCGCACCAGCGGCCTTGAAGCCGCGCGCCGCGTCTTCCGCGATCGCGCGCACGGGCTGGATCGCGGCTTTTGCCCTGTCGGAGCCGAGGCCCTGGGCGAACATGGCCGGGGTGCCGCCCAATTCCGTGAGATAATCGCCGGCGACCGGGGCGCGGCCGATGCGGGCGCGCCAGGCGAAGGCGCGCATCAGGCCCGTCAGGCCCCAGGCCCGGCCGGCATCGATGATCTGCTGCGCCGGCAGTTCGCCCTCGGTCAGGATCAGGGCCAGGCGGATCAGCCGCACCGAGGTGCGGTCGACATAATCCATCAGCGCATCGAGATCAGCATGCGGCGCGGCGCTGACATCGTCGAAGCGGGCATCGATGAGGTCGAGCAATTCGGCCTGCGGCAGATGATCCGTCAGCGGTGCCAGCGCCTCGGTGACAATATGGCGACGGATTTTCGGTGTCCCGGCATAGAGATCCGTGATGGCATCACGCCACCAGGTCAGCTTCATCTCGCCGATCAGGCTCTCCGATGTCGCATCGGCGATGCGCGCAATCTCGTGATTGAAGGCGTAAAGGGCGAACAGGCGCGCGCGCGCCTCCGGGCTAGCAAACAGCGCTGCCAGACGCCGGTCCGGGTCGGCTTGCTGCAAGATATCCGATAAATCCTCAGCGCTCATGCGCTCCTCCGGTGGACATTGGCGGCCAGAGGCCCATATGCAGTCATATCATTGTGCGCCGAATCCGCCCGCACCCCGTGCACCTGTTTTGTCACACTCGAAATCGATGGAGATATACTCATGAGCTTTACCCTTCCCGCCCTGCCCTATGCCCAGGATGCCCTGGCGCCGCACATCTCCGCCGAGACGCTCGACTTCCATCACGGCAAGCACCACGCCGCCTATGTCACCAATCTCAACAAACTGCTGGACGGCCATGAACTAGCCGGCAAATCGCTGGAAGACGTCGTCAAGGCGAGCGCTGGCAAGGCTGACATGGCCGGCATTTTCAACAATGCCGCCCAGGTCTGGAACCACACTTTCTACTGGAACTCCATGACGCCCAATGGCGGCGGCGCCCCGAACGGTGATCTGGCCAGCATGATCGAGCGCGATTTCGGCTCGCTCGACGCCTTCAAGACCGCTTTCGCCACCGCCGGTGCGACCCAGTTCGGCTCTGGCTGGGCCTGGCTTGTGCTGAAGGATGACAAGCTTGAAATCCGCAAGACCGGCAATGCCGAGACCCCGATCACCGAGGCTGGCGTCACCCCGCTGCTGACCATGGATGTCTGGGAACATGCCTATTACGTCGATTTCCGCAATCGCCGCCCGGACTATATCGCCACCTTCCTCAGCGATCTGGTGAACTGGGATTTTGCAGCCGCCAATCTGGCCGCCGCCAAATAGTCTGCAGGGCACCTCGCCAAGCCGGCTTTCCCGCCTTAGGCTTCCCCTCGGTTGATCGATAAAAATACCGAGGGGAATTCCATGGCATTGCGTTCCTTCCTGGCTGTGCTCGCTCTGGCGAGCTTGGCGGCCTGCAATACGACCCAGACGATCCGAGCCGCCAGCGAAGCGCCGGCTGCACATGCAATAACGGCCCTTCCGGCCCCTGATTTCACCCCGGTGGACAATCCCGCTGCGTTGGGCTTTGACCCGGCCGGTCTGGCCGCGCTGGACCAGCAGCTCGACGCCCTGGCCGCCGCCGGCGCCCGCCCCGGCTATGCCGCCATCATTGCCCGCGGCAACCGCGTCGCCTTTGTCTCGGAAGCCGGCGCGATCAATCTGGAAACCGGCGAAGCCTTCACCATCGACAGCCCGGTGCGCATCGCCTCGATGTCCAAGCCGGCCACGGCCGTTGCCGTGATGATGCTGGTCGAGGCCGGCCAGATCGGGCTCGACGATCCGCTCTCCGACTATATTCCCGAATTCGCCGATGTGCAGGTTGCCGTCAGCCCGATGGCCAATGGCGATGGCGTCATCGAGACCCGCGCACCGGTGCGCCCGATCACGATCCGCCATTTGCTCACCCACACAGCCGGGCTGGGCTATATCTTCGAGAGCGAGACCGATCTCGGCCGGCTCTATCTGGAAAACTCGCTCTATGCCGGCAGCGGCGATCTGGAGGCGCGGATGCAGCAGCTCGCCGCCCTGCCACTCTATACCGATCCGGGCACGCGCTGGATCTATTCCTATTCGCTCGACGTGCTTGGCCGCGTTGTTGAAGTCGTCTCGGGCGAGCCCTTTGAAGTCTTCATGGAAACCCGCCTGTTCGAACCCCTCGGCATGAGCTCGACCGGATTTTTCTACGAGGATGTCGATTTTGACGCGGCCGAGATGTCGCCGCTTTACGTTCATGACGAGACCGGCGCAATGCTGCCCGTCGAGCAAGGGGTACCGGACTGGGCGTCCGGCGGCGGCGGACTGGTCTCGACCGCCTCGGACTATATCCGCTTTGCCATGATGCTGGCCAATGGCGGCGCGCTCGGCGAGGTCCGCATCCTGTCGCCGGAGAGCATGCACGAACTCGCCTCGCCGCAGGTCCCGTCCGATCAGCTCGGCGAAGACTGGGGCGCACGCGGCTTCGGATTTGGCGGCGCGGTCGCCATGAGCCCGGCCGAGGGCCAGGAGGCGGCGGGCATCACCGGGGATTATTCCTGGGGCGGCCTGTTCGACACCGATTTCTTCATCAGCCCCAATACCGGTGTCGCCGCCGTGCTGATGACCCAGATCCAGCCCGGCCCCAACCGGCCCGAGCCGCGCAGCGCGGCGGTCTTCCGGCCGATGGTCTATGCCAGCTTTGCCTTCGACTGAGCCTGACCGGCTGCCATCGCCGGTCATGAAAAAGGCCCGCCGGGATGACCGGCGGGCCTTTCGCATTGCCGCGTGCGGGTATGGCGTCAGCCGAATACGGTCTGCGCCATCGCCATCGCGACCAGCATCGGAAATGAGAGCAGCGTATTGGTACGCGAGAACAGCATCGCCGTGCGCGCCGCCTTGGGCTTGGCTTCGGCATCGGCCTCGACCAGGCCCAGCGCGATCTGCTGGTTCGGCCAGATAATGAACCAGACATTATAGGCCATGATGATGGCCATCCACATGCCGATCCCGATAAAGCTGTATTGCGGCGTGTAAACCTCGGCTGCCAGGCCAAGGCTCAGCACTTCGACCGTATAGCCACGCAGACCGGCGACAAACAGGCCGGTGAGCACCGTCGCGGCTGCGCCCCAACGGAACCAGAACAGGGCCGCCGGAGCGATCACCTTGCCGATTGCCGGCTTCTGCTCATCGGGAATATTGGGCATGTTGGGGATCTGGACGAAGTTGAAATACCACAACAGCCCGATCCACATGATGCCGGACACGACATGGGTCCAGCGGGCAATGCCCATCCAGAGCGCGTCATTGACCGCGATGCCGCCGGTCAACACATAGGCGCCGAGATAGATGATCGCGAGCAGAAGCGAGATGTGCACGGTCGCACGCAGATTGCTCAGAATTGCAGGCATGGTTCCCTCCCCAGGAAATGATGTTTGTCTTCACTGGGGAATTTACAGCAATTCGCGTCTCGCGATAGCCCGGTCGCAAGCCGGATGATCAATCGTTCTCGCTGGCGTCGCGCTTGACCCCGACCAGCAGCAGCAGCGGTGCTGCGACGAAGATCGAGGAATAGGTCCCGATCACCACGCCCCAGATCATCGCGAAGGAGAAGCTCTTCAGCGCCTCGCCACCGATCAGATAGAGCGAGACCAGCGCCACCAGCGTCGTCGATGAGGTCAGAATGGTGCGCGAGAGCGTGTCATTGATCGACATGTTGAGCAGCTCACCCAGCGGCATCTTCTTGTACTTGCGAAGATTTTCCCGGATTCGGTCATACACGATCACGGTGTCATTCATCGAATAACCGACAATCGTCAGGATCGCCGCCACCGTCGCGAGGTCGAAGGTCATCTGGGTAACGGAGAACATGCCGACGGTGGCGATAACGTCATGGGTCAGGGCCAGGATGGCGCCGACGGAGAACTGCCACTCGAACTGGAACCAGATATAGATCAGCATCAGGAAGAGGGCGAGCGTCACCGCCATGAAACCCTTCACCACCAGCTCGCCGGAGACGGCGCCGCCGATCACGTCAGTGCCGCGCAATTCAATGCCGGGAAAATTCGTCTCGAGCGCCGCTTCCAGGGCCCGCCGGGCATCCTGCTGGGCTTCCTCGCCCTCCAGGCCTTCACCGGGCTGCAGCGGCAGGGAAATCAGCACTTCGCGCGGATTGCCGGTCTGCTGGATACGGGGTTCGCCCAGATTGAGATCGCCGACCACCGTCCGCATTGCCTCGACATCGGCCGGTTCTTCGGTGCGGACCTCGGTCTGGATCCCGCCGCGGAAATCAATCCCGAAATTGATCCCGACATTGGCAAATTCAAACAGGGAGCCAAGCACCAGGAAGAGCGAAAACGCGATCGCCCACATCCGGATCTTGATGAAGGGGAGATTTGCCGTGGTCGGCAGAAATCTGATCAGGGCAAGTGACATGGGAATACCTCTCCTACAACGGCATGGCTTTGGGCTTCAGCGCCCGCAACCAGATAACCGCCAGCAGGCGGGAGAAGACAAAGGCGGTGAAGACCGAGGTGATAATGCCGATACCCAGCGTGATCGCGAAGCCGCGCACCGGACCGGCGCCGAGCAGATAGAGCACGGCGGCGGCGATGAAGGTGGTCACATTGGCGTCGAGGATCGCCGAGAAAGCCCGTTCATAACCGGCCTGCAGCGCATTGGCCGGCGTTCGCCCGAGCTTGCTCTCTTCGCGGATCCGCTCATAGATCAGCACATTGGCATCGACCGCCATACCGATCGTCAGGATGATCCCGGCAATGCCCGGCAGGGTGAGCGTCGCGCCGATGCCCGACAGACCGCCCATGATCAGGATGACATTGACCAGCAGCGCCGTCGTCGCAAAGACACCAAACACGCCATAGGCGGCGATCATGAAGATGATGACTGCCAGAAAGCCGATCATGACGGCTGTCTGGCCGCTTTCGATCTGGTCCTGGCCGAGACTGGCGAGCACGGTACGCTGTTCGACCGGGGTCAGCGAGGCTGGCAGGGCGCCGGCATTGAGCAGGACGACGAGTTGCTGTGCGGTCTCGTAATTATAGCTGCCGCCGATCACGCCGGAGCCCGACAGGATCGGTTCATTAATGGTCGGCGCGGTGATGATCTCGCCATCGAGCAGGATGGCGAAGCGCTTGCCGCGATTGCTGCGCGTCATGTCGCCGAAGACGAGCGCGCCCTGGGTGTCGAAGCGGAAGCCGACGACGGGACCGACATAATTGGGATGGGTGGTGACATTGGCACTGGTGAGGTTCTCACCGGTCAGCCGCGAGGCCGTCTCGACGGCGAGATACTGCACCGGATTGCTGTCGGCCATCGGATAGATGGTGCGGCCGGGCGGCACGCGCGCCTGGCCATTCGGGCCGGGATTGATGGTTTCATCGACGAGGTGAAAGCTCATGCTCGCCTGGGCGCCGACAATGGCGATGATGGCGTCAGGATCGCTGGCACCGGGAACCTGGACCAGCACCCGGGTATCGCCCTGGCGGGCAATCGTCGGATCGGTCGTGCCCAGACCGTCGAGCCGGCGGCGGATAACCTCGATCGACTGGGTGACGGTACGATTGCGGATCGCTTCAAGCTGTTCCGGCGTCACCGAAATGCGGATCGCATTGGCATCACCGGGATCGCGGCGGACATTCAGGGTTTGCGCCAGGCCAGGCTGACCCAGGGCGGTGGTGACAGGCTGTGACAATTCAGACAGACGCTCGAAAGCGGCATCGCGATCATCGGGACGCGCCATCAGGACCACAACTTCATCGCCGATCACCGAGACGCTGCGGGCCAGAAGTGGCGGAGTATCTCCACGCAGCGTCTGGCGGGCATCGGCGGCGAGGGTTTCGAGCTGACCGACGCGGACCTCGGCCATATTCACTTCGAAGACGATGTGCGAACCGCCCTGCAAATCGAGGCCGAGATTGACGGTATTGCTGGGTATCCAGCGCCAGATGCCGCGCGGCTCGCGCGAATTGTCGATCTCGTTAATGCTGTAACGATCAGCTTCCGGAACCAGGTTCGGAAGCGTGTACAGCACGCCCAGAATAATGATGGCAAAGATGGAAAATAGCTTCCAGCGCCCGAATTGCAGCATGACGGCGAACCTTGTTCAGCAGGAGCGGTTAGGTGTTGGCCGCATCATTGGCCGGCTTCGGCTCGGTCCGGTTACGGACATCGGCGATCGTGTGCTTGATCAGCCGGACTTCGACGCCCTTGGACAGTTCGATCACGGCCTCGGCCTCCTCGACCTTCAGCACCTTGCCGACCAGCCCGCCCTGGGTGACGACGACATCGCCGCGCTTCAGCGCCTCGATCATGTCGCGATGTTCCTTGGCACGCTTCTGTTGCGGACGGATCAGCAGGAAATAGAAGACGAGGCCCATCAGGACGAGCATCGGGATCGGCGATTCGAGAATGGTCTGGAGATTCATGCTGGGCTCCGCTTGCCGGCAGCCTGCCGCCGGATAGGGCGCAGGCATAATTCAGTTTGGCCGGACTATATCGGGGCGACGGCGGGTTGCAACAAGCGTGACTGCAGGAAAATCCCGCCGATCAGCGCAAATAACGCATCGGGTCTTCCGGATTGACGCCGCGGCGGATCTCGAAATGCACCTGGGCAATCTCGACCGTACCGCTTGATCCGGCCGCCGCGATGACCTGACCGCGGGTCACCTGGTCGCCTTCGCGCACCATCAAACGGCTGTTATGGGCATAGGCCGTCACGAAGCCGCCCTCATGACGCAGCAGGATGAGCTGGCCATAACCGGCCAGTTCCGAGCCGGCATAAACCACCTGGCCGGCCGCCGCAGCACGGACCTCGGCCCCCGCACGGGCTTCGATATTGATCCCGTCATTTCGGCTGCCATCAGGCTTGCGGCCAAAGCCGGACAGGATGGAGCCCCGGATCGGCCAGTCGAAGCTGATCGCGGAACTGGCGACCTGTTGCGCGGCCGGCACAGTGGACTGGGCCGGAGGACTGTGAACCCGCGGCGGGTTGCGCGTTGTTGTCGTGGCAGGGCGGGGCGCGGCATTGGCGATAACTGTGTCACGCGGCAGCTGGATCGATTGTCCGACTTCCAGCTCATAAGGCGCACGAATGCCGTTATGGCTGGCCAATTGCTGGAAGGGAATGTCGTAGCGAAGCCCGATCCGGTAGAGATTTTCGCCGCGTTGCACGACATGCACGGGCGGGTGGGGCATCGACAGGACCTGGCCCGGACGCAAGGTATAGGGGCGGCTCAGACTATTGGTGCTGGCCAGCGAGGCCATCGCGACATTGCAGCGCTCGGCGATCTCCGACAGCGTATCGCCGGAGCGCACCGTATAGCCACCCGCGCCACAATTTCCCGAAGCGGACGGGCTTGCGGGACCTGTCGGGCCGGAATAGGTGGAACCGGAACGGTAATCGACACGAGCGGGCTCCCGCGGCGTCGAGGAACACCCCGCCAACCCTGCACCCAGGGCCGCCATAACGCAGATCAAAATATTCCAGCGCATCGTCCCGACACGGACCTCCGGCTTTTCGTTCGGAGGATATCAAGCCAGAGAAGACTTAACCGGCGGTTAGCCATGCGAGGGAAAGTGGGGACCGGAAGGATGCCGTGGCCGGCTGGACCGATGCCAGCCTCAACAAAGCCGGACTATCTGCCCGTTGCTAAAGCGATTTCGCCTCGCCCTTCACCAGCGGCACAAAACGCACATCCATGATATCGCTGGTCGTCAGCTCATCGCCCTGGCGCTGATAGCGCACCAGCACCTGTTTGGTGCCGCGATCGACCGGCGCAATGGCGATGCCGCCATCCTTGAGCTGGGCCAGGATGGCATCAGGGCGGACCGGCGCCGAGGCCGTCAGGATAATGCGGTCAAACGGCGCCTGTTCCGGCCAGCCCAGCGTGCCATCGCCGACGCGGGTGGTGATATTGGTCAGCCGCATCTGCTCGAAACGCGCCTCGGCCTCCTTCGACAGGGTCCGGTAGCGCTCGACCGAATAGACCCGCCGCGCCAGCCGTGACAGCACGGCGGCCTGATAGCCCGAGCCGGTGCCGATCTCGAGCACCTTGCAGCGATCATCGAGTTTGAGCGCCTGGGTCATCAGCGCCACGATCAAAGGCTGGGAGATGGTCTGGCCGCAATCGATCGGCAGGGCCCGGTCGTCAAAGGCCTGGTCGCTGAAACGTTCCGGCACGAAGAGATCGCGCGGCGTGCGCTCGATCGCCGCCATTACACGCGCATCGGTCACACCGCCGCCACGCAGCGACATCACCAGCTGGATCATGCGCGGATCGGGCATTTTCATCGCGTCGGCCATGCGCTTCAGCTCCGCGGCGGGACACCGCCCAGCATGCGCTTGAGATTGCCCAGCGTCTCGCCATGGGTGAGATCCATATGCAGCGGCGTCACCGAAATCTTGCCCTCATAGACGGCGCGCAGATCAACGCCCTCGGGCGGATTGGACAGGAGGCCCTTGAAGGCGAGCCAGTAATAATCCTCGCCGCGCGGATCGACGCGGCGTTCCCCGTGCAGGATATGCTGGTCGCGGCGGCCCTGGCGGGTGACCTCGACTTCCTTCACGTCCTCAACCTTGGCATCGGGGAAATTGATATTGATCAACACATCCTCCGGCCATTTCAGATCGAACAGGCGGCGCAGGATTGGCGCGCCGAAAGTCTGCGCGGTTTCCCACTCGATCGGATCGTCCTTCTTGAAACCATAGGCCTGCGACAGGGCGACCGAGGGAATGCCCAGCTGCATGCCCTGCATCGCGCCGGCCACCGTGCCGGAAAATGTGACGTCCTCGGCGATGTTCTGGCCGCGATTGACGCCGGACAGGATCAGGTCCGGCTTCCTGCCCTTGACCAGATCCTGCACCCCGATCAGCACCGCATCGGTCGGCGTGCCGGAAACGGAGAAACGTTGCTCGTCATACTGGCGAATGCGCAGCGGCGCATGCAGCGAGAGCGAGCGCCCGGCCCCCGACTGTTCCAGCGCCGGCGCCACGATCCAGACATCATCCGACAATTCCCGCGCAATCGCCTCGAGCACTTTCAGGCCACGCGCGTGCACGCCATCATCATTGGTCAGCAAAATACGCGGATTGGTTTTCGGGATCATGGGGCGTGGCTTTCATGGCGGCGACTGTCGGTGGCCGGTTCTAGACGATGGAGCGCGCGCTGGACATAGCGCGATGCGGTGGCGGGGGTCGGGGCTCCACAGCCGCCATCGATCATGATATATCTTGATATCGCAGACTCACCGGAAGGATCCCGCCATGGGGCAGCCGCGCGAAAAATTCGCCACCCAGATGGACGCCACCATCCTCGCCGAGCTGCGTCTGCAAGCCAAAACCGAGGGCCGCCAGATCCAGTCCCTGATCGAGGAGGCCGTTGCCGCCCTGCTCGCCGCCCGGAAGGCCGGCGATCGCCGGGCGCGGATCATGGAACTCCATGAGGCCTCCGTCGCCAGATACGAGGCGGTCTACAAGAAGCTGGCCGAGTGAGCCGCGAATATCTCAATGCCCCCGACGTGCTGGAAATTCACGCTGCGCTGATAGAGCGTCTCGGCGGCGCCCACGGCCTGCGCGATCCCGGCCAGCTCGACGCCGCCCTGTACCGCACGCAATCAGGCTATTATCGCGACGTGATCGAGGAAGCTGCTGCATTCTGGGAAAGCCTGTCGCAGAACCATCCCTTTGTTGATGCCAACAAGCGCACTGCACTCGACGCGATGCACGTCTTCCTCGGGCTCAACGAGGTCGAGCTGACGGCTTCAACGGAAGCTCTGTATGCGTTTGTGGTGCCGCTCTATGACGAGTGGCGCTTCTGTTTCGAGGAACTGGAGCCGTGGCTGCGCGCGAATACGCGGGGGCGGAGTTAGACAGAAACCCTGCCGCTAACGCCCCGCCTCATCCCAATCCTCGCGCCCATGGCGGATACGCAGGATTTCAATTCCGTCCAAGGCCGCCTCACGATAGATCACGATATGTGAACCGCACGGGTGGATCCGCACCGGCGGATCGATCTCCATGCGCAGCCGCGCGAGACGGGGATTGGCGGCGATCCGCTCAAAGCTCGCGATGAGCGCCACGAAATAGGCCTCGGCCTGTGCCACACCAAACCGCACGGCACCTTCCCGATAAATGCCGACGAGATCGGCCTCCGCAGCCCGCGTCAGCCGATAGCGCATCGCTCAATCTGTCTCGGACAGGTGCCGCGCCTGTGCCAGCACATCGCCAATCGGCCGATCGCTGAACCCGCTCGCCAGGCCTTCACTGACCAGATGCTGCATGTTCGCCAGCTTCGCGGCCCGGTCCTGGTCGCGCCGGATCAGGTCGCGGACATAATCGCTGGAATTGCTGTAGCGCCCGGTTGAGGCCTGAGCCTCGACCCAGTCCTTCATCCCGTCCGGGAGCGAGACATTCATTGTCGCCATCTGGGCCTCCGCCAAATCGGTGACAAAGATTGGCGGATATCGGGCAAAACATCAAGTGCGGCACCTTGGGATAGGCCGCCTTGGATCAATATCCCTAACCCCTTGTCATCCCCGCCGGATGGCCCGACTTGATCGGGCCGCAGAGCGGGGACCCAGACCCTGGAGCGTCTGGGTCCCTGATCTCCGCCCGGCTGGTGCCGGGCATCCGTCAGGGATGACAAGAATTTGCA
>NZ_CAXBKN010000062.1:0-17795 GCF_963976135.1 uncultured Maricaulis sp.
CTTGTTCCGGGGCGGAGCTGGTGGGGATGACGAGCCCAACCTCTCCTAGTCCGGTGCCTCCGGCATCCAGGCATGGATGGCAAGGCTCACTGCACCGCCGGTGAAGGCGCCGCCATTCGCTGTGAGCACGATATCCGTATCGCTATAGAAGGCCGTCGGGCCGATGACGCCGAGATTGCTCGCCCCGGCTGAGACCCCCAGAGAGCCACCGAATTTCGAGGCCTCGCCGGCAATGCCGCAATCGAAGCTCGTGGCACCGGTGATCGCCTCGCTCGTGCGCACCGAGACGCAGAACACGATTGAGCGCGCCGGAATGGTGACCGTGGTCACAACACTGGCGCCGGTTAGACCGGCAATGCTGTCGGCGACCAGGAGGGCGCGGGTTTTTGCGCCGCCGGGCGATTCGGCCAGCACCGTGTCGGCTCCGGCCAGAAGCCAGCCGGTCCCGTCGAACACGACATCGCACGCCTCATCGACCAGATGCACACGCCAGCCGGGTTTCGGCGGCAATTCGCTCCAGAAGCCATCGCGATATATGGCCAGCGAACCAGCACTCATCGCACCCCAATCGGCGCCGCTGGCACCCACCGGGAGGATCCAGCCCTGTCCGTCCTCCGGCGCACCGGGTTGGACGGCCAGGCTACGGCTCAGGGCCTGCGCCTGTACCAGCGCATCGAGGCGCAGCAGGCTCTCATTCACGGTGACATGTTTTTGCGCCTGGGCCGGCATTACCAGCGGCAAGGCGAGATTGGGCGTGGTTTCGGACATCGGGCTACTCCATGAAAGCGAGCTTTCATTGTCAGGCCGGGCCTGGGGCTATGGGACAGACGAATTCGCTGTCCATGCGCACGGCCCGGACTTGACGCGCGGGCCGCGCGCGCCTTTTCTCCGCCCCAACAGAATGATTGCTTGGCCTTGCCCCACCGCGACAGGATTTCCATGACCGACACTATCCGCGATTTCGCCGGGGATTTTCCGGCCCAGAGCGCTGCCAGCTGGCGTGTGCTGGCTGAAAAGGCCCTGCGTGGCGCCGATTTCGAAGCCGCTGTCGACCGGCACACGATTGATGGTCTCAAGCGCGGCCCGGTCTTCTTCGACCGCCCCGCAGGCACAGCCGCCGTCGATAATTTGCCGCGCGACGGGCATCTGCCCTGGGGCATGCGCCAGTCGATCACCGAAGCCAGCCCGGCCGAAGCCAATGCCGCAGCGCTCGACGATCTGATGGGCGGTGTATCGGAACTGGACTTGCGGCTCGATAGCACAGGACGTTTCGGGCTCAGCGCCAATGAGATTGAGCTGCTGGATGCGGCATTGAAGGGGGTCGATCTATCCCTTGCCCCGATCCATCTCGACAGTCTCGATGGCCAGGGTCATCACGCCCATCTCCTGCTGACCCTGTTCGCCCGCCGCCGCCTCGATGGCGAACATCTGCAGGGCGGGCTCGGCCTGTCGCCGATCGAGCGCGCCGCGCGTCAGGGCATTGCGCTGGATGACCAATGCTTTCCCAAGGCGCGCGATCTGGCCCAATTGTCCCAGGCCGCCTTCCCGCAATTGCAGATTTTCCGCTGTGACGGCGCCCTCGCCTTCGAGGCCGGTGGTTCGGAGGTGCAGGAACTGGCGCTGATGGCGGCCTCGGCCGCGAGCTATATGCGCCTCATGCTCGAGGCTGGCCTCTCCGTCGACGACGCCGCCGGCGCGATCGAGGCGCGCCTGGCCGCCGATGCCGATATTCACCTGACCATCGCCAAGCTGCGCGCCGCCCGGCGCATCTACGCGCGTATCGCGCAAAGCTTTGGCGCCCACGAGGCAGCGCAGCGCCTGTCGCTTCAGGTCACCACATCCGGCCGGATGATGAGCGCCAAGGATCCGTGGACGAATATGATCCGCACCGCCTGCGCCGGCTTTGCTGCGGCGGCTGGCGGGGCTGACACCATCACCATCCGCCCCTTCACCGATGCGATCGGCCGCCCGACCGGGCTCGGCCGCCGCGTCGCGCGTAATCTCCACATCCTGCTGGCCGAGGAAAGCCATATCGGCAAGGTCACCGATCCGGCCGCCGGCAGCTATCTGCATGAGACCCTGAGCGATGAACTGGCGCAGGCCGCCTGGTCGCTATTCCAGCAGGTCGAACGGCGCGGTGGACTGGTCGAGGCCTTCGCCGGCGGCTGGCTGCAGGGCGAAATCGCTGCGGTGCGCGACAAGCGCCTGCAACAGATCGCTGACGGCGAGGAAATCATTCTCGGCGTCACCCAGCATCCCGACCCGCATCCCAAACCGGTCGAGACCAACGGGGCATGGCCCGAAACCAACGCACCGGAGGGCGCCCTCACTGCCATTCGCCTGGCCGCCCGGTTCGAGGGAGCGACATCATGAGCACCATACCTGATTTCACCACGCTCGATCTCGGCCCTGCCCTGCCCGCTTCCGCAGCGAAGGGTGAGGACTGGACGCCGGCCGAGGGCATCGCGATCCAGACCGCCTATGGCCCGGACGATAGCGACAGCATCGACTTCATCCACACCGTTCCCGGTGCGGCGCCCTTCGTGCGCGGCCCCTATCCGACCATGTTCCTGCAGCGGCCCTGGACGATAAGGCAATATGCCGGTTTCTCGACGGCCGAGGATTCCAACGCCTTCTATCGCCGCAATCTCGCGGCGGGCCAGAAAGGCCTCTCGGTTGCCTTCGATCTGGCGACGCATCGCGGCTATGATTCAGATCACCCGCGCGTGGCCGGCGATGTCGGCATGGCGGGCGTGGCGATTGATTCCATCTATGACATGCGCACCCTGTTCGACGGCATTCCGCTCGACCAGATGAGCGTTTCGATGACGATGAATGGCGCGGTGCTGCCGGTGCTGGCGCTCTATATCGTCGCCGCCGAGGAACAGGGCGTGAAGCCGGAGCAGCTGTCCGGCACGATCCAGAACGACATCCTCAAGGAGTTCATGGTCCGCAATACCTATATCTATCCGCCCAGCCCCTCGATGCGGATCATCTCGGATATCTTCGATTACACCTCGAAACACATGCCGAAATACAATTCGATCTCGATCTCCGGCTATCACATGCAGGAGGCCGGAGCGCCGGCCGATCTCGAGCTCGCCTACACCATCGCCGACGGTCTGGAATATATCGCCACCGGCATTGAAGCGGGCATGGATGTCGACAGTTTCGCGCCGCGCCTCTCCTTCTTCTTCGGCATCGGCATGAATGTCTTCATGGAGGTCGCCAAGCTGCGCGCCGCGCGCCTGCTATGGGCGAAGCTGGTGAAGGAACGCTTTGATCCGAAAAGCGAAAAATCGATCTGCCTGCGCACACATTGCCAGACCTCCGGCTGGTCGCTGACGGCGCAGGATGTGTTCAACAATGTCGGCCGCACGGCGCTGGAAGCCATCGCCGCCGTCGATGGTCACACCCAGTCGCTGCACACCAATTCGCTCGACGAGGCGCTCGCCCTGCCGACCGACTTCTCGGCCCGCATTGCGCGCAATACCCAGATCCTGCTCGCCGGCGAGGCGCATGCCTGTGACGCGATCGATCCGTGGGGCGGCAGTCATTATGTCGAGCGCCTGACCCATGATCTCGCCGCGCGCGCGATGGATCATATCGCCGAGATCGACGCGCTCGGCGGCATGGCCAAGGCGATCGAGGCCGGCGTGCCGAAACTGCGCATCGAGGAAGCCGCTGCGCGCACGCAGGCGCTGATCGATAGCGGCCAGCAGACCATTACCGGCGTCAATAAATTCCTGCTCGACGAAGACGAGGACGTGCCCGTCCTCAAGGTCGATAATTATCTCGTGCGCAAACAGCAGATCGAGAAGCTCGAACGCCTGCGCGCCGAACGCGATCCGGCCAAGCTGAAAGCCGCCCTCGATGCGCTGGCGGCCTCGGCGGCCTCGGGAAACGGCAATCTGCTGGAACTGGCGGTCGATGCGGGCCGCGCCATGGCGACCGTCGGCGAAATCTCCGATGCGATGGAGACGGCCTTCAAGCGCCATGTCGCCGAGATCAAGGCAACAACCGGGATTTACGGGCCCGCCGCCGGCTCTGACGACAAGGTCCGCCGCGCCCGCGATACCGCCGCACGCTTCCTCGAGCTTCATGGCCGCAAGCCGAAAATCCTGATCGCCAAGCTCGGCCAGGACGGCCATGACCGCGGCCAGAAAGTCGTCGCCTCGGCCTATGCCGATCTCGGCTGGGATGTTGTGATCGGCCCGCTGTTCCAGACACCGGAAGAGGCCGCCGTGCTGGCGATCGCGGAAAATGTCCATGCCGCCGCTGCCTCATCGCTGGCAGCCGGCCATCTTACCCTGGTGCCGCAATTGCGTGCCGCGCTCTCCGAACAGGGCCGTGACGATATCCTGATCGTGGTCGGCGGCGTCATCCCGCCCGATGACGAGCCGGTCCTGCGCCAGATGGGCGCGGCGGCCGTCTTCCCGCCGGGCACGGTGATCGCCGACAGTGCGCTGGTCATGCTGGAACGGATGGGCGTCGAGGCGGCGGTGGCAAGCGAGGCCGAATAATCCTATCGTGAGCGGGTTACACAGCTGGAGCTGCCGCCATGAGACGCATTCTTCCCCTGCTCATCCTGACCCCCGTCCTCGCGCTCACCGCCTGCGCCTCAGCCGGCCCGACGCGTTACGCCCCGGCCTATGAGGGGCAGTACGGCTATTCCGAGCGCCGCATCGAGCAGGACCGCTTCATGATCCGTTTTGATGCCGGCTCTGACACCAGTATTCAGGAGACCGAAGACCTGGCGCTGCGGCGGGCCGCCGAATTCACGCTGGAACGCGGCGGCGACTGGTTTGTGGTTGTCCGGCGTGACCGCGAGGGCAATGACCGCAATCCGGTCCGGGTCGGCACATCGGCGAGCTATTCCACCGGCTCGCGCGGCTATTCAGCCCGCGGAATCGGACTGGGCATCCGCATCGACGGCTCGGCCGGCGAAAAATCCGTGACGCTGGAAATCCTGATCCGCACCGGCACGGTTTCCGACGATGCCAATGCCTATGATGCCCGCAACGTGCTGGCGCATATGCCTTGAGCGACAAACCCGTCAGGCGGAAAGCCGCCTGGCCTGGCCGACCCAGTCATCGCGCACAATACGGCCGCGGCCATTGATCCGCTCATCCCAGCTGGCGATATCGGCCTCGCTCCAGGCCGCGATCTGCGCCAGGCTGGCGATACCGGCCTCATTGAGGCTGGCCGCTGCTTTCGGGCCCAGCCCCTTGATCACTGTCAGATCATCCTGTTGCATCGCACCGACCGGCCCGGCGGCGCTGGCTGCAGCGGTCTGGCCTGAGCCGGCCTTGGGGGCCGACGCCTTCGCCGCCGCCGGTTTTGTCGCGGCGGGCTTTGGCTTCGTCCTGGTCACGGGCTTGGCCGCCGCAGGCTGAACTACATCCTCGGGCATCTCGGCATGGCCGGTCTTGACCGCGCCAGCCGGTCGTTGGCTGGCGGCCACCGCGCGCGATTCAGCCTCGCCGAGACGGCGTGCGAGATTTTCATTTTCCCGGCGCAAGGCGATGACATCGGCCAGCGCCTTGTCAGCCTCGGCGCTACGTGCCTCGCCGCTCCAGACCTTCCATCCGGTCAGAACCCCGAATCCAAAGGCCGCCAAAATCAGGAAACCAATCTGCCAGACCAGCCAGAACATGCCTCAACCCTCAATCGATGAAATAGAAAATGTGAGCGCCTGCAACTGGTCATCCGCCAGCGCGACAATGATTCTCGTTTCGCCCACCGCGCCGCCGGCCAGCAGCGAGCGCACCTGCGCTGCGCGTTGCCGCGCCAGTTCCTCGCCGCCATCAGCAATGCTGATCCTGGCTGAGAGCCGCGCATCGGCGGGACAGGCCGCAAATGTGCGCCCCAGACGGCGCAAGGCAATTTCGGTCAATGGACTGGCACCGGACCCGCCGGGTTCGAACCGCAGCTCGTCCGTGCCCTGTGCCGCGCGGATAATCGCAGCGCAGGCATCAATATCAGGCACATGGACGATCGCTGGCGCGCCGGCCGGGATAACAATCGAGGCAGCCCGGAAGGGCGCCGGCATGGTCTGCAGTGTATTGGCGACGGAGCGCGCGATCTGCGGATTTTCGGCTTCCCCGTAGAGACCGCCCTGCTGGCCGCTGAGCACGATCGCGCCGCGCTCAAGACGCGCCAGCTGCCCGAGGAGACGTTTGGCCGCCTCTTCCCACTCGGCCGCCGGAGCGCCGCCCGGGATCAGGGTCAGATCGGAATCGGCACCATTGGGAAAATTCGCTGTCGCGAAGCGGGCAATCGCATCGCGCGCGGCCGCGTCACTGGCATCACCGCGGATCAACACCCGTCCGCTGAAGGCGAGGTCCGCACGGAAGGCAAAGCCTCGATCCATGCGGGCATCGGTGGTTTCATCAATCACGCGCGAAACGCCGCCGGCGATCGTGCCGCCTGACCAGGTCGAGCCAGCGACAACTTCGAGCGCGATCTCCCGGGCTGTATCATTGGGCGCGGCGCCGCTGAGTATGGCCTCCTGGCCACGCATGCGAACATGGGCCCAATCCATTTCGCGCCGGTCGAGCGCGTCGCGGGCGTTGTTCTCCAGCCGTGTCTGCAGGCTGGCCACGGAAAACGGGCCTATCAGCATGGACAAACCGGTCACCACCAGCAGGCCGGCCAGGGCGATCAGCAATATATTTCGGGCGCGCAGCGTCATGGCAAAAATCATCAATGTGTTCGTCGGCGGAAGGCCGAATCATATGGGCCTCTTTGACCATGATATCGCGGCCAATTCAGGGCAGGCACCCCAAAGCGGGCCGCCGGGTGAATAATGTGCAGTCCTCCGCCTCGCCCGGCACTGCCGGACGGGCATCCGATACGCCTTCCACGACACGAAGTGTCAGGCAAAAAGAAGGGCCGGTGCGTTGCCGCCCGGCCCTTCCCCTGTTTATGCCTTATCGGACTAGCGGCGGGCGCGGAGCGTCAGGCCCCAGGTCCGCGGCGTGCCGAGGAATGAGTTGAAGGAACCCGACTGGAACGGTCCGTCGAAGCCGACCTGGACGTAATCCTCGTCTGTCAGGTTGCGGCCCCACAATTCCAGCGACCAGGATTCGTCGGCTGAACCGATCCCAACCCGGCCATTGAACAGGGTGTAGGCATCCTGGTGCTTTTCAGGATCGAGATCGGAACCGGTATTCTGTTCCGAAAGATAGCGGGCATCAAGGTGCGCCAGCCAGGTCATGTCCTGACCGAAAGTGCCGTTATAGGTCACCGAACCCGAAGCATACCATTCCGGGGCCAGCGAGAAGTTCTGGCCTGAGAGACGGTCAACATCCGGCGTTCCGGTCGGCGCGAACTCATTATAAGTCGCGTCGGCATAGGTGACCCCGCCCTGCACGGTCAGACCCGGCATGGCGTCCGGCAACCAAAGCAATTCCATCTCGGCACCCTGGGTCGACGCGCCATCGATCGAGGTCACGAAGAAGGCAATACCGTTGAAGGTATTGAGCTGGTAGGTGTCGAATTCGGACTTGAAGAGGTAGAAGTTGGCCAGCAGCGTGTCATTGGCCCACTCGGTCTTGATCCCGATTTCAAAGCTGTCGACGGTCTCCGGATCGAAACGCGCCGGATAGGAAGTCGGGTCGGCGAGCGCGGCGGTGAAGTCGACCGCACTGGAACCGGCCTGGGTAAAGCGGTCGAGGTTGAAACCGCCCGCCTTGTAACCATGCGAGTAGGTCCCGTACATCAACAGGTCGTCATTGAACCGGTGTGACAGGGAGAGCAGGCCGGAGAATTCATTCTCTTCGAGCGACTGGGTATTGTCGATCTGGGAGAAGACGTCACGGGCGAACGGCAGACAGGTATAGGTGCCGAAAAGCTGCAGGCTGGCCGCCGGCACGCCCGAACCGAGCGAGAACCCGGTCAGAATGGCCTGGCTGAGCGGCGTCGAGAAGTCGAGAGCATCGCCAAACACGGCCTCCCAGACGTCACAGGCCGGCGTATTGCTGTCGCCGAAATCGAAGGTCGCGGTCTTTTCGGTCGTCGTGTGACGCAGGCCGAAAGTCAGGTCCGTCGAATCGGTGAGGTGCCAGGTATTATGGGTGAAGAGGCTGAAGCTCTCGCCGTCCTGGGTGAAGGTATCACCCAACGGGTTGCCACCGCCCAATGGGGCGCCGGCGCCTGGTGCGAGCGGCACATAGCCGGGAATGAAGGCCCCGCCCAGACCGTTGGCGAGGGCGTTGACCAGGCCGGGATTGCCACCCAGCAAGCCGAGGAAGTTCGAGAAATCCGAGCCCATCTGGATCGCATCCTGGCGGACAAGATCTTCACTCGAATAATATGAGCCGACCATCCATTCGAAGCGCTCGGTGGAGCCCGAGAAGCGCAGTTCAAACGTCGTGTTTCCGAAATCGAATGTGTTGTTTTCAGCGTCACGGAAGACGATGTCCGCGCCGGTGAAGTCCGTGTCCTGGCCTGAATTCAGGCTGTAATCGCGATCGGACAGGATTGCGGTCATGGCGAAATTATCGAACTGCCAGTTCAACTCACCGCTAAAGCCGTGATCGATGATGTCCTGGCCGGTGCCTCGATTGGACTGAATGACCCGGCTGAACGGATCTTCGCTGCCCGGCATGGGCCGGCCACCTGGCACAAGCGCGTTGATCGCAGCCGCTGTCGGACCCGACACCAGGCTCGGCGCACCACAGCAATTCTCTTCACGCTTCGTCAGATCTCCGCTGAGCAGGAGGTTCACGTCGTCGCTGAAATCAATCAGAAGCTGGCCGCGGAAAGTGTAGAAATCCTGGTCGCCATCCTCGGCCTCGGTGCGGGGACCGCCAAAGGTTTCGACGGTGTTGTAACCATCGCGTTCACGGATGCCGCCATAGAGACGCAGCGCCATGCTGTCATTGAGACCACCGGTCATGCCGCCGGACACGCCCCAGCCGGAGGCATCGCCGCCGACATAATCGAGCTGGATGTGCGAGCTGAGATCATATTCCGGCCGCTTGGTCACGACATTGATGATACCAGCCGTCGTATTGGCACCAAAAAGCGTGCCCTGCGGGCCACGCAGGACTTCGATGCGCTCGAGCTCACCAAGATCATTGAAGCCGACACCATTGCGGGCCCGTGGCACGCCATCGATCACGACGCCGACCGAGGACTCCAGACCCGGATTGTCACCGACCGTACCGATTCCCCGAATCCGGGCCGTGGTGATAAATTCATTGGAAGTGGAGGTAACATTCAGGCCGGGAGAGATGATCGCCAGGTCTTTCAGGTCGCGCACGCCCGCATTGAGCAGGAATTCCTCATTATAGGCCGTAACCGCAACCGGCACGTCCTGGATACCTTGCTCGCGCTTTTGCGCGGTCACGGTGATGATGTCCACGGTGCGGCTTTCCTGAGCCACAGCCTGGGCACCAGTCAACGCGATAACCGAAGCTGCCGCGAATAGAATCGTTCTCTTCGTCGATGACATGTCTTTGAACTCCCTCCCGAGCGCTGGCGATTTTTCGCCCAGCTGTTTTCATTGAACGCTTTGCGCGTCCTGCCTGGATATTGCGAGAGTTTGCAGGCGAGGTGAAGCAAAATATCGACCCAAAAACCTCGCTGGCGCCGATATCGTACCGGAAAATCGAATTTCCCGCAGACTGTTGCAGGGCAGTCACAATCGCCCACCCGACATTGCGGCTTGGCCTCGCCCGGAAAAACCGCTCTGATGCGGCCATCGTCTTTGGAGGTTGATCGTGTTCAAAACCCTGCTGGCCGCCCTTGTCTGCGCGGCAACCGGAACGGCGCTGGCGCAGCCATTACAGCCGCTGCAGCCGCGTGATGTCTTTGCACTTGAAGCCGCTGCGGATCCGCAAATTTCCCCCGATGGCCAGCGCATCGCCTATGTGCGGCGCTCCAACGACATCGCGACCGACCAGAGCATTTCAGCGATCTGGCTCATCGATGCGGACGGCACCAATCACCGCGACATTCACCCCGCGCCCGGTACGAGCCATACGCCGCGCTGGTCTCCGGACAGCCAGCAGCTGGCCTATCTGCAGCCGGCCACCGATCATGTCAGCCTGCGCATACTGACGCCGGACAGCGGCGCGGATCGTGAAATTGCCCAGATTCGCGGCGGCGCGACCGGCCTCAGCTGGTCACCCGATGGCAAGTATCTAGCCTATGCCGGATTCGTCGGCGAAGTCGGAATGCTGGCGGCGAGTCTGCCTGCCCGTGATCCCGACGATGACTGGGCTGCCGGGGCCCAGGTCGAGGAGCGGCTCGCCTTCCGGTTCGACGGGATCGGCGCCCTGCCAATCGGCCGGCAGCAATTATTTGTCGTCGATGCCGCCGGCGGCGAGCCCCGGGCCATAACCTCCGATGCGCTCGGGGCCAGTGGCGATCTGGCCTGGGCCGCTGACAGCCAGTCCCTCCTCTTCTCAGCCGACCGGCGCCCCGATCGCGAGACCCTCGCCCCCGATAGCGAGATCTTCCGGGTCGGGCTCGCCGGATCAGACCCCCAAGCCCTGACCGCCCGCGAGGGCCCCGACCTCGCCCCCCGCCCCTCACCGGATGGGCGCCGGCTCGCCTATCTGGGGTTTGATGATCACCGGATGGGCTATGACAATATCCGCCTCTATGTCGCCAATGCCGATGGCAGCGGCGCGCGCAGCCTGACGGAGACGCTCGATCGGTCCGTCGGCAATCCGCAGTGGAGCGGCGACGGGCAGGCCATTTATGTTCAGTATGAGGATCATGGTGAGACCGTGATCGCGCGGATCGGCCTGGACGGCGAGTTCGCACCGATCGCCCGCGGTCTGGGCGGCCCGGATTTCGGCCGCCCCTATGCCGGCGGCACATTCACAGTCTCGCAACAGGGCCGTTTCGCCGCCACCATCAACACACCGCGCCGGCCTGCCGAACTGGCAACCGGCACGAGCGAGGAAGCCCTGCACGCGCTGACCAATCTGAATGGCGACATCCTCGACGACCGTTGGCTCTCGGACGCCGAAACCGTGCACTGGGCCTCCCCCTTTGACGGTCGCGAGATCGAGGGCTGGGTCCTGTACCCGCCCGGATTTGACCCGGCGCAGCAATACCCGCTCATCCTGGAAATCCATGGCGGCCCCTTCACCGCCTATGGCCCGGCCTTCTCGGCCGAACTCCAGCTGATGGCTGCAGCGGGTTATGTTGTCATCTACACAAACCCACGTGGATCAACGAGTTACGGTTATGAATTCGCCAATCTCATCCATCATGATTATCCAGGAAATGATTATGACGACCTGATCGGCGCGGTGGACATGATGCTGGATCGCGGCTTCATCAATCCCGACCGGCTCTTCGTCACAGGTGGCTCGGGCGGCGGCGTGCTGACAGCCTGGATCACCGGCAATACGGATCGCTTTGCGGCGGCGGCCGTCGTCAAGCCCGTCATCAATTGGACAAGCTTTGTCCTCTATTCCGACCTGCCGCAATATTTTTACCGCTACTGGTTCGCCAGCGCGCCCTGGGATGATCCGGCCGAATACTGGCGCCGTTCGCCGCTCTCGCTGGTGGGCAATGTCGAGACCCCGACACTCGTCATGGTCGGCGGCGCCGATGTACGTACCCCGCGCGGCGAGAGCGAACAGTATTATTCGGCGCTGCGTCTGCGCGGCATTCCCAGCCGTCTGGTGGTGATCCCCGACTCCTATCACGGTATTTCCAACTCCCGGCCCAGCCGCTTGCTGACCAAGGTCGCGGAAATCCTGCGCTGGTTCGAAACCCATGATCCCGGCGTGGAGACGGTCGAACCATGAGCCCGATCCGGCTCGCCGCCATTCAGGCAGCGCCGGTCTATTTCGACAAGGCGGCGTCGGTGGAGAAGGCCTGCGGCCTGATCGCCGAGGCGGGCCGGCTCGGTGCCACAATCGCCGCCTTCGGCGAGACCTGGCTGCCCGGCTACCCTTTCTTCATCGAGGCGCCGCTTGGCGATCTCTGGTGGGAAGCGGCTGCGCTTTATCTCGAGAACGCCATCACCCTGCCCGGCCCGGAAACCGATGCGCTGTGCGCGGCGGCAAGGGCAGCCGGGATCGACGTGGCCATCGGGATTGCCGAACGCGACGCGGCCACAGGCGGCAGCATCTATGCCAGCCTGGTTTTCATCAGCCGCGACGGGACAATTCTCGGCCGTCACCGCAAGCTCAAACCGACCCATCATGAACGCTCGATCTGGGCCGATGGCGACGCCCGGGGCCTGACGGTCTACCAGCGCGATTACGGCCGCCTGTCGGGGCTCAATTGCTGGGAGCACAATATTGTCCTGCCTGGCTATGCCCTGATGTGCCAGGGCACGCAGATCCATGTCGCGGCCTGGCCCGGCCACGAACCGCTCACCGCGCCAAGCGATCCGGTCTGGGCGCGCCAGCTCCTGCTCTCGCGCGCCTTCGCCAGCCAGGCCGGCGCCTATGTCATTGCCGCCGCCGGCCTGCGCCTTGAGGCGCATGTGCCCGAACGCTTCAAATCACTCAGCGCCTTCGAGCATACCGGCCAGAGCGTCATCATCGACCCGCGCGGCGAGATCATCGCGGGTCCGGCCGAGGGCGAGACCATATTGATCGCCGACGGCGATCTGGCCGAGGTTCGCAAGGCAAAGCTGGCCTGCGATCCGGCCGGGCATTATGCCCGGCCAGACCTGTTCGAGCTCAAACTGCAGGGCCGCACGATCTACCCGCCCGCTGGCGATTAGGCCGAGGCGGACGGGCGTTTGGAAATCGCCTCGCGCCAATTGGCCAGATGCGTCAGTTCCGGTTCCGGCTTGAGCTTCACCCAGGCAGCGAAATCGACAAAGGCATAGCCGGCAATATCGGCAGCGCTGAAGGCATCGCCGGCGAGATAATTGGCCTCGGCCAAGCGTTGCTCCATGACGGTGAAGAAGGCCGCTGCCCGCTGGCGGCCACGCTCGGCCAGGGCGGGGATTTGTTCGTAGGGCTGCGGTCCGGTCAGCGCCGAATCCTTGAAGAAATCAGACCTGTTCCGCAAGGCCTCGGCGGCCCCCATGAAGCCCTCCCACTCGACCCGGGCCAGCCATTCCGCCACCAGCGCCTTCTCCACCGGATCGCGGCCCAGCAGCGGCGGTTCGGGGCAGATTTCTTCCAGATAGCGGGCGATCGAGGCATTATCACACAAGACCACACCATCATCGAGCGCCAGCGCCGGCACCGTGCAGCGCGGATTAACCGCACGAAAAGCTGGCTCGAACTGGGCCTTGGCGGCGAGATCGACCTGGACTGTCTCGATCTCGAGCCCCTTTTCAGCGATGAACATCCGGGCGCGGCGAGGACTTGGGGCCGTCTTGCAATCATAGAATTTCATGGAAAATATCATCCCTTGTCGGAGAGAGGGCCCTAGCGGAAAGCGGGCGGTTGTTGGGCGGCGACGGCCAGCCGGGTTTCAAGTTCGCGCCCCAGCGCGATAATGCGCCCTTCCTCGAAGAGCGGCGCCCAGAGGCTGGTTGTCTGTGGCACCCGGTAAAGCGCGTCATCATGCGGATCACCGAACTCGCCCCGCGTCGGCTGGTCAGAAAAGCCGGAGCGGAAAGCCAGCTGGGGATGGCCGGTGAAATTCGTGATCACCAGCAAGCCGGCGGCGAAATTGGGCGCGATCAGTGCATCGAGATCGGCAAACAGGGTGTGCATCACCTGCATGACCTGACGGCGGAATCGGTCGGCATTGATAAAATCGACCGCCGAGATGAAACGCGCCCGGCGCCATGTATTGGGCCAGGCATTCGGTTCCTGCCAGACCAGGCTGTCATCCTCACCGCTCAGGGTGAGTTGCTCGAAGGCGGCCGCGGATTCCGCCTCGACCGCCGCGAATAGCGCGTCATAGGGCAGATCGGGCAAGTCCACCTCGACCAGTTCCACACCGGCATCGCGTGCGGCCTGCAATGCGGCCCGGTCGGCATCGCTGCCGCTCTCGAACCAGGCCGGGTTCCAGCCGACCCGCATGCCGCGCACCCCGGCCCCGGCATCGCAATCAAACCCCATGCCGATCGATCCGGGGTCACGGGTGTCCTCACCATTGATCGCCTCCAGCACGTAAGCCGTATCCTCGACACTGCGAGCGATCGCGCCAATCTTGTCGAGCGACCAGCACAGCGCCATCGCGCCGCTTCGCGATACCCGGCCGAAGGTCGGGCGCAAACCCGTCGTGCCGCAGCGATTGGACGGCGAGACGATGGAGCCGAGTGTTTCAGTGCCGATCGCGAACCCGGCCAATCCGGCCGCCACTGCCGAGGCCGACCCGGCGCTCGAACCCGAGGAACCCTCCTGGATATTCCAGGGATTGCGGGTGATGCCCTCAAACCAGCGTTCGCCATAGGCCAGCGCCCCATTGGTCGTCTTGCCCAGCAGGACGGCGCCGGCTTCGCGCAGCAGGATGGTCACCCGGGCGTCGTCATCGGCGATCCGGTCGCGATAGGGCATGGCGCCCCAGCTCGCACGCACACCGGCGACATCGATAATATCCTTCATGCCATAGGGAATGCCATGCAGCGGCCCGCGCGAATGCCCCGCAGCGGTCTCCCGGTCGCAGGCATCGGCTTCGGCGCGGGCAATCTGTGGGGTCACAGTGACAAAACACTCCAGCGCCGGTGCGTGACGGGCAATGCGCGCCAGGTAGATTTCGGTCAGCCGCCGTGAGCTCAGCGCGCCGCTCCCGATCCAGCGCGAGAGTCTCCAGACCGGCGCATAGGCGATCGCGGCATCGTCCTCCGGGAGCGCTCCGGCACTGGCGGCCGAGCGCACGAGGCCGTCGCTCTGCTCACGCAAGGCCTGTCCGGGCAGACGTGGATCGAAGACGCAGGCCGGTGCCAGCGCGTTGGGCAAGGATGTCGTACGCAGGCGCGTCGTGCGCTCGATCCAGTCGTCAATCCCGATCACCAATTGCTGCCGTTCGGCATCGGTATATTCGACCGCGAACAGGCGCTCGGCGGCGCGCACGGTATCTGCCGAGACGGGGCCAGCCAGTGGGCCAGTCTCGGCCGGTGGATCGGCCGGCGCGGACGCCTGGCGGGCGCCCGCCACTGCCGGGAGGCCGGCCGCAAGGGCGGCCATTGTGCTGCCCATCAAGAGATCGCGCCGCGAGGCAAACCGGTCGGTCATCACACTTCTCCACCTGAAACCAGGCAGAGCCTGCCGTCTGCTGCGGGCAACGGCAAGAGGCCGCAGGACCAGGCTCGCCTCAATTGATCCACAAATCGCCGGTTTATGCCCCATTGGCTGCCACAATTCACCATTAACCATAGAGCCTGTGTCAAACCGGCGCGAAGAATGAAGGGGGAGGCCATGCCCTTAGACAATCGAACAGATCCGGGATTCGGACGAATGACCGACCTGCCGCCGGATCTCGCGGAATTCCGCGATGTGCGCGCGCCGTCAGAAATGATTGCGCTGGGTCGCACCATCTCCCTTGCAGCCGCGCGCCATCAGGACTTGCTGAAATTCCGCCGCACCTGGGGCGGCGCTGTCGATGATTCGGAGTTTACCGCAGAGACGGCGATCAAACCGATCGACCGGGCCGCGATTTACCCCAAATCCCATATTTTGCATTTCTCAGTGCTCGCCTCACTGGTGCTGTTTGAAGGCCTGGCGAATGCCTATTTCTTCTCGACCGGCTCCGATCTCGGTCTGCTGGGCGGCTGGCTGCAGGCCATCACCGTCTCCTTCACCAATGTGATCGCCGCCTTCTTTCTGGTCGGCTTTCTCGGCCTGAGGCACATGTCGAATCCGCACAAGCGCGTCCATGCCGGCCTCGCCGCTATTGGCGTCGGCATCGGTGCCATCACCCTGCTGGCGCTCAATCTGAGCGCGGCGCATTTCCGCGACCTGCTGGAATTCAACGCTGCGACGCTGGCCGTCGGTGCGGGCGATGTCACGGGCCTGGTGCTGACACCGGTCAGCGCTGCGATCGCGAACCCGTTTGGCATCGAAACGCTGGAAGCCCTGCTCCTGCTGGTGCTGGGCACAACCTTCGCCGTGATTGCTGCCTTCAAGGGGCGCACATTCGACGACGCGATTCCCGGCTATGGCGGTGTGACCCGCCGTCTGGAGACCGCTGCCGGCGATCTGGAAAAGGCTCTCGAGGCCGGCTGGAAAGAAGCCAAGAAGCTGAGCCAGCACGAGCTTGAGCAGTTGGTTGAAGCCAAGGAATTGCACGATGAAATCTGCCGCGATCTGGCGGGACCGAGCAACCACCGGTAAGCTGCTTGCCGAGGCGGCCCCCTGGCGGGTCCGCCGCACTCATTAGTGGCGGGGGGCCCCTATGACCGGACGCGATATACTTGGAATATTCAATCTGCTGATTGTGGCCGCGGTCCTGGGCGCGATCAGCTATGCCGCCTTCGTTCTCAAACCGCCGGTCTATGACAGCCAGACCCTGTGCCTGGCCGGCGCCATCCCGCCTCACCGCGTTGTGGTGATCGACAAGACCGACCTCTACTCTCCAGAGCAGGCGCAGGCGATCGGCGCCCTGATCCTGGCCCAGCGCGACCAGCTCGCGGTCGGCGAACGCCTCTCCCTCTACGAGCTCAATGAGAGCGGCCAGCTGCGCAATACCAATAGTTTCTCGCTGTGCAATCCGGGCGCCGGCGAGCAGGTCAACCCACTCTACCGCAATCCCGACCGGGTGCAGGCGCGCTATGACGCCCTGTTTGCCGAGCCGCTGGCCCGTGCCCTCGCCGACCTCGTCGAGCCCAAGGACGCACCCAACAGCCCGATCATCGAAGCCCTCGCCCGCCTCGGCCAGGATCCCGCCTTCGATCGCAATGTGCCCGAGCGGCGCATCGTGCTGGTCTCCGACATGCTGCAGAATTCGGAAGTCTTCACCGTCTATCGCCGCCGCCTCGGCAGCCTGGAAAACCGCGTCCCCGAGCCGGCCATCGTCGCCGATGCGATCCGCGAGACCTATGGCGACAGCCTGCGCGGCGTCCGCCTCGACATCCGCCTGATCCCGCGCGGCCAGTGGGAGGCCGAACAGCACGGCGAGCTGATGGATTACTGGGACGCGGTATTCGACATGCTCGGCGTCCAGGCGAGCTGGAACGCGCTTTAGGCCGCGGCCGCCAGACACGGGCCGGAGCGATTTTCGCCGCGCCATGGTGTGCGGCGTCATGCGGTGCGGCGCCGATCGGGTCGTGCTTGCCCTGTTTGCCGCAGATCTACCGTTGAGTGGCCGTTGCTTCACTGTTCGCCTGCCCTTGATGATGCATTGGCATGCCCCTCATGCGCCATAAATTCGCGCGTGAAACCTGCAAAAGTCGCTGAAAAACAATCGCATATCGAATTCGACCCCGGTTTTGCCCCCGTTTCAGGATTGCCCCGCCTGCCGCATCCCCTCGCAGGCCGGCTGTCACCGGAAAGACTGTCTGCCATCCTGCCATCATGGTGCGGCCCGGCCTTGTGGGGCAGGGAAAAATGCCTGTGTGCGGATGACAGTCCGACTGCCACCTTCCACGGACTGTCACGCCCGCACCGCCCGCCGCCCAGCGCCGGCGCGCTGCCGGCCGCGGCGCGCGGCCGCCGGATGCGGGCGGAGCATTGGAACAGGCTATCGGAGTGGGGCATCGGGGTGGGGCCAACAAGGTCAAAGCGCGCGAAATCCCGATCATCATAACCCGCCGGACCCCGGCGTGGATAAGCGGGCCCTGGATCAACCGACCTGAAAACCATGCCGGGATCCGGCCAGTCTGGAGTTGAGACGTCAAGGGTGAAACCGCGAAGCGGCGCTTCGCCCCCCATTTGCAGCCAAACCCCCACGTCAAACAATCCCTTGTCATC
>NZ_CAXBKN010000063.1:0-17590 GCF_963976135.1 uncultured Maricaulis sp.
GTCGCCGATTTGAGCGCCTCTTCGGCCTCCTTGTGCGCGCTTTCCGCTTGAACGAATTGAGCCTCAAGCTCCTTGATCCGAACGTCCCGAGCGCCCAGCGTTGCTATGGCAGATTTGAGCGCCTTCTCGGCTTCGACCCGGCTCGTCTTTGCGGCTTCCTTGTGCGCGCTTTCCGCTTGAACGAATTGAGCCTCAAGCTCCTTGATCCGAACGTCCCGCGCCGCCCTTGCCTCAATAGCCGATTCGACCGCCTTCTCAGCTTCGGACAGCTTGACCTCAAGCTGATGATTCAACAAATGCTGGGCGTCGAGTTGCAGGCGCAACGGATTCGACCGCAAGACCAGTTTCGGCCAATCAGGGTCCGAAAGGTCCGATTGGACCTCTTCGAGCCCCAGACTTTGTGCCAGCTCGCGCAAACTCGCCAGGTCGCTCCCGGTCTCGAACAGGCTTGAAGCGGTGCACCGCAACTCAATTGTATCAATTGTGGAATGCAGATCTTCGGTCGGCCAGGCCCGCAATATATCGGCCTCCATCCCAGTCGCGTGAAGTATGACGCGGGCAGGACCAGAAAGCGCCCCGGTCTTCTCCAACAACCGACCCGGCGACAATGTAGGGACCACCATACGATTGAGGAGGCGCAAGCCCGGATAAATGCTCTTTGCCGCCTCAGCGGAACAAAGGCCATCCAGTGCGCGGATGTTGAAGGTCTTCAACTCCGCCTCGCCGACCGCGCCAGTGAGCGCTGCCGCAATGACCAATGTCCGCGGATCATTCCCGCAACGGCGCTCGAGGGCCGCAGCACGGTCGGGTTCAGGCTCAACCAGAATGATGCGTTCAGCATCGCCTGCAAGATACCCGTCAAGCTCAACTCCGTCGCCTGCGCCAATATGAATGATGGTGCGGTGATGATTACCTGTCTGCGCTTGGATCATATCAATCGATCTTCTTACTGCTGGCACCACCGAACATCTCTTTCATAGCGCGCAGAGGTTTCGTCAGCTTCCATGAAGAAGAGTGCAAAATTTCATCGCGCTGCGCCTCCACTGCGGACACGTGCTGAGCAAGGGCCGCGCAACGGTCTTTCCCGACGCGCAGTTCTGAATGAAGCTGCTCTATTTGCTCGGAAAGCGTACGCTCTCGATCTGCCTGTGCGCCGCGGCCCAGCAGCTCCTCCCGCAATCGCCCGATCTGATCATGCAACCGCGCTTGCGACGATTCCGCAGCGGTGAGCGCTTCACATTGCTGTTCCAGATTGGACAAGACTTGTTGATTCTGCTCGTAGACAGCATCGATATCAACCATCACCTCCGCGCGCGCCCAGGGCAGACTGCTTGCGTCGAGTTCGAGGCCAAGTGATTGAGCCTTCGGTGAGTCCGCCAGAAGCTGCCGCGCGAGCACCCGATAGAATCCATCTGCCGCCAAACCATCATCAACGACCGGAGCGCCCCCAATGGAAAGTGCAACCATTTCCTGAAGCAGGTTCAAGTCCTCATTCGTGCCATGAAGGAAGTGGCGGTTCCGCACCAAAAAAATCCGCCGGCGCGACTGACTGCGAATTTGCAGCATTTGGGCCGTTTCAGAGCTCCAGTCGGTCAGGACCTGGCTTGGGCTCAGTCCTGCAACCATGGCCGAGACCAACTGCTCTTCCGCCTCGCAATAAACGACGACGGCACTACGCCCGCCTTCCACGGCCGAAGCCAAGGCCGAGGGTGTGAATTGGCGAGGAACCTCGTTCAATGCACGCCCCATCCGCGCTGACACCGCTGCGCGATCCACACCCGAGAGACAGAATACCGCGGGAGCAATATCGGCGCTCAACATGTCAGACGCTCGATCAACCATCTGAGCATTCGTCGGCCGTGCCCGGCTGCGCTCAGCGTGAACAGGTGAGCTTTGCGGGACGCTTGGCCGATTTCGGCCACGCTGAATCTGATCGCCATGCCTCCCGGGCTGAACTTCTGGCTCGATTGTCTCATTCCGGCTACTTGGCCCACGAGCCTCTTTGTCTATGGGAGCGGAGCCGCTGACAGACCTATGATCCCGGCCGGACTTGGGTAGCCCACCACCGCCGGAAGCCGCGGCGCCCGATACGATCTGACGGAGCGTGTCGCGCAAGGTCTCCAAATTATTGTTTTCGAAAACGAAATTTCGGGCCTCTTCGCCGAGAGCCTGGCGGCGCTCAGGGGATTTGATTAGAGACAGAATGGCTGTTTCAAGCGCTTCGTCACTCGCAAGATCGACAACAACACCAAGATTGTTGCGTTTGAGATGTTCGATAGTCGCTGCCTCGGATGGACCATGCGCCAAAAGCACCGCCCCTGACGCCAGGCACTCCGGCAATTTATTGGCCATGGAGTAGCGCACGTAACGCATGGTGGCTTCATCAAAATTATACGCAATTACAACAACATCAGCTTCACGCAACCACTTCCGATACGCCTCGGGCGGGCGAGACACGTCAGAGATCGTCGTGAATTCGAAGGAGGTGAATTCGTCCTTGGCCTCGCGCAACCACCATGGCTGCGTGCTGATCTCCAACGACACCGCATGCCCGGCCTGCCCGAGACGCTCTATCGCCCTGGCCAGCCGCAGAACGCTTGTGAGTTGCATATTCGCCGCCAGACCGCCGGCGTAGCGAATCCGCAAACTCCGATCAACAGAGCGCTCACGCGCCGGCCAGTCGCTGGCGTGAACGCCATTCGCCAACGGCAGAAATGGGACTCCGTACCGCGTCTTGAATTCCCGGGACATTGCCTCCGAAATAGACAGCCTCACCTGCGCATGCTCCAGCAAGATCGGAAGGTCTCGATCGAACATACGCGACTGGTCGGGATCCCGCGCAGCCAAGTCGCGCGGCCAATCATCCATGACCCAGATGATGATCGGCTTGTTGAGCGTCTGCAGCAGCTGCATTGCCAAGGCGTGCAGCCAAGGCACGTCCGGGACGGGGCGGTAGAGGACAGCATCTGCACCAAAGCCGTGGGCGGCCTCTCGCGCATCTTCTGCGGAGCAAGGTTCGCACTTATAGCCGCCGTCTCTATCCGGCCGGACAAGCGCGAAACCGTCCTTGCCGTGCCGCGCAATTTGCAGCAGCCGGTCGCTCGGCCAGCCGCCGAGAAGGTTTGCCTTGATTTCCCCCGTTGCCGTCCCGTTCGCAAACGGCGTCATGTCAAGCACCAACAGACGCGAATAGCGACCCGCATCAACTAAAGCCGACATTTCCTCCGGAGATCGTGCGTGAGGGAAAATCTCGTGAAATTTCCGCCGCTCAAACACCTCAAGCTGGCCGCCAATTCCGGAATTATAGATCGTTTGACCCGTCCCCTGCAGGACGCGGCGAGCCTCGCTATAGGCTTCGACCATCTTGTCGACCTGAGGATCATGCCAACGATATCCCTTGCCAAAATAGTCGGGGTCGAAATGGTTCGGATCGTCGGATTGCATGTCCAGCACACCAACGCCGTAATCCTTGCTCTCCTTGGCATCACTAGGAAGCGAATAACTGGCGTCCACCCCAATCAGATGAATTTCTTCGAACCCGAGGTAAGCTGCGATCTGCATCATCGAGAATGTTACCGTGCAGCCGGTATATGTGATCTTGTCGGCTTCAGTGGAGAAGTCGAAGCCATGCGGGTAGCTCTTTCGGGGACGGTGATTGTAGAAAATCGTGTCCTCTGAGGCTTCAAACATATACCCAAGATAAGCAGGGAACAGCTTTATTGGACCTTTAAATTCATTGATGAATTTTACCCGGTCCTCGGCGACCAGATGGTCCTCGACCAAATAGAAAGTAGGCGTCCAATCAAGCTCTTTTGCCTTGAGAAAGAACCCATTGACCGCAAACGTGACCTCGTCTTTGAGGACCGACAGGTCGGTTTCATTCAGGCTGGGGCCATTGCCAATCAAAAAGCAGCGTTTCTTACCTCGGAACTGTTCGCGCAAAGCTCGAAGCCGCGGCCGGTATACAGCGTCCAGGTCCTGTCGATATATTTGAACGACATGGGGTAACGTTCGGACCTTCTCTTCCAAAGGAATTTTGTCGGTTGGCAGATATATCGGCGCACGGCTCGGCAACTGGGCCAGTATAGCTTCGTATTCTTCTTCTAGCGTGTTTCTGTCAGTAGCTGGCGTCGTCATGTCAGTTCCCAATAATCGCATCAACATGGCTCTCGAACGAGATTGCACCACAACAAGAGACAAGGTTCATATTATGTATGGCGAGAGCAAACATCATTCTTTTCCCACCCCATTCTGACTTCGCGCCCCGCAGCGCCGGGCGCTGAGCCCGACGGCAGAGATAATGGCGGCAAGCTAGCGGGATACGGAGCTCAATTCCTCAGTGCGCCCGAACCACACGCCTCACACAGACCATTATTTCCCCGAAACTCGCAATTGAGTGTGTAGCTGTCGACTCAGTCACGCATGAATCTTTGGTCCATCGTAAGCGAGCTCACAAAATTCACAAGCTGGGGAAGGTCGCGATTGCCCCCGTCCAGGGCGAGGCAGGCCGATGGGAGGATCCCCCATTGATTTCGCCCGGGGGACGCAACCAGCCAGACTCTCCCCCAGCAATCCTGCAGGGTCGGCGTGGGGATACCCCTGCCGCCTGGACGCAAGCAGGAAACCGTGCCGCACCCGACACCAATCCTCATGAACCCGTCAGCACCCGCCGATGGGACAAAATCGAGACCGTTTCGCATTCCCGCCCCTCAGCGTTGAAGACGACAATGCCTCCGGGTGTCGAGGATCTACGCGGATGCACGGCCCTGAAGTGTTCTCGATAACCGCGAATTAACGGCGCAGTTCATCGCCATGCGCAAGGAACCACTCATAGGTCTCACGCAAGCCGTCCAGCAATGATATCCGCGCACGCCAGCCCATCCGCTCCAGACGCGAGACATCCATCAATTTGCGCATGGTTCCGTCTGGCTTGCTGATGTCCTGGGTGATGCGGCCCCGATAGGATGTGACATCCGCCACCATGTGAGCCAGTTCGCCGATAGAGACGTCGCTCCCGGTCCCGACATTGATGTGACTGAGCATCGGCCTGGTATTGGCGTCATAGACAGGCTTCGGCAGATCGAGCACGAACAGGCTCGCCTCAGCCATGTCATCGACGTGCAGGAATTCGCGCATCGGCTTGCCCGACCCCCAGACGACGACCTCGGGGTCTCCACGCTCCGCAGCCTCATGGAAGCGGCGGATGAGAGCGGGCAGGACATGGGAGTTCTCGGGGTGGAAATTATCGCCGGGCCCGTAAAGATTCGTCGGCATCACCGAGCGATAATCCCGCCCGTGCTGGCGATTAAAGCTCTCGCACAATTTGATCCCGGCAATCTTGGCAACGGCATAAGGCTCATTGGTCGGTTCCAGCACACCGGTCAGCAAGGCATCCTCGGCCATAGGCTGCTCGGCCGCTCGCGGGTAGATACATGAGGAGCCGAGAAAGAGAAGTTGCTGCACGCCGGCATCATGGGCATGGCGGATCACATTCGACTGAATCATCAGATTGTCGTAGATGAAATCCGCCGGATAAGTATTGTTGGCGTGGATTCCGCCGACCTTCGCAGCAGCAAGAATCACCGCATCCGGCGCCTCGTCCTGCATGAATTCCCGGACGGCTGCCTGGTTGGTCAGATCCAGCTCAGACGAGGTGCGGGTGATGAGATTGATCGCCTCACCGGCATCCCGTCGAGCTTCAAGCTGCCGTAGAATGGCGCCCCCGACCATTCCACGATGTCCCGCAATATAAATGCTTCGCATATCGAATTTCCCTCAATGCACCTCGCCGGAAATCGCAAACAGTGAGCCCGTCTGCACTTCACCGGCGACGCCAGCCATGCGCTCCGGTCCAATTCCGGCAATTGAACCAAACCTCAATATTGGTTCCATTGCCCGCGCGCCAATCGGGCGCCTAGGATTCGAGGCTCACCGGCAATTCGAGACCATGTGACTTCAACAGGGCATGGCGGCGAGCGACCTTGAGGTCCTCGGCAACCATTTCGGCGCACATTTCGCGCGCGGTGATTTCAGGAACCCAGCCCAGTTTCGCCTTGGCCTTCGAAGGATCGCCCAAAAGCGTCTCCACTTCCGCCGGACGGAAATAGCGTGGATCGACTCGCATGATGACCTGGCCCTCGCGCATCATCGGGGCCCGATCGCCCTCGACTTTGGCGACCGTCGCGACTTCCGCTTCGCCCTTGCCCGTAAACTCAAGCGTAATGCCGAGATCGGCTGCAGCCCAGGTGATGAATTCGCGCACGGAATACTGGACGCCGGTGGCGATGACGAAGTCCTCGGCGACATCCTGCTGGAGCATCATCCACTGCATGCGGACATAGTCCTTGGCGTGGCCCCAATCGCGCAGGCTGTCGATATTGCCCATATAGAGGCAGTCTTCCAGACCCATGGCAATATTGGCCAAGCCCCGGGTAATCTTTCGGGTCACAAAGGTCTCGCCACGGCGCGGGCTCTCATGATTGAAGAGAATGCCGTTGCAGGCATACATTCCGTAGGCCTCGCGGTAATTGACGGCAATCCAGTAGGCGTACATTTTTGCCACTGCATAGGGGCTGCGCGGATGGAAAGGCGTGGTTTCGCTCTGGGGCGTCTCCTGCACCAGACCGTAGAGTTCCGAGGTCGAGGCCTGGTAGAAACGGGTCTTGTTTTCCAGCTTCAGAAACCGCATCGCCTCGAGCAGGCGAAGCGCGCCCATTGCATCGACATCAGCCGTGTATTCCGGCGCTTCGAAGCTGACAGCGACATGCGACTGTGCCCCGAGATTATAGACCTCGTCGGGCTGGACCTCGGACAGGATGCGCGTGAGATTCGAGCTGTCCGTCAGATCGCCATAGTGAAGCTTGAACTGGGTATTGTCCGTATGGGGATCGCTATAGATATGATCCACTCTCTGCGTGTTGAAGAGTGAGGCCCGGCGCTTGATCCCGTGAACCTCATAGCCCTTTTCCAGAAGGAACTCGGCGAGATATGAACCGTCCTGGCCGGTCACCCCGGTGATCAACGCTCTCTTCGACATGGTCCCCACGCTTCCCTGAATTGTATAAAAATGACGCCGCCCCTCGGAGAGGAGGCCGCTTCCTAGCTGAAGCTGGCATCAAAGTGAATGACCACCAGCAATGGCTGGCCAAACTCCTTGCAGCATTGGGGCCATCACAACACCCCGGAGAAGATTTGATTGAGTCGCAACCCAGGCGATGAAATCGAAACTTGCTGGCGAATCCCTGGAGCGACCAACGACCCTACCGCCCTCGCAAACGCTTCATCAGGCCGATGAAAAAATTACTCCATGAATTTGCCGAAATGCTTGCAGCCTCCGATTGGGCCTGCAGTGCAGCGGCCTCGGCGTGGGCGAGCGCAACTTCGAGCTCCGCTGCGGCTCTCGCATCGCGATCCACCTGCCGGCGCGCCATTTCCTCGTCATAGGCAGCAGCGACCGCTTCGACTTCGCCTTCGGCACGAATTGTCCCGTAGTCGAGCCAGATGGCCCGGTTACATGTCGTTTCCATCAGGCTGCGGCTATGCGAGGCCAGAATCAGAATCCCGGCCTGGTCGACAAAGGTGCGCATGCGGTCGGTCGCCTTGCGGCGGAATGCAGTGTCGCCGGCCGAAAGCCACTCATCGAGGATGAGCACGTCCGGCTTGAACGCCGTCGCGATAGCGAAATTCAAGCGCATGCGCATCCCGGCCGAATAGGTCTCCACCGGAAGGTCCAGAAAATCGCCAAGCCCGGAGAAGGCCGCGATCTCCGCCCGCTTGGCCTCGACCGCTTCGCGCGTCTGACCGACCGCGAGGCCGCGCAGCGTGATATTCTTGTGTCCTGTCGCTTCCAGATTCATGCCGAGATTGATGTTGACTACACTGGTCGTACGCCCCTCAATCACCACTTCCCCGGCATCCGGCGTATAAATCCCGGCCAGGACCTGCAATAATGAGGTCTTGCCTGACCCGTTCTCGCCAATGATCGCGACGCGATCGCCGCTGACGGCCTCGAAGCTGACATCACATAGAGCCCGCACACCAATCACGGAACCATCGCCGCGGCGGATCAGGGTTTCATTGCGGCCGCCGCCATGGTCCGCGACCTCCGAACCGGTCGGTACGGCTGGCGCACCGCCCTGCGAGGGCGCACGCTGGTAGAGTGGGTAATTGAGAAAGAGGTTGCGGACAGAAACGTAAGACATGACGGCCCTCCCCTAAACCCAATAGGGAAGCCGGCGACGCATGTGCGTGCCGGCGAGTGTTGCTGCGACCCACAGGGCAAGCGTCACGCCAAGGACGACCGCCCAGCTGATCAGCCGCGGCGTGTCGCCCAGCAGTGGCGCACGAAAGATCTCGATATAATGCGTCAGCGGATTCAGGTCCGCGACGAGGGCGCGGGCACCTGTCTGCTCTTCATGCACCCACAGGATCGGCGTCAGGAAGATCAGGATGCGCGTGACGGAGCCGATCAAATGCGTGATGTCCCGAAACCGGGCAGCGACCAGACCCAGAAGATATTGCGCCGCGACAGCGTTGACCAGGTAGATGGCAAGCGCAGGAAGGCAAAGGAATGCGGTCATTTCCGGGCGCCAGCCAAAGGCAATGATCGCCGCCAGCGCAACCGCCATATTGAGCACGAAAGTGAAGAGCGATCGGAAAATGCTCCTGTAGACATGGATGGAAAGCGGCATGGAGACGCTTTTTATCCATGTCGAGGATTGCACGAACACCGTGCAGCCATCCTGAATATTCGCCATTAGAAACATGAAGGCCGCATAGCCAACCGCGACATAGGTGACGAATTCTGACGGACTCGCCCGGGTGAAGGCACCAAAGAAAAATGTCACCGCCAGCACAAAGGTGGCGTAGGACAGCACGATCCACAGAAGTCCGAGCACACTGCGCCGATAGCGCTGGCGCATATCGTCCATGGCAAAAGTGCGCCAGACATTGACCATGGAGGCGCCCAGAACAATATCCGCAAAAAAAGACGCGGCCCTTTTGCGACCTGAGCGGGTCACCACTGGCTGGAGGGCGGAACCTTGTGCGGACATTCGGGGCTCTGACGGGCGCTCTCACCAACGCGGAGTAGGAAAGACTTTACCTTGGTGAGTGTGAGACTCCCAAGCATCCTCTTCAGTCACCACGACGCTCCGACCGGGTCAAGCGACGGGCTGCACAATGCCCCGGCTTTGCCCTTTTCTATGTTGGCGAATGCGATAGAACCCTGAACAGCACTTGGCACGCAGGGGAGCGAATATGGACGCCTCAATCGTCATCCGGACCTATAATGAGGGCAAATGGCTTGGCCGGGCGCTCGAGGCCTGCGCCACCCAGGAGGCGGAAGGCTTGCAGTATGAGGTTGTGATCGTCGATTCCGGTTCGACCGATGACACGCTTCAGATCGCTGAAAAATACGGCTGCCGGATCACTCATATCAAGAAATCCGACTTCACTTTCGGGCGCTCCCTGAATGTGGGCTGCGATTTCGCCCAAGGTCGCTTCCTCGTCTTCATTTCAGGCCATTGCATTCCGGCAAGCGATCAATGGCTGGCCAATCTGGTGCGGCCACTGGATGAAGGGAAATGCGCCTTCGCCTATGGCCGGCAGATGGGCGAGCCGGGCGTGACCAAGTTCTCCGAGGAACAGCTATTCAAGAAGTACTTCCCTGAACATAGTGCGATCCCTCAAGAGGGATTTTTCTGCAATAATGCCAATTCGGCTGTGCCGAAAGCGGTTTGGGAGCAATACAAGTTCGACGAGGAAGTCACCGGCCTGGAAGACATGGTGCTGGGCAAGCAACTGGCCGCCGACGGTGAATTCATCGGCTATGTGGCAGACGCGCCGGTCATTCACCTGCACGATGAAAGCTGGTCACAAATCAAGACACGGTATGAGCGCGAGGCCGTTGCCTTGCAGGGCATCATGCCGGAGGTCCATATCCGGGCCGGCGACTTTCTTCGCTACACCGCCGCCGGCATTCTGTTCGACTGGAGCGAGTCCCTGAGCCAGCGCGCATTCTGGCGCGAGGCCGGGAGCATATTCATGTTCAGGCTGATGCAGTATTGGGGCTCGTACAAGGGCAATAATGATCACCGCAAACTCTCCCAGGATCGCAAGGACCGGTATTTCTATCCACGCTGATCCGGGCATTTCGTCAAAAAATCGGAAGGTCGAAGGAAATTTCAATGTCGCAAGACCATAAATTCGTAGCACTTTTGCCGATGAAGGCGCACAGCGCGCGCGTGAAGTCGAAGAATTTCCGCGAGTTTGCCGGCAAACCGTTATTCCGCTGGATTCTCGACACCTTGCTGTCGGTTGAAGCGGTCGAAAAAGTGATCATCAACACCGATGCACGCCAGATTCTGTCTGACCACGGTCTGAATGATGGCGATGCCGACGGTCGCGTCATGATCCGGGACCGCAAGCCGGAAATCTGCGGTGACCTTGTCTCGATGAATCTGGTCCTCGCCGACGATATCGCGAATGTGATGTCCCGGAGCTATCTGATGACGCACACGACCAATCCGCTGCTTTCGGCGAACGCCATTCGCGGCGCGATGGCGAAATATGACGAGGAAACCGGGGCGGGCCGCGCCGACAGCCTGTTCGCGGTCAACAAGATCCAGACCCGATTTTATCGCGCTGACATGTCGCCGGTAAATCACGATCCTGACAACCTGATCCGGACCCAGGATCTGGAGCCATGGTATGAGGAAAACTCCAACCTCTACATTTTCAACCGGCCCAGCTTCGCGCGAACGGCAGCGCGTATCGGTGCAAAGCCGGCCATGTATGAAACACCGCCACTGGAATCGATCGACATCGACAATGCCGATCAGTGGGCGCTGGCCGAAGCCGTGGCGCTTCATACCATGAAAGCGGAGGTGTAGCCCGTGCGTGTCCTTGTCACCTGCCCGCCCATGCTCGGCATGATCGACGAATTCCGTTCGGATTTTGCCGCCAAGAATGTGGAGCTCGATGCGCCCAAAGTCGTCCAGACCATGACCGAGGACGAGCTTTGCGAGCGACTGCCCGAATTTGACGGCTGGATCATCGGCGATGACCCGGCGAGTGCACGTGTACTGGAGGCCGGCGCAAGCGGGCGGCTGAAGGCAATCGTGAAATGGGGCGTCGGCGTCGACAATGTCGATTTCGAGGCCGCGAAGCGCCTCGGGCTACCCGCTATCAATACGCCTGGCGTTTTCGGCCGCGAAGTTGCGGACGTGGCGATGAATTATGTTGGAGGCCTGGCGCGCGAAACCTTCCGTATCGACCGGGAAATCCGCGCCGACAAGAGCTGGCCAAAACCGCGCGGCATTTCGCTGGCCGGACGCAAGGCCGGCCTGATCGGCTTTGGTGATATCGGCCGGAATACCGCAAGGCGATTGCTCGCCGCCGAGCTCGACGTGATTGTCTATGATCCATTCTACCAGCCCGTCGAAGGCCTGAACGTCACACCGATGAGCTGGCCGGAAGGCGTCGAGGATTGTGACTTTCTGGTCTTCACGGCGCCATTGAACGCCGCGACGCGCCACATGTTCAACGAGGATGTCCTCGAGCGGGTGAAGCCCGGCCTGCGCCTCGTGAATGTCGGCCGCGGCCCGGTGGTCAAGGAGTCTGCCCTGCTTGCAGGCCTCGCCGATGGCCGGATTCACTCCGTTGCGCTCGACGTGTTCGAGATCGAGCCGCTTCAGGCGGATAGTCCGTTGCGCCAGTATGATCGTTGCATTTTCGGCTCCCATAACGGGTCGAATACTGAAGATGCCGTCCGCCGGGTGAGCCGGCAGGCCATCGGCCATCTATTCGAGTTTCTGGGTGTGAAATAATGGCCAAAGGGCAGCGGGCAGTCTGCATCACGGGTGTTGCCGGCGGCATCGGAGCCGCGCTGGGCGCGGCTTACCGCAAGGCCGGCTGGCGCGTGATCGGCTCCGGCCGGCAGGCTCCCGATCCGGGGATTTGCGATGTCTTCGTCGAGGCCGATCTCGACCGGCTGGCCGAAAATGACCAGGCCCTGGAAGAATTCGCTGCCGAAGTCCGGGCCGGGCTGGACGGTGCAGCGCTGGCGGCACTGATCAACAATGCCGCGGTGCAAATTCTCGCACCGGCCGACAAGCTGACCGCACAGGACTGGCGGCGCACCCTGAATGTCAATCTGACGGCGCCCTTCCGGCTCAGCCAGGTCTTCCTGCCAGAGCTTGAAGACGCCGGCGGCGCCATCCTCAATATTGGCAGCGTCCACGCCCAGGCGACCAAGCCGGGCTTCACCGCCTATGCCACATCCAAGGCCGCCCTGCACGGCCTGACGCGCGCGCTGGCGGTCGATATGGGCAAGCGCGTCCGTGTCGTGTGCCTGGCACCGGCCGCCATCTCCACTCCCATGCTCATGGCCGGGTTCGAGGGGCGCGAAGAGGCCTTCAAATCACTGCAGGCCTGCCACCCGTCGGAACGGATCGGCGTGCCGGAGGAAGTGGCCGATGCGGCCCTCTTCCTGACTTCGCCCCAGGCCAGTTTTGTAACCGGATCCACCTTCTGGCTCGATGGCGGCGTGCTCGCCCGCCTGCATGACCCGGTCTAGGGCGCGGAGCAATCCATGACCCCTTGGCGAGTTTCCAACCCTGAAATTGTCTGGGACGCGGGCGCGGTGCTCGGTGAAAGCCCGGTATGGTCACCGCGTGAACGCGCCCTCTGGTGGGTTGATATCAAGGGACTGGCGCTGTTCCGGTATGAGCTTGAAACGGGTTTGCGCTCGGTCTGGCGTGCCGGCGAGCCGATCGGCTGTATCTCTGCACCGGACTCGACCGGACGCCTGCTCGCCGCCACGCGCTCGGGCTTTGCCTGGCTCACACCGGATGAGGACGGGGCTGTAAGCCGCACCGCGATTATTGCCCCCGAGCCCGATCTTCCCGGCAACCGTTTCAATGATGGCAAGCGGGCACCCGACGGCTCATTCTGGGCGGGAAGCATGGATGACGCCGAGACCGCGGACTCTGGCGCCTGGTGGCGTCTGGACGCCGCCTCGGGCGAGGCTACACGGCTCGCGACAGGCTATCGGGTGACAAATGGCCCGGCCTTCGACCCGTCGCGAAGCCGGGTCTATCTCACCGATAGCGCACGGCAGACCGTTTTCGTCGCCAACTGGATTGCGGGCGGCGGCTTCGATCAATTGCGGGTGTTCAGGCAATTTGGTGAGGGAGACGGTTATCCTGACGGGATGGAAGTCGATTCCGACGGGGCGCTCTGGATTGCTTTCTGGGATGGCGCCTGTCTGCGACGGTTCGATCCGGACGGTGCACTGATCCAAACCGTCGACCTCCCGGCCCGGCGCCCGACGAGTCTGGCCTTTGCGCCCGAGGCGAACCGGATCTTTATCACCACGGCCTCAATCGGCCTGACACCGGGCAAGGCCCAGGGCGCCTTGATCACGCTGTCGCTGGACTAGCCCCGCCCGGGGCGATCCGCTTGCGATCCGTCGCGCTCGACACGGTCTCTCAATTCTCGCAATTGGGCGTCGAGCGCATCCATCTCGAGCTCCAATTGCTGACGCGTCAGCTCGGCCTCGGCCTTGCCGCCCAGCGCAATCTTGAGCTCACTCATCAACGCCTTGATGATCCGGCGGGTCTTGATGGCGATGGCCGCGGTGAATGCCAAGGATAGCCCACCGACACTGACCAGCGCCGCCCAGATGCGCGCCTGCGGCACGAGGATCGCAAAGACCAGCACGGCAACAATACTCAGCCCTGCCCCGGCCAGGAAACGCCAGTTGCTTCTAAGACTTGGCGCCCATTGCTGAATCCGGCGCTGCAGGGCGCTGGTCGGCACCGCAGCCGGAATGGTGCGCTCATCAATGGCGGCGCGGGCGGCTGATTGGGTGGTGGCGGCACGCGCGGCCTTGTCATGTGTCGGGTCGAACAGCGACGCCAGATCGACCCGGTCATAGACGTCGAGATCGCCTCCGACGGTCGCATTACCTATGATCACGCCGCGCGATTCCAGGGCCCGGCGGGCAATGGCAAAATGCTCGCGCATCAGCATCACGTTCGGGACATGCCATTTGCGGCCGGCGCCGAAATACTCCGGGGCAAAATGATTGGGATCATCGTCAAACTCGGAGGTCAGGCGTGGATCATCGGACGCAGCGCCGCCCTCGCGTCGCACCGTATCGGGCACCGAATAGCGCATGTCGCAGCCGACCAGATAGATTTCCGAAAATCCCATATAGGCCGCGAGCTGCAGCATGGTGATCGCCACGGTATGGGGCTGGATGACCCGACTGGCGGCGTCTGGCGAGAACATGGAATCCGGCAGGGCTTCGATACTGCCCGGCTCTTCATTGAAGAAATAGCGGTTCGGCCCATCCCCGATGAGCGAGCGTCCGGCCTGGCGTTTGCGCCCGCCGCCATGCTCCTGCACCTCCGCCGGGAAGAAGCCTGTCATCGACGGGTTCTCGCGCAACATCAGGTCGATATCCTGGGCCCGGTCCGGCAGTACCTGGGAGTCGACACAGGTATAGTAAGTCGGCTTCCAGCCGATCCGGTCGAAGAGCATGAAGGCGGCATTGCAGGCGAAGACGGTCTCGCCCTCCAGGAGCGACAGATCGGTCTCGTTGAGAGACGGGCCATTGCCCAGGATGAAACAGCGCTCCCCCGCATGCTTGTTCCTGAAGCCGGTCAGATCACTGATCGGTTCTGGCCGGGCGAGGCCAACCCCGAAGCGCGAACCGCCCGCCCCGATCCTGCCGGGAGCCGAGCGCCGCCGTACGGCATCCATGCGGATGATCGGGGGGTCGAGCGCACTCAGCTGCGGGTTCAGGGCCAGCCGCTCGTCTTCCGTCAGCTCGCGCGGCGTGTCCGGGATCAGGCCGCGGAAGGCATCGTGAAGCGCGGGGTCGATCAAGGTGAGTTCGCGCTTGAGGATCGTCTTCACCTCAGCCTTGTATCGGCGCAAATCGGTAACCGAGCGCTGTCCCGGCCGGATGCGGAAACACCCCAGCATACGATCGACCGAGTAGAGGTTTGCATGGCGAAAGAAACGCGCCCACAGGTCGAAATCATTGGCGACACGAAACTCGGTGTCGAGCTGGCCGCCGGCCTTCTCCCACAGGCTGCGCCGCCAGAATGTCGATTCCTGCTGGATCCAGAAATGGTCACCCGCCAGAAACCGCAAGCGCGACCAGGGCCGGACAGGGCCGACATATTCCAGGGCGCTGTCGGCATTCATGGTGCTCGGCCGGCCGGTGATCCATTCCACGTCCGGATAGGCCTCGAAAATCCGCGCGACCTGCGACAGGCAGCCCGGATGCAGGACATCATCGGAATTGATCCAGCCCATGATGTCACCGTGCGTGACAGCGAAGCCCTTGTTGAGCGCGTCGGCATGCCCGTCATCCGGCTCGCTGATGATCGCCGATGTGGCCTCGCGATATTGTTCGATGATCAGGCGTGAACCATCAGTGCTGGCACCATCGACAATGACAAAATCGAGCGCCGGATAGCGTTGCTTCACGACGGATTCGAGCGTCTCCCGGAGGAATTCCACACCATTATAATTCGGCGTCACCAGGCTGATCAGCGGCAATGTCTGGGCAGAATGGGTCACGGCGCACTCCAACGGCTGTGCAAGGTGTGAGCGATAAGCGCAAGGGTGGATTTCGTTGCCGGCCAGAGGCCCGCATTGCGGTTCACGAGGTTGAACACCTCGGTGAGCCGGGCCGGCGCCACATGCCCCGTCTTGGTGCCCTCACCCATATAGACCGCCGAAAGCGTATCGCCCAGACGTTCAAAACGGGCACCGTCGCGATAGAGCCTGACCCACAAATCCCAATCCATGACGTAATGCAGGTCGCCGTCTAGCCCGCCAACCTTCTCCACCGCGGCACGCCGCGCAAAGCAGGAAGGTTGTGAGATGATGTTCGAGCGCAGCAAGAGCGGCGATATATCCCCGACCTGGTCGTGTGTGCCGATACATCGCCCGGCAGCGTCGAGGAATTCCGATCCGCCATACACCACGTCCGGGCGCGGCTCGCGCCGGAAGACGGCGCTGACACGTTCGAGCGCGCCGGGCTCCAGCCGGTCATCACCATTGAGCCAGAAAACGATCTCGGCATCCGTATGACGCCAGCCCTCCTTGATCGCATCGGACTGACCGGCATCGGAACCGTGGCGGCGATACACGAAGTCGATCCCGCTCGCATCCGCGGCCGCGGCGACACGTGGGTCATTTGAGGCATCGAGCAAGGCCACCTGAAGCGGCGCATTCTGGGAGGCGAGGCTTTCCAGGGCGACCGGAAAGAAATCGTGCCAAGCACCGACCGGCACCGCCGCAGCAAAATTGACTGTTTCCGACATGGGAGGCGTTCTCGGCTCAGCGCCCCGGACCGGCTATCCTGATGGCTATAATTCCAGCATAACCTAAACGTCCTGCCCCATTTCGCAACCGTCAGGCACCGTTGGACGACCGGGACCATCAACGGTTTCCGGCGCTGCGACCATTGACCGGCATTCGCGCCGCAACAGCGTGCTGACGGTTGCGTTCGGGGGGCAATTGTCTAGACACAAATGAATCGTGCCGGAGGGTTGAATGCGTGTTCTCGTCGTAGGCGGTGCCGGATATATCGGCGCCCATGTGTGTAAGACATTGGCGGCACGGGGTGATGAGCCCATCGTTTTCGACAATTTGTCGAGTGGCCATGAAGATGCTGTTCGTTGGGGGCCGCTCGTGCGCGGCGACGTACGCTCACAGACAGACCTGGCGCACGCTTTCACCACGCACAAGCCGGATGCGGTGATGCATTTCGCGGCCAACATCGAAGTCGGCGAAGGCGAGCTGGCGCCGCTGCAATTCTGGGACAATAATGTCGGCGGCGTGGTCGCCCTCCTGCTGGCGATGCGCACGGCGAATTGTGACAAGCTTGTCTTTTCCTCCACCTGCGCGACCTATGGCCAGCCGGGCACGCTGCCGCTGACCGAGGCCGAACCGCAGGATCCGATCAATGTCTATGGCCGCACCAAGCTGACGGTTGAGCGCATGCTGGCCGATGTCTCACGCGCCGAAGGTCTTCGCTATGCGGCTCTGCGTTATTTCAATGCTGCCGGCGCCAGTCCGGACGGCGAGATCGGCGAGCGCCATGACCCGGAAACGCACCTGATCCCGAACGCCCTGAAGGCCGCGGCCGGGATTGGTGGCCCGATGCGCCTGTTTGGCGATGATTATGAAACCCGGGACGGCACCTGCCTGCGCGACTTCATTCATGTCATGGATCTGGCCCAGGCTCACCTGGCAGCCCTCGACCGCCTCTTCACCCACCCCGGCGGGCTGGCCTGCAATGTCGGCACCGGACAGGGCATTACCGTGCGTGAAGTACTCGAAGCGGTAGAAAGAGTGACCGGAAACCCCGTGCCACATGACATTCATCCGCGCCGCGCCGGCGATCCGCCAGAGCTGTATGCCGATATTTCGATGGCGCGCGAACTTCTGGGTTTCAAACCGCAATACGCCGATATCGAGACGATTGTGGACCATGCCTGGCAATTCCATCGCAAGGCATGGGGCCTCGCGGAAAGCCCGCTACAGGACTAGGAAACGAACCCCG
>NZ_CAXBKN010000064.1:0-17549 GCF_963976135.1 uncultured Maricaulis sp.
CGGTCATAGCGCTCCGGCAGGGCCTTCATGTCGATATCGGGGTATTCGGCGCCATCGGCGTCGATGCGGGTGCCGATGGCGAGGAAGATGCAATCGCTGTCGGAGCGATTGACGAGGTGATGACCGTCCTCGACGCCAGCGCGGAAGCCGGCGCAATCGCCGGGGCGCATCACGGTCTCGCCGCCATCCATCACCAGCACGGCCTCGCCGGAAAGTATCTGGACGAATTCGTCCTCATGCGTGTGCCAGTGGCGTTGGGACGACCAGGCGCCCGGTTCGAGCCGGACCTGGTTGACGCCGAACTGGGTCAGGCCGGCCACATCGCCAAGACGGCGGGTATGGCGTCCGCGGCAGGGCTCATCCATCGGCGCGGGATAGCCGCATCTCGAGATTTCGGCGACCTTGCTGACGGCGAACGTGCTCATGGCTGCATCCTTGTTCTGGCGTGGCCGGGCGAACCGGCTATGTTTCGATTATGAACACTGAACCCGATCTTTCCAATCCACTGGCGCTGGCCCAGCGCCTGATCCGCTGCCCCTCGGTGACACCGGCCGATGCCGGGGCGCTGGATGTGGTGCAGCAGGCACTGGAAAGCCTTGGCTTTGCCTGCCGGCGTTTGCCCTTTGGCGAGATCGACAATCTCTATGCCCGCCGCGGCACAGCTGCGCCCTGTTTCATGTTCGCCGGTCATACCGATGTCGTGCCCTCGGGCAATGACGCCAAATGGACCCACCCCCCCTTTGCCGCCGAGGCGGTCGACGGCATGTTGTGGGGCCGCGGCGCTGCCGACATGAAGGGCGCCATCGCGGCCATGATCGCCTCCGTCCAGCGCTTGTTGACCCAGCAGGGAGAACCGGACGGCTCGATCGCCTTCCTGATCACCGGCGATGAAGAGGGCATGGCGATCAATGGCACCAAGGCTGCGCTGGAACAGCTCGCGGCCGAGGGCGAGAGCTTCGATCATTGCCTCGTCGGCGAGCCGAGCAATCCGACCGTCATGGGCGAGACGATCAAATCGGGGCGGCGCGGCAGTCTCAATTGCCAGATTTCCATTACCGGCCGCCAGGGCCATGTCGCCTATCCGGAACGGGCGGAAAACCCGATCCCGCCCCTGCTCACCCTGCTCGGCCGCCTTACCGCGCGCGTGCTCGATGACGGCGCGGAGAATTTCCAGCGCTCGAATCTGGAGGTCACCAGTATTGATGTCGGCAATCCGACCACCAATGTTATTCCCGGTCATGCCGGGGCGCGCTTCAATATCCGCTTCAATATTGCCCATACCGGTGATGAGCTGACACGCTGGATCGAGGCCGAGGCGGCGCTGGTGGCCCTGACCTTCGATGGTGAGGTCGCCTGCGATATCCATGTCACCGGCGAAGCTTTCCTGACCCCGGCCGGGGAGTTCACCAGCCTGTTGCAGGACGCCATCGAGGCGGAGACCGGACGCCGCGCTGCGCTCACCACGGGCGGCGGCACCAGTGATGCCCGCTTCATCCACAAATACGGCCCCGTCGCCGAGTTTGGCCTGGTCGGCGCCAGCATGCACCAGATCGATGAATGCGTGCCGGTCGCCGATATCGAGACACTGACGCGCATCTATACCCGCATCCTGGCCGCCTATTTCGCGGACACGCCGGCATGATGCGTCTGATCGCCGAAGCCTGGCTGGCGCTGCAGGGCAGCTGGCGCATTCTCACTTTCAAGGAAGGCTGGGAAGGCAATTTCGACACCTCGATGGGTGGGCTTTGGCATTCCTTCGCGGCGGCAATCTTTGCACTGCCTCTCGTCGCCCTGATCCTGCTCAGCGCCTGGCATGGCTCGGCGGGCGAGCGCAGTTACGGACTCGAGGATTTCCTCGTCTATTCCCTGTCCTGGGTGGTGTTTCCGCTGGCCGCCTCGGTCGCAGCTCACATCGTCGGCGCACGCGGACGCTGGGCCGCCTGGGTGGTGCTGCACAATTGGAGCTCGATCCTGCTCTTTGCGGTGCAGGCGAGTTTCTGGACGCTATTCCTCGCCGGGCTGATCAATCTACAGGTTCTGGGTCTCCTGTCCGGCCTCTATGGCTATCTGCGGATCCTGGTGCACTGGCGCATCGCCTATATCGCACTGGGCACGCCGACCATCACCTCGGCGGCGGCCTGCGCGGTACCAATTCTGGCCGCGAAGATCATGGTGATCCTGATCAGTCTCGCCATGGCACCAGCGGTCCCGGCGGCTTAGCCGGCGCCATCAGTGCGGGTAATCCACTGCCACGAGATAGAGCCCGTCCGACGGTGCCACCGGGCCGCAACGCTTGCGGTCGGCTGCATCGAGCGCCGCCTTGAAGTCGCGCAGCGACCATTTGCCAACCCCGACCTCGACCAGCGATCCGACAAAGGAGCGCACCTGGCGGTGCAGGAAGGAGCGCGCCGAGCAGGTCAACTGCACCTCCTCGCCAATGCGCGAGACGCGGATCTCGTCGAGCGTCTTGACCGGGCTTTCCGACTGGCATTGCGCATCGCGGAAGGTGGAAAAATCATGGCTGCCGACCAGCATCTGCGCCGCGGCATGCATGGCATCGCTGTCGAGTTGTTGCGGCACGCGCCAGATCTGGCCCTTGTCGAGGGTCAGCGGCGCGCGGCGGTCGATCAGGCGGTAGAGATAATGCCGTTTGGTGGCCGAGAAGCGGGCATGAAATTCCTCCGTCACCTTTTCCGCCTGCAGCACGGCAATCGGGTCGGGGCGGAGATGGTGATTGAGCGCATCGCGCACGCGGTCGCAGCGCAGATCCTTGTCGAGATCGACATGCGCCACCTGTCCCAGCGCATGCACACCGCTATCGGTACGCCCGGCCCCCTGGACGATTGCCGGCGCGCCATTGAGCGCCTCGACGGCGCGCTGCAGCGAACCCTGCACGGAGGGGCCGTGGTCCTGCCATTGCCAGCCGTAGAACGGGGTGCCGTCATATTCGAGGGTGAGCTTGTAGCGCGGCATCAGCCCAGCACAGTTCCGGCCGGCACCGAGGTGCCGCGCAGGAAGTCCTCCGCCTTCATCGCGCCCTTGCCCTCACGTTGCAGCCGCAGGAGCCGCAGGGCGCCGGAGCCACAGGCGATCAACAGCTCATCATCCAGCGCCGTGCCGGGCACGCCTTCACCGGCTTCGCTGGTCGCAAGCAGGACCTTGACCCGCACAGGGCCCTTCTCGGTCGCGAGCTCGAACCAGGCACCGGGAAAGGGCGAAAGCCCGCGGATATGCGGCGACAGCTCGGCGGCGGAGCGCGACCAGTCGATGCGCGCCTCTTCCGGCGTGATCTTCCTGGCGTAGGTGACGCCCTCTTCCGATTGCGGCACGGCCTGCAGCGAGCCGCGCTCGAGCGCCGCCAGGGCGCGCGGCCACATCAGAGCGCCAACATCCATCAGTCTGTCATGCAGGCTGGCGGCCGTGTCGGTTTCGCTGATGGCGACGGTTTCGGAGAGCAGGATCGGACCGGTATCGAGCCCGGCTTCCATCTGCTGGATCTGGACGCCGGTCTCGCGATCGCCGGCCATGATCGCCCGCTGGATCGGCGCCGCCCCGCGCCAGCGCGGCAGCAGCGAGCCGTGCAGATTGAGGCAGCCCAGGCGCGGCGCATCGAGCGCGCGCTGTGGCAGGATTTGCCCGAAGGCGACGACAATGGCGGCATCGAGATCGAGCGCGTCGAACTCTTCGAGGACCGCCTCATCCTTAAAGCTGCCAGGCGTTGAGACCGGAATCCCCAGCAGTTCGGCCAGCTGGTGCACCGGGGTCTTCTGCTCCGACTGCCCGCGCCCGCGCTTGCGCGGTGGCTGGGTGTAGACGCGCGCGATTTCGTGCCCCGCTGCGGCAATCTCGGCCAGCGAGCGGACGGCGAAATCGGGGGTTCCCATGAAGGCGAGGCGGAGCGTCATGCGCAAACTGGTCCCGTCAAAATCAATTGCATTCTTCCTGCTGTCTTAACTTTGTTATAGCTTGACCGCCAAGCAGGAGCGACACCATGACCAAATTATCCGGCATGCTCATCACCCTCGTTTCCGGACTCTTCGCGCTGAGCGCCTGCGCGACATCAGCGCCGACCGGCTCGCCGGGAGATCCACGACAATCCGCCGAAATTGGCGGCATGTGCGGGGGAATGATGGGTATTGGCTGCACCGATAGCGGCGCTTATTGCCGCTATGAACCGGCCGCCCAGTGCGGTGCGGCCGATCAGAGCGGCATTTGCACCCCGCGCCCGCAAGCCTGCACGCGCGAATACCGCCCCGTCTGTGGCTGCGACGGCCAGACCTATGGCAATGCCTGCACAGCGGCCGCGGCCGGCGTCAGCGTCATACGGGATGGCGCATGTGCACCATCAGAGGATGACTGACATTCGGGCCAGCGGGACATGCGCCGAAGGCACATGTCCCGGAACGCTTATTCGAAACCCCAGGGGGCTGGCGGGACATCAACCGCACGGGTCATGTCGAAGCTGACCTCGAAATGACGCTCCGGGCGGTCGAGGGCATAGGTCAAGGCTGTATCGGTCAGCGTGATCGTCCAGACATTAGTGACGGAAACCGCAAGGCCTTCACGCTCGAACAGGTCTTTCGAGAACTGGTCGGCCGGGAATTCGGCGCGGCCATTGGCCGGCGGCGTGATGGTGGAACCGCCATACATGGTCACCGCATCATCGCTGCCGTCTTCATGACGGTGGTCGTGCTGCAAGCGCAGGCCATCGCCCTGACGGCTGATGATCCAGGTGCGCGATCGATCCTCGCCGACATGCAGCGGGATACGGACTTCATCATCACTGCACTCGCGGAAATGAATGGTCAGCACTTCCGACGCCCAGTCCGCATCGCGGGGGTCGTCGCTCGTGACGGCGCCCTCGAAGGCCTGGCCGCAATATTGCGACAGCGCAGCGAGCATGTCGTCGCCCGCTGGCGCTGATTGCGGTGCGGAACAGGCTGCGAGGCTTATCAGGCCGAGCGCGGCACTGGCATGGATCCGTTTCATGATGGCAATCCCCTTGAAATCATTCGTCGACGATCCCGCACCTGTCCAACGTGGTCAAGCAAGAAGCGATCCTGTCCACTGAGGAAAGAATGCTTTTCGCGTCCGCGGCTGGTCTCTCCCCGGCAAGGGCCTATTTTGTGAGCAGGAAAGCCCGCAGGAGCGCTTCATGAGCACGACCACCCAGACCAGAACCCGCCGCATCAGTCAGATCTCGCATGGCATGCCAACCTCCGACGGGGCAGGCGTCAAGCTGACGCGCATGCTTGGCCATCAGGGGCTGAATTATCTCGACCCGTTTTTGATGCTCGACCAGTTCCGCTCCGACAATCGCGATGATTATATTGCGGGCTTCCCCAGCCATCCGCATCGGGGTTTTGAGACGGTAACCATCATGCTCGACGGCCGCATGCGCCACGGCGACAATAAAGGCCACAAGGGCGTGATCGGTGCCGGCGGTATACAGTGGATGACCGCCGGACGCGGCATCGTCCATTCGGAAATGCCCGAACAGGAAGATGGCCGCATGTGGGGCTTCCAGCTCTGGGTCAATCTGCCGGCCAAACAGAAAATGACGCATCCGCGCTACCAGGAATTCAGCGCCGAGGAGATCCCGGTCGAGGATCGTCCGGGCGGTCCGGTCCGCGTGCTCGCGGGCAGCAGTGCCATTGGCACCACCGGGCCGGTCGAACAGATCGCGACGAAACCGCTTCTGCTCGACATCACGCTGGCGCCCGGCACCGAATTCACCGAGGCCGTCCCTGCCGGACATACCGTCTTCATCTCGGTCTATAGGGGTGAAGTGTCTGACGGCGGCGAGACCGTCAAGGATCCCGACCTTGCCGTCCTGTCCAGTGGCGATTCCGTGTCGCTGAAGGCCGGTCCCACCGGCGCGAGCTTCTTGCTGGTCGCCGGCCAGCCGCTGGGTGAGCCGGTCGCTCGCTATGGCCCATTCGTAATGAACACCCAGGCGGAGTTACAGCAGGCGGTGACAGATTTCCAGGCGGGGCGGTTCTAGCCGACCGCCGGAGCATCTTCTCAACACAGGCAGGGATCAGAGCGGGCCGATCCCGCAGGTCCAGTCCCGCTCCCCCGCGCGGAGGCCCCCCCTCTTCATATTTTCAGTTTACATTATAAACCAGTTTGCGATATATGCGGACCTTCAAACGATCGGAGGCTGCCCGTGCCACACACTCAAAACGAACGCCTGCATGCCCTGGACGCAGTTCGCGCCCTGGCGCTGCTGCTGGGAATCGTCCTGCACGCATCTATGTCATTCCTGCCCGGACCGCAGATCTGGGCCAGCCAGGATGTGGCCGGTGGAGAGGGGTTTTCTTTTGCCTTCCTCATTCCGCATATCTTTCGGCTGACGCTCTTCTTCTTCATCGCCGGCTTCTTTGCCCGCATGGCAATCGGCAAACGCGGCGCGATCGGTTTTCTGGGCGACCGGAGCAAACGCATTGCCTTGCCACTCCTGGTGTTCTGGGCCCCGCTTTTCGCCATGATCACCGCTGTATTTATCTGGGGCTTCCTGAAGGCCAATGGCGGGGTTGTCCCCGAGGGCACGCCGCCACCACCGCCCCTGGAACTGGCCAGCCTGCCGCTCACTCATCTCTGGTTTCTCTATTTATTGTTGATCTTCTATGTCGCGGCCACAGCCCTTTACCTGATCACCAAACTGGGTGGAGCGGTGATGACGCCATCAAATCCGGTCGACCGCCTGGCAGGGTGGATCATGCGCACCCCGCTCGGCGTGCTTATCCTGGCGGCACCGGTCGCGACCTGGTTTTTGCTCAACCCGGCCTGGTATGCCTGGTTCGGCATCCCGACCCCGGATACGGGATTTCTGCCCGATACCGGTGCCTTGATCGCCTATGGCGTCGCCTTTGGCGCCGGCTGGCTGGTGCAAGGGCAGACCGACCTGCTCGAGGCCTGGCGGCGCTGGTGGCCGGCCAATCTCACTCTGGCTCTGGTCGCCACAACGATCTGCGTGCGCCAACTCGGACTGGTTCCCGATTTCACGCCCGCTATGGCCGGACCACAGAAAGCAATACTGGCGGCAGCCTATGGGATTGCGAGTTGGGCCTGGACGCTGGCCCTCACCGGTCTGGCACTGCAATTCTGGTCAGGGCATAGCAAGGCCCGCCGCTATCTCGCGGATTCATCCTACTGGCTCTACATCATGCATCTGCCATTGGTCATGGCCCTGCAGGTCGCCGTCTCGGATCTGCCCTGGCCGGGAGCGGTGAAATTCGCACTCGTGCTGGCGACCACGATGGGTATCCTGCTGGGCAGCTACCAGCTCTTCGTCCGCAATAGCTGGCTTGGAGCCTGGCTCAATGGCCGCAGGCTTGGAGGCGGGCCGGCGATCGCCGCCCCGGCACTGAATACCCAGACAACACAGCCATGACTTCCGGTACGGGCTGGGGCAAGATCGCCCCGGCTCGCACCCAGCCTCAGAGGTATATATGACCCAGGACATCGACAATGCGCGTGCCGACCTTGCCTTCATGCGCGAGCTGGTCTCAGACACAGCACCGCCGGGCCAGGCGACCGGACAATCCCTGTTTGCCGCCGGTCTGATCTATGGCGTTCAAACCCTGCTGCAATGGGCCGAGTTCAGCGGCCGCCTCGAGATTACCGGCATCTGGATGCTGGCCGTCATCACTGGTCCAACCCTGGTCTTTCTGGTGGTGCTGACCCTGATCCTGCGCAGCAGGCCCAGGAGCACGCCCAAGACCATGGCAGGCCGTGCGCTGGACTACGCGTTCTCAGCGATCGGCATCACCAATCTCTGCCTGCTCACAATCTTCTGGATCACCGCGGTGAAGCTCGACTCCCCCTATCCATGGTTCAGCTATGGCGCCGCGATCTTCGCCGTCCAGGGCATGGTCTGGTTCATCGCCTTTCGCATCCGCCAGCGCTTGTGGCTCGGCGCGGTATCGGCGGGCTGGTTCCTCACCGCCGTCCTGCTGGCGCTGACGGCGGGCACAAGTGAATTTGTTCTGGTCGCCTCCCTGGGCATGTTCGCACTGCTGGCCCTGCCAGGCTGGGTAATGATGAGGGGCGATTCAGACGCCTCCGCGAGCGGCAGCAGGGCGGGAGCCTGAATTGACTTCAGGATCGCCAGCAGGATCGGGAATCGGCCGCATCGACGATGTCATCCACGGGCGCCTCCGGCTCGGCATCATGACCTATCTCGCCGATGCGGAGGTCGCCGATTTCAACGAGCTGAAAGCTGCGCTCGATGCCACCCAGGGCAATCTCTCGGTGCATTTGCGCAAGCTCGAAAGTGCCGGGTTTGTCGCGATCGAAAAGAGTTTTATCGGTCGCAAACCCCTGACCCGGGTCCGGATTACCAAGGCCGGGCGAACCGCATTCCGGGCTTATGTACAAGCCATCGCCGACCTTCTCGGCACGCTGTCCCCGCCGGACTAACAGACCTCAGCCGATCGCTTGGGCTGACATCTGCCGGGCGGACTCGAACGCCCGGCTGCCAAGGCCCGGCAATCAAGGCTCGCTCAAGCGGCGGGGTTCTGGCATTTCTAGGGGGCTCATCGGGGGCGCTATTGCCTGCGGACCGGGTCGCAACGCCCGCCGTCAGGCCTGATTCCCGCTGGGTTCCAGCGTGAGACCAGATATTTCCCGACCCGACCGGAGTTCCAATGCCCCTGATCCAGGACAAAAACGCCCTCGCCTTCGAATTCGGCCAACTCTGCAGCGACGCGGGTTACGCCATCATGGAGGTCTATAATTCGGACTTCGCCTCCCGCAGCAAGGATGATGCTTCGCCAGTCACCGACGCCGACGAACTCGCCGAGGCCATCATTCTGGCCGGCCTGGAGCGGATCCTGCCGGGCATCCCGGTCCTCGCCGAGGAGAGTTTTTCCGCCGGCTTCCGCCCGGAGATTGGTTCGACCTTCGTGCTCGTCGACCCGGTCGATGGCACCAAGGAATTCATCAACAAGAATGGCGAGTTCACTGTCAATATCGCGCTGATCGAGAACCGGGTGCCGACCGCGGGCTGTGTCTACGCGCCAGCCAAGAAGCGACTGTATGTCGGTGGCAGTCAGGCTTGGGCCGGCGACCTCGCCGCTGGCGAGACTGTGGGTCCCGCGCAGATGGCGCCCATCCAGACCCGCGCCCGACCGGCATCGGGGCTCACCGGCGTGATGAGCCGCTCACATGCCGACGCCGCCACCCTCGCTTTTGCCGATGCGGCAGGCGTCACAGAGCGCACCTCCGCCGGTTCCTCGCTCAAATTCTGCCTCATCGCTGAAGGTCTGGCCGACGTCTACCCACGTTTCGGTCCGACCCGCGAGTGGGATACCGGTGCCGGTCATGCCGTTCTCAACGCGGCAGGCGGTGCCGTGCTGACACCAGACGGGGCCGCTTTCCTCTACGCCAAGACCGAAACGGAATTCCTCAATAGCGCCTTCGTCGCCTGGGGCAGGCGCCCATAGACCCGCAATCGGACAGACAAGAGGCCGGGTATGACGACCCGGCCTCCAACAATGCCCGCATACGCAGCCAGGCTAGCCGAGGCGACCGGTCTGCCGCAGATAGGCGACGACCTGGTCGGCCGCATCTTCCGCCGAAATCTCATTCGTATCGATGCGCAGCTCCGGGTTTTCAGGCGCCTCATAGGGGCTGTCGAAACCGGTGAAATTCTTGATCTCACCCGCCTGAGCCTTCTTGTAGAGCCCTTTCGGGTCTCGCTGGATGCAGACCTCGAGCGGGGTGTCGACGAAGACTTCGATAAACTCATTCTCCTCGACCAGTTCGCGCACCATTTGCCGCTCCGAACGGAAGGGTGAAATGAAGGAACAGGTCACCAGCAAGCCGGATTCAACGAATAGACGGCCGACCTCGCCGATACGGCGGATATTCTCGACGCGGTCTTCATCGGTGAAGCCCAGATCGCGGTTGAGGCCGTGGCGGACATTATCGCCATCGAGCGAATAGGTGTGGTGACCGGCGCTGGCCAGCTTTTGTTCGACCAGATTGGCGACGGTTGATTTTCCGGCGCCCGACAGCCCCGTGAACCAGAGAATGGCCGGTTTTTGCGCCTTGATCTGGGCGCGCTCGGCCTTCGTCACCGTCATCGCGTGATGGTGAATATTGGACGCCCGGCGCAAGCCGAATTCAATCATGCCGGCGCCGACCGTCTGATTGGTAAAGCGGTCGATCAGGATGAAGGCGCCCATATCGCGGATTTTCTGATACGGGTCGAAGGCGATCGGCTGGGCAGTGGAAACATTGCACATCCCGATGCCATTCATTTCCAGTTTGCGGCAGGGCTGTTTCTCATAGGTATTGACGTCGACACGGTGGCGTAGCGACGAGATGGTCGCCGGCGTGGTCGCGGTGCCGATTTTCAGCAAGTAGGAGCGCCCGGGCAGAAGGTCATCCTGGTGCATCCACAGGATTTCAGCGGCAAACTGGTCGGAAACCTCTGGCCGTTCCTCGGCAGAGGAAATCACATCACCGCGTGAAATATCGATCTCCTGATTGAGAACCAGGGTGACGGAATCGCCCGCCACCGCCTCGTCGAGATCGCCATCGGCGGTGACAATGCGGCTGACATTCGCTGCCGTGCCCGATTTGGCCACGATAATGGCATCGCCCGGCTTGATCGAGCCGGAGACAACAATGCCGGAATAGCCGCGGAAATTGAGATTGGGGCGATTGACCCATTGCACTGGCATGCGGAAAGGCTGGTTCTGAACCTCGGCATCGACATCAAGAAGCTCCAGATGCTCAAGCAAGGTCGGGCCGGTGTGCCAGCTCATGTTTTCGCTGCGTCGGGTGACATTTTCCCCGAACCGCGCCGATATCGGTATCGGCGTGATCGTCTGGAAGCCCAGACTCTCCGCGCTCTTGAAATATTCCGCAACGATCTCGTGAAAGCGGCTGCGCGAATGATCGACAAGATCCATCTTGTTGACCGCCAGCACAACGTGGCGAATGCCCATCATGCGCGCGATATAGGTGTGGCGCAGCGTCTGGACCAGCACGCCGCGGCGGGCATCGATCAGAATCACCGCGACATCCGCTGTTGAGGCACCCGTCGCCATATTGCGTGTGTATTGTTCATGGCCCGGTGTATCGGCGACGACAAATTTACGCTTTTCGGTCGCGAAATAGCGATAGGCGACATCAATCGTGATGCCTTGCTCGCGCTCGGCCTCGAGACCGTCAAGGAGCAGGGCGAAATCAATCTCCTCGCCGACCGTGCCATGCTTGCGGCTGTCGCGAGCCAGCACGCTGAGCTGGTCCTCGAACAACAGCTTTGAATCGTAGAGCAAGCGGCCGATCAGGGTCGACTTGCCGTCATCCACGGAGCCACAGGTCAGAAAGCGCAGCACACCATGGCCACCGGATTGTGTCAGACGGTCCATGAGGTCCGCAGGCGGGGTCAGCTCATTCATCAGAAATAGCCCTCCCGCTTCTTCTTCTCCATCGAACCGGACTCATCATGGTCGATCAAGCGGCCCGACCGTTCCGAGGTTCGGGCGGTGAGCATTTCCAGCACGATTTCCTCCAGCGTCGTCGCACCGGACTCAACCGCACCGGTCAATGGATAACAGCCCAGTGTGCGGAAGCGGACCAGCCGCAGCTCCGGGCTCTCGCCTTCGGCCATCGGCATGCGCTCATCATCGACCATGATCAATTGACCGTCGCGTTCCACGACCGGCCGGTGCGCCGCGAAATAGAGCGGCACAATCGGGATGTCTTCCTCGAGAATATATTGCCAGATATCGAGTTCGGTCCAATTGGACAGCGGGAAGACGCGGATCGATTCTCCCGGTTTGATCTTTGTATTATAATTGCGCCACAGCTCGGGGCGCTGGTTCTTCGGGTCCCAGCCATGATGGCCGTCGCGGAAGGAGAAGATGCGCTCCTTGGCACGCGACTTCTCTTCGTCGCGACGCGCACCGCCGAAAGCGGCATCATATTTATGCCGGGTCATCGCATTGCGCAGCGCTTCGGTCTTCATCACCTGGGTGTGCAGATTGGAGCCGTGATCAAAGGGGTTGATGCCGCGCTCGACGCCGTCCTGATTGATCTCGACGCGGACTTCCAGGCCCAGCTCGGCGGCGATCGCATCGCGGAAGGTGATCATGTCGCGGAATTTGAACGTGCTGTCGACATGCTGCAGTGGAAAGGGCGGCAGGGAGGGATAGAAAGCCTTCATCGCCAGATGCAGCATCACCGCCGAGTCCTTGCCGACCGAATACAGCATCACCGGCCGCTGAAACTCAGCGGCCACTTCGCGCATGATGTGCATGCTTTCCGATTCAAGCGCCTTGAGATGAGCGGAGAGCGGGCGATCCCGGTGCCGGGGGCTCTGAAACCGCTTCGCATAGGCGCGGACGCTGTCCTGAATGGTGCTCATCATGTCCTCACTGGCCGGGACGCTTCAAACGCAGGCCAAAGCCCGGACACGCCCCGTATCAATGCGATTTAGGATAGGTGAGCGGCAATTACCACCCGATAGCGCCATCACGTGCAAACCGGGTCAGCCCGCACCGTTCAACCATGCGCGGCCGGATAGCTCAGCACGGCTTCGATCACCTGATCGATATGCGCATCCGACATGTCCGGATGCATCGGCAGCGACACGACGCGATGTGCAGCGGCCTCGGTCACCGGGAGACCGCCGGGCGCCATCGGGTATGGCGCATAGGGATCGTGCAGATGCAGCGGGATTGGATAATAGATCGCGCTCGGCACGCCCTTCGCTGCGAGATGGGCGCGGAACCCGTCGCGATCAGCCACTTCGATCGTGTATTGAGCCCAGCTTGATTGGGCATTGGCGGGCACGCGCGGCCAGTTGACCTGATTGCCGAAACCGGCGGCGTAGCGATCAGCAACACGCTGACGCATTTCGATTTCCTCACCGAAGACGCGCAGTTTTTCGATCAGTACCGCCGCCTGGATAGTGTCTAGGCGGGAATTGAGGCCAATGCGCGCATACTCATAGCGCTCCTTGCCCTCACCATGCACGCGCACGGACTTCATCAGATCATACAGCGCATCATCCTTGCACATCACCGCGCCGCCATCGCCGTAACAACCGAGCGGTTTGGCCGGGTAGAAGCTGATGGTGAGCACGTCGGCCCAATGCAGCGAGGACTGGCCGTCCAGCGTGCAACCGAAGCCTTGTGCGCCGTCGGCGATGAGCTTCATGCCGTGAGCGCGCGTGATCTTCGCCAGCGCCGGGTAATCGGCCGGCTGACCGAACAGGTCGACGGCGATGACAGCGCGCGGTGTCAGCTCGCCCTTCGCCTTCACGGCATCGATCGCTGCAGCCAGGCTGGCGGGCGACATATTGTAGGTGTCGGGATCGATATCGACATAAACCGGCGAAGCACCGGCCAACACCACGACTTCGGCAGTCGAGGCAAAGGTGAAGCTCGGCACGAAGACCGCGTCGCCGGGCCCGATCTCCCAGGCCATCAGCGGGATGAGAATGGCGTCTGTCCCATTCGCGCAGCTCAGTGCCCGCCCTTCCCCGTTGAACGCCGCCAGATCGGCCTCCAGCTGCGTGACTTCCGGTCCCAGAATATAGCGGCCCTCATCCAATACCTTGGCAATGGCCGCATCGATGCGGGCGCCAATGCGGCCACGCTGGGCCTTGAGGTCGATGAAGGGGATCATTTCGGTCATGGGACTTCCCGGTCTTGAAGAATATGCGGGACGCAAACACGTCACGCCATGGAAACTGAGCGCCCTATAGACCGCGCTACAGGCCCGATAAAGTCACGAAAAATTTCGCTATTCTACCGTCACCGATTTGGCCAGATTGCGCGGCTGGTCGACATCGGTACCTTTGTGGACCGCGACGTAATAGGCGAGCAATTGCACCGCCACGGCCGCGACGAGCGGCGCAGCCAGGCCCTCTGCTCGCGGCAGCGTGATGATGGAACTCGCTTCCCCCTCGAGTTCGGCAGCGCCAAGATCGTCGGTGATTGCGATGACGCGGGCTCCACGCGCACGCACTTCCTGGATCGAGGAGCGAGTCTTGGTGAAGAGGTGGTCGTGAGGCGCGATGACGATCACAGCGACATCGTCTTCGATCAAGGCAATCGGTCCATGCTTGAGCTCACCTGCGGCATAGCCCTCGGCGTGGATATAGCTGATTTCCTTGAGCTTGAGAGCCCCTTCCAGCGCCATCGGGAAGAATTCATTGCGCCCGAGATAGAGCACGATAGAGGCCTGGGCCAACTCGCTGGCGAGATGGTTGATCTGGTCCTCGATGTGCAGGGCCTGCGCCATCAGGCCGGGAATCCTCATCAGGCGCGTGACGTGGCTGGCCTGTTCGCTGGCATCGATCCGGCCACGTTGAACGCCGGCCAGGACGGCGAGCGCTGCCAGCGAAGCAAGCTGGCAGGTGAAGGCCTTGGTCGAGGCGACACCGATTTCCGGTCCGGCCATGGTTGGTGCCACGATATCAGCCTCCCGCGCCATGGAGGAATGGGGCGAATTGACCAGCACGATCGTCTTCAGCCCTGCAGCCTTGCACATCCGCATCGCTTCGAGCGTGTCAGCGGTCTCGCCGGACTGGGAGATAAACAGCGCCACGTCATTCGGCATGAAGGCCGGTTGGCGGTAACGGAATTCCGAGGCGATATCGACCTCGACCGGGATCCCGGCCAGCGCCTCGAACCAGTATTCAGCGATCTGCCCGGCATAGGACGCCGTGCCACAGCCAACGATGAGAAGCCGGGAGGCCGCGGCAAAATCAATCCCGGGCCTGTCGCGCACCTGTCCGGCGACGGCGTCGAGATAGCCACTCAGCGTATGACCCACGACCTCCGGCTGCTCGTAAATTTCCTTCTGCATGAAGTGGCGGTAATTGCCCTTCTCGGCCAGGACGGCAGACTGCGGGATGGACACCATCGGACGGGTCGCCGGCTTTCCGCCTGCCGAGAAAATCTCGAGGGAATCCCGCCGGACCAGAACGGCATCGCCTTCTTCAAGATAGACGACAGAGCGGGCTTCTCCGGCAATTGCCAGAATGTCCGAGGCGAGGAAGCCTGCCCCGTCACCAATGGCCGCCACCAGCGGCGCCCCGCGGCGCGCGCCAAGCAGCAAATCCGGTTCGCCTTCAATAATGGCCGCCAGCGCGAAGGCCCCCTGCAAACGCTCGAGAACCGCCGCCAGGGCCTGTTTCGGCGTGTCGCCGCTCGCCAACGCGCGATCGAGGAGATGCGCCACAACCTCGGTATCGGTTTCGCTGGAAAAGACCCGCCCGTCGGCGATGAGCTCGTCACGCAGCGGTTTGAAATTCTCGATAATGCCGTTGTGGACCAGACAGACGCGCCCTGCACGGTGCGGATGGGCATTGGCTTCGGTCGGCGCACCATGGGTGGCCCACCGGGTGTGGGCGATACCGCTCGGGCCAGCCAAGGCCTCCGGCGTAATCTCCAGGAGCGCAGCGACCTTGCCCGACGCACGCACCCGGGTCAGTGATCCATCATCGCACTGGATGGCGATGCCCGCCGAATCATATCCGCGGTACTCAAGGCGCCGAAGCCCTTCAAGCAACACATGCTTTGCTCCTGCCCGTCCCGAAACGCCGACTATTCCGCACATGCCCGTCTACTCCGCATTGAACATCCAGCAGGCCCACAAACCAGTTCAGGTCGAGGAGCCGGTCAGACGATATTTTCAAAACCGTATTCACCTGGCCAAAAATTCGGGCCCTGAAAATAGTCACCCAGCCTGTCAGGATTCCGGCCGTGCCCTCGTTTCAACACCCCAAACCTGTCGGGGAACCGCCGGTCTGACCGGCTCAATCCGCCGCACTTGTGTAATCAAAGCGTTCGCACAGCCGCTGATAGGTTTTGCTTACCAGCGCCGCAGCGCGCAGCTCATCGGGGACCGGGCGCCGCGGACGAGCTTCAATAATCGCGCTGCGGCGACCGCTGTCTCCGGTCAAGGTGACGGCGGAAATCAGCTCGGGCACACCCGCCATTGTCGGCAGTTCCAGATAACCGCAAATCTGTTCAAGCGTGGCCTCGGGATCGGCGACGAAATCCTCATAACGGCACACCGGAATGCCCGCATGACGGTCGAGAAACGCCTCATAGCGCACCGCATATTCTTCGAGCGTGGATGGCGAGAAATGGAGCCACTTATTCTGCTGCAGCGCCAGGTAGGAATCGAGGGGATGACGCACTGTCACAACGGAGCGGCACGGCATTTCAGGTGCCAGGAGTTCGTACAGGGTCGGGCGGGCGGCGGCCTCCGCCGTGGTGCAGAAACTGGAATGCGGATGGTCCCGCAGGACAAGCCGCAGACCTTTTGCTGCGCTTTCAGCGCGCAGCGCCGTCATCGAGCTCAGAAAGACACGAATCAGGGTGTCCTCGTCCTGGGGCCGCACAGCCTTGCGCAAGGCGAGCAGCAGATCGGTCGGCGAAAACTGCTTTTCACCCTCCCGGATGTGGAGCGTGCTGAGCGGATTGATTTCACTCAATAACAACGTATTCGGCAGCGCCGCCAGGCATTTCGAGATCATGGTCCCGCCAGAACTGGCCATATGGTGGATGGTCCTTACCGGCTCCGTTTCAGGGACAGAATCACAAAAGGCCTCACACTGAGACAGAAGACTCGGCAAAGGGTCCGCCGTTTGCCGGACCTCGAAGGCATACTCCCCAAGGAGGCTCAGGGCCTCGTCGAGCGTCTCGAGAAGGGCCTCGGAAGCGACGCCTGTGGGTGCGGAGACCATTCTCAAGCGCCCGGCAGGGTTTTGGGCCTGCGGCCCCGCGGCTTTTTGGCCTTGGCCTGGCCGAGTTGATCCGGCTCCTCCGACTGCAGGACCGAAAGATCCTGAATGTGCCGGGCCGCTTCCTGCAGACGCGGCGTCAGCTTGCACAGCAGATCTTCCTGTTGTTGTCGCACGCTCAACGTCTCGGCATAGCGGGTCTGTAGATCGCGCAAATCGCCTTGCAGCATCGCCTGCATCCGCAGGGCTACCGCGAGATCGGACCGGGCTGCAGCATGCTCGGCCGTCCGAGCAATCAGAGTTTCTTGCAGGGATTCGGCCTTCGCATGCTCTGATTGACGGTCGGTTTCAGCTTGAGCGAGTTGAACTTCAAGCTCCTTGATCCGAACGTCCCGAGCGCCCATCGCGTCAGTCGCCGCCTTGAGCGCCTCCTCGGCCTCGGTCCGGCTTGCCTTTGCCGCTTCCTTGTGGGCGCTTTCCGCCTGAACGAGTTGAGCCTCAAGCTCCTCGATCCGAACGTCCCGCGCCGCCATCGCGTCAGTCGCCGATTTGAGCGCCTCTTGGGCTTCCTTGTGCGCGCCTTCCGCTTGAACGAGTTGAACCTCAAGCTCCTTGATCCGCACGTCCCGAGCGCCCATCGTTGCGATGGTAGATTTGAGTGCTTTCTCGGCTTCGACTCGGCTCGCCTCTTCGGCCTCCTTGTGCGCGCTTTCCGCTTGAACGAGGTGAGCCTCAAGCTCCTCGATCCGAACGTCCCGCGCCGCCCTCGCATCAGTCGCCGATTTGAGCGCCTCTTCGGCCTCCTTGTGCGCGCTTTCCGCTTGAACGA
>NZ_CAXBKN010000065.1:0-17364 GCF_963976135.1 uncultured Maricaulis sp.
TCGCTGACGCGTCCGGGCATCCGTCCGGGATGACAAAATTTGTGTTTTCAAATTGAACGATGTGACCCGACGGCCCTCTGCTTCCCGATCACACTTCCCCCGGAGGAGCGCAGCGAATTCCGGGGCCTGCCATGCGTTGGCCACCTGGCTGGATTCCCCTCCGGCAGGCCCCGGCACAAGGCCGGGGGAAATGTGTATTGTGTGTTTTGAATGATTGGCCCCGCGCAGGGCCACACCCCGCCCTGAAAACCAAGCCGGGAGTCCAGTCTGGCGCCCTGCTAGGCAAGGATTTCAGGGAGCGCGCCGCCCGGCGTGGGTGGGATTGAGAACAACAAAAAGCCGCGACACCCAGGGCATCGCGGCTCTTTATTTCAGCACATGCGTCGAAGCTTAAACCTCGACAATGCTCGCCTTGACGATCTTGCCAGGCTTTGCCGGTGGTTCGCCCTTGGGGATGGCGTCGACATGTTCCATGCCGTCAATCACTTCACCCCAGACGGTGTATTGATTGTCGAGATAGGGCACGGCATCCAGGCAGATGAAGAACTGGCTGTCGCCGCTATTCGGGTCGGACGAGCGCGCCATCGACATCGTGCCGCGGACATGTTTCTCGGCATTGAATTCGGCCGGGATCTTGGTGCCCGATCCGCCCATGCCATTGCCATTGGGGCAACCGCCCTGGGCAACGAAACCGTCGATCACGCGGTGGAAATTGAGACCGTCATAAAAGCCCTCCTTCACCAGTTCGGTGATGCGGGCGACGTGTTTGGGCGCCAGGTCGGGGCGTAGTTTGATCGTCACATCACCCGTTTCGAGGGTGAATACGAGTTGTTCTTCAGCCATTGAATTTACTCCAGAATTCGTGTCGGCACGGAAATTTCGCAAACATCCGGCAGGGCGCCGGCGGCATTGCGCAGTGAATCGAGATAGGCGGTGAAGGCGGCGCTCTGCGTGTCGATCACCTGGACGGGCGTGCGCTCGGCTTCGGGCAGGTCAGCGGCGATGCGCATCGAGTCGATCGTGTCCGGCACAAAGCCCGGATCCTGGCCCAGCGTGCCGACGCGCAACGCGTTGACCGCGTCCTGACCGGCGCGGACCCGGCCCCAGACGGTATAGATTGCGTTGAGGTGCTCGGCATCGCCGCGGGTGATGTAGAACTGGCTGCCGGCGCTGTTGGGATCATTGGTGCGCGCCATGGCGGCGGCGCCGGTGCAATGCAGCAGCCAGCTATTGATCATGCCGTCGCCGGTCAGGGCCGCAGCCGCCAGCGTCTGGGTGCCCGCAGGGAAGCCATTCCAGAAACCGGCCTTGGCCGATGCCGAGCCAGAGCCACGATTGATGACGCGGTCCTGCAATTCGCTGACCGGCAATTCTGCGCCGCGGCGAACCGTGAATTCCGCATTCAATGATGGCAGATCGGTCCGGTGATTGGGATTGCCGCGCGCGCCGCCACCCTGGGCCATGAAGCCATCGAGCACGCGGTGCCAGACGAGGAAATCATAGAATTGCGCCCGCGCCAGCGTCTTGATGCGCTCAACATGGGCCGGCGCAAATTCCGGCGCCAGCTCGACGACAATGCGGCCATGCGGCGTTTCGATATAGAGCGTGTTTTCCGGATCAAGATCGCGCCAGGCGGTTTCGGGGAAATCATAGGCCTGCGCAGCGCTTCCGCCTTGGGTGGCCTCGGCCTGGACCAGGGTGGCGATACCGGCATCATTGATCTCGCCGCTATCGGCTTCACGCGCGCAAGCCGCCGTCGACAGCCCGATTGCCAGGGCAAGGGAGAGTGAGAAATGTTTAATCACGCGAGACGCTCCTTCAAACGAACCTTGATCGCCGGGGGTACAAAAGCCGAGACCTCACCGCCCAGCGAGGCGATTTCCTTCACCAGACGCGATGAAATGGCCTGGTGGCGCGGATCGGCCATCAGGAAGACAGTCTCGATATCATCATTGAGCTGCTGATTCATCGCCACCATCTGAAACTCGTATTCGAAATCGGAGACGGCGCGCAGTCCGCGCACAATCGATTGCGCCCCGACCTGTTCAGCGAAATGCATCAACAGGCCTTCAAAGGGCTGCACCTCGATCAGCGTGCTGTCACCAAACTGGGCCGCTTGCGAGCGGATCATCTCGACCCGTTCCTCGAGCGTGAACAAGGGCTGTTTGGCGGCATTGATCGCGACACCGATAATCAGGCGATCAACCAGCTTCACCGCCCGTCCGATAATATCGAGATGGCCATTGGTGAGCGGATCGAAAGTGCCTGGATACAGCGCGGTTCGGGTCATGAAAATCAACTCTCCCGGCGGAGGCTATCTGCCCGCAGCTTTCACCAACTTATCGCCTATTACCGTGTTTGGCCGGGATTTTAAACGCCTGAAACTGCAAGCCGCCCGCAAGGCATGCCCGGGTCTGCCGAAAAATCCGGCCTTCCCCGGGCCAGACACCAATGCCTGTGCGTCAAATGCCGGCGGGATGCGGACATCATCGCGGACCCGGTTGCCGCAAGCCCGGCACGCCGCTTCGATCACTGGCGTCCGGCATTATCGCGACCAGAGACACGGGATCAGAACGGCCTGTCGAGGCGCAGGGTGAGCGTGCCGCGAGCGACAGGCCCACCCCCGGCCTGACTAGTCCTCGGCGGCGCCGCCCGCATCGGAGGCGCTGGCGTCCGGATTGCCGGCTTCGCCGTCAAACCCGTCATGCTCCCCGTCATTCTCGCCGCCCTCATCCTCATCGCCGGCATCCTGGATGCGCACGACGGCGACAACATTCTCTTTCTCATTGAGCCGGATCAGACGCACGCCGCGGGTCGAACGGCCCGCAATGCGCACTGTGTCGACCGGGAAGCGGATCAATTGCCCGCCATCGGTGACGGCCATGATCTGGTCGCTGTCATCGACGGCGAAACTGGCCGCCAGTTCGACACCGCGCTTGAGATCGGTCGCGGCCACGCCCTGATTGCCACGTCCCATGACGCGGTAATCATAGGCGCTGGAGCGCTTGCCCATGCCATCGACGCCGACGGTGAGGAGGAATTCCTCGGCGGCGCCGAGCTCGGCGATACGCTCCGGCGACAGGGCGGCAATCTCGCCGTCATCATCGCCATCGGCGGCATCGGCTCCAGAGGCGTCGGCCAGGGCCGGGTCATCACTCTCATCGCCGAGCGCCAGGCGCATGGCGGTGGCGTGTTTGAGATAGGCGCGTGCTTCCGGCGAGGTGACGTCAACATGATTGAGGATCGCCATCGAGATCAGGCTGTCGCCCGCGGCCAGACGGATACCGCGCACACCGACCGAGGAACGGCCGGCGAAGATGCGCACATCATCAACCGGGAAGCGGATGGCGCGGCCGCGATTGGAGACCAGGAAGACATCATTCGCCTCGGTGCACAGGCGCACGGCGACAATGCTGTCATCCTCTTCCAGCTTCATCGCGATCTTGCCATTGCGATTGACCTGGACGAAGTCGGACAGGCGGTTGCGGCGAACCGTGCCGCGGCCGGTCGCGAACATCACATTCAGCTCGCTCCAGCTGTCCTCGTCTTCCGGCAGCGCCATGATCGAGGTGATCGTCTCGCCCTGGTCGAGCGGCAGGAGATTGATCATCGCCTTGCCGCGCGTATTCGGCGCGCCCAGGGGCAGACGCCAGGCCTTGGTCTTGTAGACCATGCCGCGATTGGAGAAGAAGAGCAGCGGCGCGTGGGTCGAGGTCACGAACAGGGTCGTGATGAAATCCTCGTCCTTGGTCGCCATGCCCGAGCGGCCCTTGCCGCCGCGGCGCTGGGCCCGGTAATCGGACAGGGCCGTACGCTTGGCATAACCGCCATGGGTGACGGTGACGACCATCTCTTCGCGCGGGATGAGATCCTCGTCCTCGAAATCGAACTCGCCATCAATGAAGATGGAGCGGCGCGGCGTGCCGAAATTCTCGCGCACATCGGTGAGTTCGTCGCGAATGATCTCGATCACCCGGTCACGCGAACGCAGGATATCGAGCAGGTCGGCGATCTGTTCGGCCAGGGTCGCGGCCTCATTGCCCAGTTCGTCACGGCCCAGACCGGTCAGGCGGTTGAGGCGCAGTTCGAGGATGGCCCGCGCCTGTTCCTCGGTCAGTTTCAACGTCCCGTCCGGCTGCAGCACCGAGCGCGGATCCGCGACCAGGCTGACCAGCGGCGCCACATCATGCGCCGGCCAGGCGCGGGCCATCAGGCCTTCGCGCGCCGCGGCCGGATTCGGCGCCGCACGGATCAGGGCGATGACTTCATCGATATTGGCGACGGCGAGCGCCAGACCGACGATCACATGCGCGCGGTCGCGCGCCTTGGCGAGGTCGTGCTTGGCCCGGCGGGCGACGACTTCTTCGCGGAAGCGCAGGAATTCCTTGAGGATATCCATGACCCCGAGCAATTGCGGGCGGCCACGCACCAGGGAGAGCATATTGGCGCCGAAACTCGTCTGCATCGGCGACCAGCGATAGAGCTGGTTGAGGATGACATCGGCATTGGCATCGCGCTTGAGCTCGATGACAACGCGCATGCCGGTGCGATCGGATTCATCGCGCAGATCGGCAATACCCTCGATCTTCTTCTCGCGTACAAGGTCGGCGATCTTTTCGATCATCGTCGCCTTGTTCACCTGGAAGGGGATCTCGTGAACGATGATCGCCATGCGATCCTTGCGCACTTCCTCGACGCTGGTCAGCGAGCGCATGATGATCGAGCCACGCCCGGTCGCGACCGAACTGCGGGCACCGGAGCGGCCGAGAATCTGGGCGCCGGTCGGGAAATCCGGACCGGGAATGTGCTCAAGCAATTCCTCTTCGCCCATCAGCGGATTGTCGAGCAGGGCCAGCGTGCCATTGATCACTTCGACCAGATTATGCGGCGGAATATTGGTCGCCATGCCGACGGCGATACCGCCAGCCCCGTTGACCAGAAGATTGGGGAAGCGGGCCGGCAGAACCGTCGGTTCGCTTTCCTGGCCGTCATAGTTTTCGCGGAAATCAACGGTGGACTTGTCGATATCGGCCAAGAGCGCGCTGGCGGGCTTGTCCATGCGCACTTCGGTATAACGCATCGCGGCCGGCGGATCGCCATCAACCGAACCGAAATTGCCCTGCCCGTCGAGCAGCGGCAGACGCATCGACCAGGGCTGGGCCATGCGCACCAGCGAGTCGTAGACGGCCTGATCGCCATGCGGGTGGTATTTACCGATCACATCACCGACGACCCGCGCCGACTTGCGATAGGGCTTGTCCGGCGTGTAGCCGTTTTCATGCATCGACCAGAGAATACGGCGGTGCACCGGCTTGAGACCGTCACGCGAATCCGGGATGGCCCGGCTCACGATCACGCTCATCGCGTAATCGAGATAGGAGGTGCGCATCTCGTCTTCGATGGAAATATTGCCAACGCCTTCCGGCAGACCGGGTGGCGGGGTCAGAACATCATCGTGATCGCTCAAGGCGGTCCTCTCTCATTCGCGTCGCTGCCGGGTGAAAACCCCGCTGCGCAATGCAAAATGCCGCCTTGTATCGAGCACACAGAATCGGTGCGTGAATCAGGCGGCTTTCCTGTCATCAACACTTAACAATCGCAGGCCCGTAGGGCAAATGCGCTGGGCGGTTGCGACGCGGCGCCGGGACCGGCCCGAAGGCTGACAAGAAACTGTCTCGGACCGGTGCTAATCCAGGCCCGCTTGCCAAAGGCATCGGGGTGACGAATCCTGCGGCCCAGAGCTGATGGCCATGGATGTTTCAACCGGCCCAACGGAATGAAGACGATGAGAGATTCGAACCTGCTCTTCCGGGCGCTCGCCAGCCTCGCCCTGCTCGCCCTCACCGCCTGCGCCCATACGCCATCACCGCCCGCTGCCAGCGAAGAGCCGATCGTGCTGATGATCGGCCTCGACGGGCTGCGCTTTGATGCGATCGACCGCTGGGACGCGCCCAATCTGCGCGCGCTCGCCGCGCGCGGTACGCGGCCGGACCACATGATCCCGGTGATGCCGTCCAAGACTTTCACCAATTTCTACTCGCTCGCCACCGGCCTCTATCCGGATCGCCACGGCATGATCTCCAATGCGCCCTATGACCGGCGCTTCGACGCGGTTTATTCCAATCGCGAGGGCGGCGCGCAGGATCCGCGCTGGTGGGGCGGCGAGCCGATCTGGATCACGGCAGAGACCCAGAATATCCGCTCCGGCACCATGTTCTGGCCCGGATCGGAGATCGAGCATGATGGCGTGCGCCCCTCGATCTGGCACGCCTATGTCCATGAAATGCCCTATGAGGACCGCGTTGCGGAAGTGCTGTCCTGGTTCGATGCGTCGGCCGGACAGCGCCCGCGTCTGGCGACGATCTATTTCGACCATGTCGACACCATCACCCACCGCGCCGGCCCCTTCACGCCCGAGGAGGGCGAGGCCGTCGCCCGCGTCGATGCCCTGGTCGGCGCCCTGGTCGAGGGGCTGACCCGGCGCGGCCTGATCGAGCGCACCAATATCATCATCGTCTCCGATCACGGCATGGTGCCGGTCTCGATGGAGCGGCGCATTGCCCTTGATGCGCTCGCCGATCTGGACGGGCTCTTCATCCCGGAATTCGCCGGCCGCTACGGTGCCGGGCTCGAACCGCTGGTGATGGGCTATGGCGATGGCGAGATCGTCGACCGCGTCTATACCGCACTGAACGGTGCCGATGACCGCATCTCGGTCTATCGCCGCGGCGCCATGCCGGACGCCTGGCATTTCGACCATCCCGATCGCGGCCCCGACTTGCTGGTACTCGCCGAGCCGGGCTGGCTGCTGACGCTGAGCGATGCAGACTTTTCCGGCCCCTGGCCGGCGGGCATGCATGGTGCCCACGGCTATGACAATCGCGATGAGAGCATGGGCGCGACCTTCATCGGCGCCGGTCCGATCTTCCCCGCTGGCACGCGTCCGGCGGCCTTCGAAAGCGTCGATGTCTATCTGATGATCGCCTGTGCGCTTGGCCTCGATCCGGCGCCGACCGATGGCGATCCGGCCGAGGTGGCGCGGATCACCGGGGGGCGGTGCCCGGCCAACTAGGCCGGGCGCCTCGGTTCAGTCGGCATGCGCCAGGAATTCGGCACGGCTGACGCGACCATCGCTATCCGCGTCCATCTCGTCGAACACCTCATCGACGCCGCTCCGGGCCCCCGCCTCGGCATCACTGAGCACGCGCTCGATATAACGCGGGTCAAGCAGGGTTTCCTGCGCCGCCGGACCAAATTCGGCCATTGCCTCGGTGATCGAGGCCATCGCCTCACTGCGCAGGCCCTCGCCGAGCCGTCCGTCATCGGTCAGGCCGGCGAGATGATAGAGATCGACGCGGTTGAAATAGCCGTCGGCGTCGGCATCGACCCGGGCAAATTGCTGTTCCGGGTCGTCGCGGTCAGCGGTGGCGGTCTGAACCGGCATGATCGCCGTGACTGCGGTCAGCGCAAGGGTGGCCGCCAGGGCAGCTGGAATTGTCATCATCATGGGTAACTCCGTGAGCTTGAAGGGCAAACGGGCCCAGGGGCGCCGGACGGGACGCACGGGATAGGCTTCCACGAATTGCCGCACGGCTTCACTGGCGGTGATGCCACGTTCACGGCAGGCCGCCATGAAGGCCTGCTTGGCGGTATGGCCGAGCCGGACTTCCAGTGATTCAGAACGTTTCTCGTGGCGGTCTGTCATCATGCGTCACGCTTTCCCTGTTGCAGGGCCGGCGCGTCGGCCCGGCCCGAACCCGAACGGATTTCCCGCGCCATGAAAACAAATCCCGCGTCCCGATGCACGCAAAACCGTGTCCGGACAGCGTTAAATCGCCGAAAGGATTACGTTTAATTCCCACACGCTCCTCGCAGGGCCCGCGCGATGCGCAGACCGGATCGCGCACTGAACTGGCCGGACGCGGCCATCGGGCGTAAAAGCTGAGGCCCAACTGTCTGCCCCCCATGGAGACCATCATGTTGTCACGCATCCTGCCCTTGACCGCCCTTCTCCTGCTGCCCGCCGCGGCCTGCGCCCAGGGCGAGCCCGCCGAACAGCCGCACACCATCGCTGCCGCCAGCGGCGCGCTGATCATCCGCGATCGCAGCCCCGCCGGCACGGTGAGCCTGCATCAGGGGCCCGAAGGTGTCGTCATCCGCATCGAGGCCGATGGCCTGCCCGAAGACGCGCGCAGTCAGTGGCATGGCGCGCATCTGCACAGCATTGGCGATTGCTCGTCGGAGGACTTCACCTCTTCGGCCGGCCATATCAACCCGTCGGGACGCCAGCACGGCCTGCTCAACGCGCAAGGCCCCGACAATGCCGACCTGCCCAATCTCTGGGTCGATGCGGATGGCTCGATCCGCGCCGAGCTCTACACCACGCGCGTCAGCCTGCACAGCAGCGACACCGCGCCCGCCCTGCTCGACGAAGACGGTTCGGCCCTGGTCATCCATGCCGGCAGCGACGATCAGGTGAGCCAGCCCATCGGCGGCGCCGGCGCGCGCATCGCCTGTGCGGTGATCACCGCGCCCTAGCGTGCGGCGGGAAAACACCGCACACTGGCCGTCTGTTCAAATCGGGGGAAATCATCATGTACAAAACTGTCTGCCTGGGCACAGCCCTGCTGGCGCTGGCCGCCGCGCCCGCCCTGGCCGATGAGGCCTGGGTCACCGAGCTCGGCCCGGTCATCTATGAAGATGAAATCGGCCAATATGCCGTTTTCCTGCACTATGACGGCCCGGTCGCACACCGCACCTATATCCGCGGCCTCGCCGGAAATTTCGACAATCGCGGCCATTTCACCGGCTATTGGACCGAGCCGGAAAACGCGGGATCACGGACGCCAGCCTGCGATGTCGCGGTGGCCGACGAGAACGGGGCGATCACCCATCACTGGGGCCGCGTCGAGATCGATTTCCTGCAGCCCGGCTTTCCGGGCGAATGGGATGCGCTGATCGGCAATTGCCATGAAGCACCGTCGCGCAGCTGGAATGGCCGCCTCGATGACAGTTTCGACTATAGCGGTTTTGGCCCGCAGCAAGCTCCGTCGCCAAAGGGGCGCTGATCGGGGCCCAGAGCGGGTTCTGGCGCCGGTCCTGTCAGCGATCCGTCTCTCTCAGGACCATCGACTCGCCGGCCGGGGTGGCATCCACGGTCAGGACCTGGAATTCGCGCTCGATCACACGCGTGCCAAACACGGCGAACAGCGCGCCTGCGATCACCGCCGCGGCACAGAAGCCGGCGATGAAACTGCCGCGGTCGAGACCGGCAAGCAGATCGCCGATCGAGACCGATGGCCGCGCCCGCGCGGGCAATCCGGCCAATGCGGCCGGCGATGGATCAATGGCCAGCCGGTAGCCGACACGCGGCAGGGTGAGGATCAGGTCGGACCGGCCAAGCAGGCGCCGCAGACGCGAGATGGCCTGGTTGAGCGCCTCGTCCGATCCATCCTCATCCCACACCGTTTCAAGGAATTCATCGCGCGTTACCGGCGCGCCGCCGCGGCGCACCAGCAGGTCGAGCACGCCGGCCAGGCGCGGTTCGAGCCGATGGCTGCGCCCGCCGATTTCCAGCACGCCATTGCGCAGGTCGCAGACCGCCTCGCCGATCTGCACGGTCGATACAGCAGCGGAGCGGCGCGTTGAAACGGAGCTGGACATATTCATCATCATCTCTCGAAAATGTTTTCGTCAGGACAGGATAGCAGGGTTTTCCTAGGCCTCACCTTCTAGCACAAGACAGGAAGGCCCTGCCCATGAAAGCTTTTTCATCTCCCCTGGCGATAGCGCGCTTCGCCCTCACCCTGGCGGTCGCAACCCCGCTCATGCTTCCCGCCGCGACGGCCCAGCCCGAAGCGGCACTGGAGGCGCGGCTCGATGCCCGTTTCGACGAGCTGGCGCAGGCCGGCTTCACCGGCTTTGCCGCCATCGCCCGCGATGGCGAGATCATTTTCGCGCGCGGGGCCGGTTTCGCCGATCCCGCCACCCGCCGCCCCTTCACCCTCGACACCCAGGTCGACATCCTCTCGATCACCAAGAGTTTTACCGGCATGGCGATTGCCAGCCTGGTCGATGCCGGCCGCCTCTCGCCCGATGCGACCCTGGCCGATTTCTTCCCTGACGTGCCCGGTGACAAGGCCGCGATCACGGTGCAGCAATTGCTCACCCACACGGCGGGACTGCCCGATGCGGTCGGTGATGACTTCTCGGACGAGGGCTGGGACAGCGTCCGCGAGAAGGGCTTCGCCGCCGAGCTCCTGCATGCACCGGGCTCGGCCTATCGCTATTCCAATCTCGGCTTCAGCTTTCTCGCCGCCATCATCGAAAGCGTGACCGGGCGCACCTATGAGGATTATCTCGTCAATGATCTCCTGGTGCCGGCCGGGATTGAACAGACCGGCTATCTGTCGGTCTATGACGACGCGCTGGCAGCCCGCAGCAGTCGGGGCGAACCGGTAATCGACGCCTCCTGGGGCGGGCATGCACCGAACTGGAATCTGATCGGCAATGGCGGTCTGGTCTCGACACCACGCGATATGATCGCCTGGGAACACGCCTATCAGAATGCGACCATTGTCTCGCCGGCCGCGCGCGACCTGGCGCATGCGCCGCTGGTCCGCGAAGGCGAAGGCGCGCCGTCCTTTTATGGCTATGGCCTCGTGGTCGAGGACGATCCGCAATTTGGCCGCATCTACTGGCATAATGGCGGCAATCGCTCCTTCAACTCACATTGGCGCGTGCTGGCCGACCAGGGCTATCAGCTGTTCGCCACCACCAATCAGCGCAGCGTCTCTGCCGACCGGGCCATCGAAGCGCTGGTCGCGGCACTGATGGACCAGGAGTTCGAGGTGCAGCGTCCGCGCCAGGTACTCGCCGATCCCGCCGCCCTGCCGGACACCGCCGGCGGACGCGCCGCCGCCGAATTCCTCGCCATGATCGCCAGCGATGATGAGGCTGTCTGGCGCGACTATGTCCTCAACCGGATGAGCGATGACATGCGTGCCGTCGCCCCCATGGAGGGACATCTGGAAATGATGCGCCAGGTGCACCAGGATTTCGGTGATGCAGCGCTCGTTGCCGTGCTCGAGAGCCAGGACATGATCGAGCTGCACCTACGCGATCCGCAGACCGGTGAAACCATTCCGGTCGTCATCGAATACGCGGCAGACGGGTCGGTCACCGGCCTGCTGCTCGGCTAGGTCCAGCCCGGCCGCGCCACCATCAGGCCAAAGATCGCAATCAATGCGATGAAGGCCGGCCAGCCGAGCACAAACCAGATCCGCATCAGGCGGTGCACGCGGTCGGGGACAGCCTCCCCGGCCGCAACCGCGGCCGCCATCAGCCGCCGCACTTCGATCTGGATCCACACCACCGGCAGCCAGCAGGCGCCGATGAAGATGTAGAGCCCATAACTGATCAAGAGCCAGGGCGCCGTCAGCGGCCAGCCGGCCAGATGCGCCAGCGCCACTCCCGTCAGCGGCTGGGCGATGACGGCGGTGGTGGTAAACACCCAGTCGGCGAGCACGACATGTTTCGCCGCCAGGGCAAAGCCCGGTGCATCGCCGGAACGCCAGGCCATCAGCAGGAAAAAGGCGATCGCCGCACCGGAGCCGAACAACACGCCTGAGGAGAGGATATGGGCGGTCTTGGTGACCAAATAGAGCTCCATCAGCGCTCATCCTCGGTTGCCGCAATCATCAGCGCCAGCGCCATCATCGGGAAGACTTTCAGAATCGGCCCGAGCGCGTCGGCCCACAGGCCGGGCAGGGTCAGGCTGAGCGCCAGGATATAGGCGAAAGTGCCGGCGATCATGACCGCCGCGATCCAGCGCACGCGCCATTTGGCAATCATCGCCGCGCCGACAGCGATGTCGAAGGCCGAGCCGAACCAGAGCAGGAAGGCCTGCATGGCGGGGCTGTAGCCCGCTGCCTGCAGCACGGAATAGGCGCTGTCGCTGGCAATCGTCAGCGAAAGAATGCCCGTCGCCAGCCAATAGAGACCCAGCACCCAGCGCGCGACCGGGCGGGCAAAGCCGAGCCGGGCATGCCAGCGATCCTGCAGCCCGGCCGGGTCGCTGGCGAGATAGGCGTCGAAACCGCGCGGCGTCGCACCGGTCGCGTCGAGCCAGCCGGAGGGGTCGCCCTCCACGTCGTGATCGAGCTGTTGCAGCGCCGTCGTCCGCATCGAAGTGCGCACACCCATCCAGCCCAGCAGATCACCAACGGCAAAGGCCGGCGCCGCGAGCCAGCGCGGCACATGCCAGATCCGCGTCTTCCCGAAACCAAGCCAGCGGCGATAGCCGCGCACCAGTTCATCCATGGTGACGCGCTGCGGCCCACCGACATCCCAGCACACCCGCGACGGCGCATCCGGCCGCAGCAGATCGCCGACCGCGGCGCCGAGATCCTCCACCGCGATGGGGCGAAACACCTGCTCGCCGCCGACCAGCGGCGTCAGCCAGGGAATACCGCACAGCGCCCGCACCAGCGCCGTGCCGCCATAGACATTGCGCGCAATCACCAGCGAAGGCCGCAGAATGACCCAGTCGAGATCGAGCGCGATCAATGCCGCCTCGCCATCCTGCTTGTCGCGGGCATAGGCCGAGCCGGAGGCCGCGTCCGCACCGACCGCGGATATATGGATCACCCGCCGCACACCGGCCTCGCGACAAGCCTGGAACAGGGCTGCGGCGCCATCGACATGGGCGGCACGGCTGCTATCGCCGAGCCCGTCCTGCAACACGCCGACGCAATTGATCACCGCATCGATGCCGGCCAGCCGCGGCAACCAGTCGGCGGCGCTGTCATGGCGGAAATCGCAGGCGACCCAGTCAAGATCCGGCGCGCGGCGCTGCGCCGCATCAATCTGCCGGCCGGCGGCGATGATCGTATGGCCGCTGCTGTTCAGCCGTGCGGCCAGGTGCGATCCGATGAAGCCGGATGCCCCGGTGATGAGGATTTTCATGGCCGCTCGCCCCTCAGCCGCGGATGGTGTCCGCTACCGCCCCTATTGCGATTCGGCCTGCTGGCCTTCGCGGACCCGGGCCAGATTGGCATTCATATTATTGCTGATCGCCGTGCGCAAAGCCGGCCAGACAGCTTCGACCTTGAGCCATTCGGCGCCCGGCATCGGAGCGCTGTTGATGGCGGCATAATAGGCTGCATTGCCGTAGGAACAGGCCCACCAGGGTGAGGCCTGGCTGGTGAAGACTTCACCGGATTCGATCACGGCGGCGAGCGCCGCTTCCATGCGCGCCGTATCCGAATTCATCAAGGCCGTCACGGCCGGACCGGCCTGCTGGGATGAGGCGGTGACCACCGCAAGCGCCGTCGGATCAATGCAGCGCGAAGCGTCATAAATCGTCCGGGCACGCCCGAGGAAATAGGCATGAAGGGCGCGGTCCGGATCGCTCTCAACGGTCAGGCGTGCGACCTCGAACAGGAAGATCGGCGGATTGGTATCGCGCCGCTGCCATAATTGCTCGGCGATCACCGGCGCCCGGTCCGGCGCGCTGCCCTGCAAGGTCGCCAGGGTGACCAGAACATCACCCCAGGCCGCATCGCCGACGACAAATTGCGACTCGGTGCCCTCATCCATCACCGACATGATCGCGGGATGGCGCATATTGTCGTCCGCGCCCTGCGCCCAGGCCGGCGTCGCCAGCAGGAAGCCGGCGAGGATCATCAATGGAATACGCATCATCAGCTCCTCTGTCCCGCGACGGCCCTCTGACTGGCTGGAACGGGTCCGGCTAGAACGGGATTTCATCGTCCATGTCAGCGCTGCGGAAATCTTCCTTCGGCCCGTCAACCGCGCGCTGAGGCGAACGCTCGTTCGACTCAAAACTACCGCCACCGCCGCCATAGGAACCACCGCCCTCGCCCTTGCTGTCGAGCATCTGCAATTCGCCGCGATACTTCTGCAGCACGATTTCGGTATTGTATTTGTCGACGCCGTTCTGGTCGGTCCATTTGCGGGTCTGCAGCGCGCCTTCGATATAAACCTTGGCGCCCTTCTTCAGATAATTCTCGGCGACCTTGGCGAGCTGGTCGTTGAAGATGACGACGCTGTGCCATTCGGTCTTCTCGCGGCGCTCGCCGGAGGTCTTGTCGCGCCAGCTTTCCGAGGTCGCGATGCGCAGATTGCACACCGGATCGCCATTCGGCAGACGCCGGGTCTCCGGATCCTTGCCCAGATTGCCCACCAGAATGACCTTGTTCACAGATCCCGCCATCGCCCATTCTCCATAAATCTTGTTGCACGGCTTGTGCGCCGGGCCAATTTGTTCACATTCTGTTCCGCAGGTCAAATTTGCCTGCGAGTCGGAGGGATTTGAACGGAGTGGGGGCACAGAGTCCAGCGAGGCGCGCGGCAGCATGCCGATCGAACACAGGCCCGATGCTTGCCCAGCTCCACTTCCTGCCTACATGGTGTCAGCATACCCGCATCTCGCCGCTGGACGCAGCGCGCCTTGTTCTCTAAATGTTCGGAATATCTCCCCGCCCGCGACTCGGCAGACGAAAGACATTTCATGGCCCTCGACACCATCCGCGTGCGCGGTGCGCGCGAACATAATCTCAAGAATGTTTCCGTGGACCTGCCGCGCGACAAGCTGATCGTGTTCACCGGCCTGTCGGGCTCGGGCAAGTCCTCGCTGGCGTTTGACACGATCTATGCCGAGGGGCAGCGGCGCTATGTCGAGAGCCTGTCGGCCTATGCGCGCCAATTCCTCGAACTGATGTCGAAGCCGGACATGGATTCGATCGAGGGCCTGTCGCCGGCGATCTCGATCGAGCAGAAGACGACCTCGAAGAATCCGCGCTCGACGGTCGGCACCGTCACCGAGATTTACGATTATATGCGCCTGTTATGGGCCCGCGTCGGCGTGCCCTATTCGCCCGCCACCGGCCTGCCGATCCGCTCCCAGACCGTCAGCCAGATGGTCGACAGGCTGATGGCGCTCGAGGATGGCGCCCGCCTCTATCTGCTGGCGCCCGTGGTGCGCGGCCGCAAGGGCGAATACCGCAAGGAATTCGCCGAATGGCTGAAAGCCGGCTTCCAGCGCGTCAAGGTCAATGGCGAGTTCTATACGCTCGAGGAAGCCCCCGTTCTCGACAAGAAATTCAAGCACGATATCGATGTCGTGGTCGACCGGCTGGTGATCAAGCCGGGCCTGGAAGACCGCCTCGCCGACAGTCTGGAAACCGCCCTGCGGCTGGCCGATGGCCTGGCGATTGCCGAATTCGCCGATATCAGCGAAGAGACCGGCGAGGCCGAGCGCCTGATCTTCTCGCAGAAATTCGCCTGCCCGGTCTCCGGCTTTACCATTGCCGAGATCGAGCCGCGGCTCTTCTCCTTCAACAACCCGTTCGGCGCCTGCCCGGCCTGTGACGGGCTCGGCCAGTCGCTGAAATTCGACGAGGATCTCGTCGCCCCCGACCGCGACAAGTCGCTGACCAATGGCGCCATCGCGCCCTGGAGCCGGGCGACGTCCAAGCTCTACCAGCAGACCCTGCAGGCGCTGGCGGAGCATTTCGGCGGCGACATGTTCAAGCCCTGGCGCGAATTGCCGGAGGATTTCCGCAAGGTGATCCTGTTCGGCACCAAGGAAGACATCACCTTCGTCTATGAAGACGGCTTGCGGAAATTCGAGACGAAGAAGCCGTTCGAGGGCGTGATCCCCAATCTGGAGCGGCGCTGGCGCGAGACCGATTCAAGCTGGGTGCGCGAGGATCTCGGCCGCTTCCAGTCCTCCCAGCCGTGCGAGACCTGCCATGGCCGCCGCCTCAAGCCGGAAGCCCTGTGCGTCAAGATCGCCGATCACGACATCGCCCAGACCGGCACAATGCCGATCCGTGTCGCGCGCGACTGGTTTGGTGCCATCGAGAAAACACTCTCGGCCAAGGACCAGCAGATCGCCGAGCGCATCCTCAAGGAAATCCGCGAGCGGCTGAAATTCCTCGTCGATGTCGGGCTGGACTATCTCACGCTGGATCGCGCTTCCGGCACATTGTCCGGCGGCGAGAGCCAGCGCATCCGCCTCGCCAGCCAGATCGGCTCCGGCCTGACCGGCGTGCTCTATGTCCTCGACGAGCCCTCGATCGGCCTGCACCAGCGCGACAATACCCGCCTGCTGGAAAGCCTGCGCGGCCTGCGTGATCTGGGCAATACGGTGATCATTGTCGAGCATGATGAAGAGGCGATCCTGACCGCCGACCATGTCGTCGATCTCGGCCCCGCCGCCGGCGTGCATGGCGGCGAGATCATCGCCGAGGGCGTGCCCGCCGATATCCTCGCCAGCGAAGCCAGCCTGACCGGCCAGTATCTGCGCGGCACACGGCGGATCGAGATCCCGGCCAAACGGCGCAAGATCGACAAGAAGCGCACCGTGCGTGTCGTCGATGCGACCGGCAATAATCTCAAGAAAATCTCGGCCGACTTCCCGCTCGGCGTGATGACCTGTGTCACCGGTGTCTCCGGCGGCGGCAAGTCGACCCTGACGATCGAGACCCTCTACAAGGCCGCCGCGCGCAAGCTGGCCAAGGCGCAGACCGTGCCGGGCCCGCATGAGCGCATCGAGGGGCTGGATCAGCTCGACAAGATCATCGATATCGACCAGTCGCCGATCGGGCGCACGCCGCGCTCCAATCCGGCGACCTATACCGGCGCCTTCACGCCGATCCGCGAATGGTTCGCCCAGCTCCCGGACTCGAAGACCCGCGGCTACAAGCCCGGCCGCTTCTCCTTCAACGTCAAGGGCGGGCGCTGCGAGGCCTGCCAGGGCGATGGCGTGGTGAAGATCGAGATGCACTTCCTGCCGGACGTCTATGTGCCCTGCGATGTCTGCCATGGCGCCCGCTTCAATCGCGAGACGCTGGAGGTCAAGTTCAAGGGCAAGTCCATCGCCGATGTGCTCGACATGACGGTCGAGGAAGGCGCCGATTTCTTCAAGGCGGTCCCGGCCGTGCGCGACAAGATGGAAACGCTCAAGCGCGTCGGGCTCGGCTATATCAAGATCGGCCAGCCCGCGACCCAGCTCTCCGGCGGCGAGGCCCAGCGCGTCAAGCTCTCCAAGGAACTGGCCAAGCGCGCTACCGGCAAGACGCTCTACATCCTCGACGAGCCGACCACCGGCCTGCATTTCGAGGATATCCGCAAACTGCTGGAAGTCCTGCACGAGCTGGTCGAGACCGGCAATACCGTCGTGGTGATCGAGCATAATCTCGACGTCATCAAGACCGCCGACTGGCTGATCGATCTCGGCCCCGAAGGCGGCGATGGCGGCGGCGAGATTGTTGCGGTCGGCACGCCGGAACAGGTCGCAAAAGTCGAGGCGAGCTGGACCGGGCGCTATCTGGCACC